>CAKNIZ010000013.1 GCA_930980855.1 uncultured Clostridium sp.
TATCTCTTATTCAATTTATTTCTTAATTTTTCCCTACTAAAAGTTTATACTAACCAATCAATTTATATAATTAATCTAAAAATGTATTATCTCATTATACATATCTATTGCATATTTATCAGTCATTCCTGCAATATAGCAAATAATTGCTGAATAAAACTCCTTTTCATTTTCTATATCAAATATTATTTTATTTTGCATTCTATCTCTATTTCCTATATCACAATAATCTGCTAACCATTTTGCAAATCTACCTAAAAGAACCGGATAATATTTACTTTGCTCTTTTATTTTGTTATATGTATTTTTTCCATCAAAACAGTCCTTTAGTACTTCATATATTTGATTTAAAACTAAATCAAAATATTTTTCAGATGGTTTCATTCTATCTGAACAATAGATATATTTATAATTATATTCTTTTATTTTGTTCATTAATTCTAGTCCATTATCAGATAGTTTTATTCCTTCTTCTGGAGAGGAATTTTGGCAAATGTCTTTTACTAGTTTATTTACTATACTTGAGTTATTAAGATTTTCTTTTATTCCTAATAAATTATTTAGTTCTTTTAGTTTATTCGAATCTAAAAACTTTTCTTGAATAGCATCATTTATATCTACACCTAAATATGAAATTTTGTCTGATACTTTTACAATACAACCTTCCCAAGTATATGGTGCATATTCATTAGGATATTTATACTCTTCTAAATCAATAGCTTCATCTCTTGGACTTAAGCTATTTTCATCAACTTCTCCACAATGCGAAATTATTCCATCACGCACAGCATATGTTAAATTAAGGTTTCGTTTATGTCCATCATAATTTATTAATAGCTCTATATTATCTACTAAGTTTAATCCATTTTTTTCATGCCAAAATGTTTTTCCTATATCTCTTTTAGATATTTCAGATAATATCTTTTCTCCTCTATGTCCAAATGGCCCATGACCAACATCATGTCCACAGGCAATTGCTCTTGTTAGTTCTGTATTAAGTCCTAAAAAATTGGAAATTGTATAACTAATTGATTCTACATAGTTTACATGACCTATTCTAGTACAAATGTGGTCATTTTCTGGTGAATAAAATACTTGCGTTTTATGTTTTAACCTATTATATGCATTTGTATGCAAAATTCTATTAAAGTCTCTTTCAAAAGGTGACCTTATGTCATCTTCATACGTATAAATAGGCCCTTCTCTTTTTATTAATTGACTCCATTTATTGCTATTTTCGTTTGCAGCCAAATCTTTAAATTTGTTTTTTATCATTTTTACCTCTTTTTCTTTTTGAAAGCAAAAAACTTGCTAATAAAGAAATTTAAAATTATAACTATTACAGTCATTATAAGTTTTGAAACCATTTCTGGCATTGGTGTTAAAAATAATAGTGCGCATCCTCCCCATTCTATTATCATAGTTACAGCTCTACCAGACATGAATTTTGTAAATTCTTGTAATTTATCTTTTTTATTTTTAGCCTCTGAATGAAATACAAAATCTTTATTAACAAAATATGCAAATATAACAGATAATATAATTGCCACTGCATTTGCTATATTTTCATTTATTTTAAATATTTCTGTGAATACCCATAGTGAGCCTATGTTTACAATAGTTGTAAGCACTCCGAATATTCCGTATAATATAATTTCTTTTGTAAACACTTTTTTGAATAGTTTTTTTATCTTGTCCATTTTATACCTCTTTGATTATAGATGAAAAAATCCCTTATCACCTAAGGGATTTCTTATTTATTATTCTTCTGAACTTTCAGCTTCTTTAGCTTCTGGTTCAGGGGTATTATTGTATACTTCTAATATAGCTTTTTGGATTTTTTCTCTAGTAGCAGGATTTATAGGATGTGCTATATCCTTATGTTCTCCAGTGCTCTTAATCTTTTTGCTAGGCATAGCAATAAATAATACTCCTTCAGGATTTTTGATAACTTTTATTTCGTGTACAACGAATTCGTTATCAAATGTTACAGATGCAACAGCTTTTAATCTGTTCTCTGAATTTACTTTTCTTAATCTTACGTCTGTGATTTCCATAATATGTAATCTCCTTCCAAAGTTATAAATTTTAGTATGTATTTTCATACTATTTTATATATTCGCTAATAATTTCCTTTTTCCTTCTTATTTTTACAAAAATTTTTTCTATTTTATGTTACCACATATATTGTTTTTTTTCATTTACTGTAATATAATAGGTAAGCAGATTATATAATGTACAAAGGGAGCGTGAATTATTTGACTAACATTCAAGAGTTAAAAAGATACAAAAATATATATATGATTGGTATTGGTGGAATTAGTATGAGTGGTATCGCCGAAATTCTAAAAAATGAAGGGTTTAATATATCTGGTTCAGATATTTCTTCTTCTGAAGTTACAGATAAACTTATTAGAAATGGTATACCTGTTACAATAGGGCATAATGTAAATGCATTAAAAAGTGCTGACTTAGTGGTATACTCTGCTGCAATTAAGCCTGATGATGTTGAACTAGTTAAGGCTCGTGAAATTGGTATTCCAATAGTTGAAAGAGCTGATTTTTTGGGTGAAATTACAAAGGGATTTAGAAATACTATTTGTGTTTCTGGTACTCATGGTAAATCTACTACAACATCTATGGTTTCTATGTGTTTCTTGGAAGCACACAAAGACCCTACAATTCAAATTGGAGCCGCTTTAGATAATATTGGTGGAAATTATAAAGTTGGTAATAGTGATTTCTTTATTTTAGAAGCTTGCGAATATGTTGAAAGCTTTTTAAAGTTTTATCCTAAAGCAGAAATTATATTAAATATTGATAATGACCATTTAGATTATTATGGTTCAATAGATAATGTTAAAAGTGCTTTTATTAAATATGTTAAATTATTACCTGATGATGGTATTTTAGTATATAATGCAGATGACCCTAATTGTTCTCATTTATCTCAATATACTAAAGCAAAAAGTTTGACTTTTGGTATTAATTCTACTAATGCAAACTTTGTAGCTAAAAACATATCTTTTGATAAAAATGGTTATCCATCTTTTGATGTGTATTATAATAATGCTTTTTATAAAACTATGAAATTGTCTATTCCAGGAAAGCATAATGTTCTTAATGCTCTTTCTTGTATTGCTCTTTGCAATGAATTTGGATTAGACAGAAATGATATAAAAAATGCTTTAGTAAAATATAAAGGTGCTCATAGAAGATTTGAATACGTTGGTGAATTTAATGGTGTAAAAGTTTATGATGATTATGGACATCACCCTACTGAAATAAAAGCTGTGGCTGATGCTTTGAAGAAAAAACAATATAATCATTCTTGGATTATTTTTCAACCACATACATACAGTAGAACTAAAAATTTATTAGATGAATTTGCTACTTGTTTGACTGAATTTGATAATATTATTGTTACAGACATTTATGCAGCTAGAGAATCTAACACTTATGGGGTGTCTTCAAAAGATATAGTTGAGAAGATAGACTCTTTAGGAAGAATGGCCTACTACATACCAAATTTCGATGATATTGTTGATTTTGTAAAAAGAAATGCTAAACCTAATGATATTGTACTAACACAAGGTGCTGGTACTATCACTCAAATTGGTCCTAAATTAGTAAATAAATAAAATATATTATATAAAAAATGTATATTATGATTTTGCAGTTCCGCGCAAGCGTTCAAACGAGCTGGAAGGATTCCAGCGAAGTGCGTTTGGAGCTTCGCTCCCGCAAGGAACCAAAAATCATCAATATACATTTTTTTATTTTATATTTTTATTTGTAATCTTCTTTGGACAATTCTGGATATTTAAAATCTTGACCTGTACCAGATACATCTCCATCTGATACATGATTTTTGTTAAAGGTATCAGAACCTTTTAAAAAGTATGCATATTTCTTTGAATTTGTTAATATTCCATTCGCACTACCTACATATATTGGATCATCCCATGTTGGATCTACAGCATACCATTTTTCATCATCCATTTGTACATAATTCCAAGCATGTGCTTCTGTATTTCCATTATCATCATATCCTTCACCATACACTAAAACACATGGAATATTTAGTTTATCTAACAGAAATTTTAAAGCTTCAGCATACCCCTCACATACAACTTTTTTATTTACAAATGTTCCATATATGTTATCATTATTATCTAAATCATCATTGTCATATTCAACATTCTCTACAATCCAATCATGTACATATTTTACTTTATCATATGTTGAACCTGTTGCATTAGAAACAATATTATCTGCTATTTCATTGACTTTTGCAATAGCACTTTCTACTTCCTCTTTACTATTAAAAGTTGATGAATAATATGAGTTTCCATCTTTAGGTGATAATGTGAAATCATATGACTCATAACCTAATATAGATGTTGTTCTTGTTGATAATGATAAGTTTTGTGTATCAATATAGAATAAATCTAGATGCTCTAATGCTAATGCATCCCATGCAGTTTGAAAGTAATTTTCTTCTGCACTTCCATTTATCTCCTTAATACTTTCTCCTACACTATCTGGAAATTTGATTTCTCCATTTCCTATTTTTAATTGTTCTATGTTTCCTAAAATGGTATTATACATAATTTTTGCTGGATTTGGTAATTGGTTATAATAGAATCCATCTGCTGCATTTTCGCCATTACTTATTGGCTCATAACTATAATTTTGCTCTGCTAAGTTTGTCCCACTACCAGTTAATGAATAATATATAACTCCACATACTAAAATGATACAAATTACTAAAATTATAGCAACTAAACTAAATCCTTTTTGATTTCTTTTCATAATTCCCCCACTGTTTTTTATAATACCACAATTATATCCAATCCTCGGGAAATTATCAATATTATTTGTAAATTATTTTACTCCATCATCATATCTGCAAAAATAGCATATCCTTCTGTTGGTGAGTTTAAAAGTACATTTGTTATAGCTCCTATAAATTTATTGTTTTGTATTATTGGTGTCCCACTCATTCCTGGTATTATTCCTCCCGTTTTATTGATTAAATTCTCGTCTGTAATTTCAATTAACATACTTTTATTATCTTTTGAATTTTTATATACTCTCTTTATTTTTATATTAAACTCTTCTACTTTCTCATTTTCTACTTGACAAATTATTTTCGCATCTCCTGTTTTTATTTCATTTCTATTAGCCACTTCTACCTCTGGCTGTTTTACAGAATTAATAAATTCTAGATTTGTTACTGTTCCATAAACTCCTATTTCTGTATTTTTCTCTATTTTTCCTATTTTTTCACCATCATCTATAATTCCTCTAATTTCTCCTGCTCTTCCTTTTACTCCTTTAACTATGGAAATTATCTGTGCTGTAACTAATTCTCCATTTGAAATATTAAGCATGTTGCCTGTATCAACATCTGTAATTCCGTGTCCTAATGCTGCAAATTTACCTGTTGCTGCTTCATAATATGTTAGAGTTCCCACTCCTGCTGCTGCATCTCTTACCCATAATCCCAACATGTATCCATTATTTATTCCTTTTACTGGAGTTATACTTGTATATATTGATTCCCCATTTCTTTTGTATTTTATAGATATTTCTTCTCCACCACTTGCATTTACAATATTTATTAATGCTTGTGTATTACTGATTTCTTGTCCATTTATTTCTTGTATCAAATCCCCTTCCTTTATTCCTGAATTTTCATAAGGAATGTGTTTTTTTCCATCTTCTCCATCTATTTCTGACATGCCCACTACTAATACTCCATCTGTATATAATTTAAGTCCAATTGTCCTTCCTATTGGATTTACATATCTTTTACTTGAAGCATTTACTGTTCGCATAAAGTCTTGGTTCTGAATTCCTAGTAAATTAATGTATAATGTAAGGCATATGATTATTAATATTACTGGCAAGATTTTTTTCTTCATAATTTCCTCCTTTTTCAATACTAGTCTCAAATAATTGTTATAATATATTTTTCTATTCCCGGTGCGAGGACGCACCGTACGGCTCGCTCCAAGCCTTCGCTCCCCTTGAATCGAAAGAATATATTATAACAATATTTTGAAATTTAAGTTTGAAAAAATTTTGAAAGATAAAAAATTCTGTGTCATATTTCTATTGTATAAAAAAGCAAATTTCACATATACAATAAAAAAATGATTACTCTTATTAGAATAACCATTTTTTTATGAATTATTAAATTAATAAAAATTAAAATAATCTGAAATTTTATACAAATTATATTTTTCTCTGGCCAGTGCTGTTACATATGCCTTTCTAACATTTGTTCCAGGATTTTGAGTAGATATTATATTTCCTTCTGAATCTAACATTTCTAATGGGTCACCTGTAATAAGATTATCAGAAGTGAAGTTTACCTCATTTCTACCTATTACACACTCATAAGCTCCTGAACCTGAATGTGGATAATAGTAAAATGTACGAGTTTCTGTTGTGCTTACATTATTTATATCATACATTACAGTTTGTTGTTCATAATCTATATTATTATATCCCATTAAATCGCCAGAATTTTGAGTGTTTACAGTAATACATCTAGGATTGTGATATGTTCCTCCTACATCTGAACTTCTATTTCCAGTTTCTCTACTTCTTACTAATATTGCATCTCTTGAAACAAATTCTTTATTCTTTGTGTTTATTACAACTGAATAGTTACTATAGTATTTGAAATTACCTATTGGCATTCCTTGCATAAAACTTACTACAGTTATATTGTTCGTTATGTTATACCAGTCTTCTTCTGTTAATACTGGAAGTGCAAATTCATATCCTGAATTTTGATGTATGTTGAAGTTAGCTATTATACTCATTAAGTTTGATTCTATCGAACTTATAATTACATCCATTCTATGTTCATTAAATATTGATGATTCTACTTCTGGGTCATTATCATTATTTATTCTGAAAACATCATTTACATCATAAGTTGTACGTGCATGTATAGGAGTTGTTACTCCATTTTGAGTTTTTGTATAGTTTAATTGATTGTTATATGTATCTGTTACTACTTGGACAGTAACTCCGCTAAATAAGTCGTTTATTACATAATTTGAAAAACTTAATGCATCATCATAATATCTATATGCACTTCTATCTATAAAGTTACTTTGATTTAAACTACTGTATGTTGCATCTGAATTATTTAAAACATATTTTGCTAAGTCGTTTGCTTCATTTTCACTTAAATAGTTTCTCAAATTATTATTTAATCTAAAAATATTGATTCCGTTGTATGAAAGGGCATTTGTTTGTGGATTTGTATCCCAATAATATTTTTGATTATTGAAATACACATATTGATAATATATTGCTTGTCCTCCATTCCAAGGTTCTAAGTTTGTACTTCCTGATAAAGAATCCAATACAACAGCATATTCACCCAATGTTTCTGGTGTGATTTGAACTCCATGTGCTGTAATATTTCCACTACCGTCTTTTGTTACATCACTTGGATTAATTAAATATCCTGATCTATTTACTATATTTCCATTTTTGTCAGTTCCCATTACTGTTATATAATTATCCAATGTATAGTTTACAATTATATCAAATTTATTTGTATCTCTATATTCACAAGTATAATATATATATGGCTTTATTCCATTTATTGAGGTTAATTCGCTCGAGTTTTCATTAGAATATACTTGGTCAAGTGTACCATCCCCATCAATATCATTTAGTTCAACCATATTTTGATAATCTCCATATAGATAATACCCGTCATACATTGTAAATAATAGTGCAGGTACATATCCTTGCAAATCTTGCAGTGTATAACCTGATGAACCTAGTCCTGAAGCTAAACTATTGTAAAATGAATTTACTGATGCTGAAATATCTCTTATTTTAGAGTCGTTAATTGTAGAATAGCCATTGTTTATTGTATTCATCTGAAAAGCTCTTACAGCATCATATGTAGAGTTATATAAGATAGTATCATATTGTGCTTGAGTTTTTAGTACTTCTCTATTATTTGCCGTATATTCAGATAAAACCATTGCGATTGGCACTACTATTATTATAAATATTACACCAAGTTGCTGTAATTTCATAGCTTTCCTTTCTTACACCAATTGTGTATCATTTTAAATTGTGTATTTAAAATTTTGCAGTTCCGAGCAGCTTGGAGAAATTTCCAATTTCGACAGCAAGGAACAAAAAAATTTAAAATACACAAATAATTTAATAGCAAAATTGGATAGATTAGCATCTACCCATCTTTTTGTTATCTACCATTTACATTTACTATTCCACTATGTTGAGCAGTTATGCTAGCTGAGTTATTACCAGTAACACGATATACAAAATCTTTTAATATGGTAGCTATAGTTCTATTTGTATTTCTAACAGTTACAGTAACTATATCTCCTTCTTTTAGGAACATTACTCCATCATCATTTACATCATTTAATATTTGTGATGTATATTGGCTATAGTAATAATTTTCTCCAACTTTTGTCATTTCTGCTTCTGTTACTTTTTTACCTGGGTTATCATCTAATATTTGTACTTCTATTTCTACTTCAAAAGCATTTCCTGTAGAACTAATTACTTGTACAAATGAATCATAATTATCTTGTGTAATTTTACCTGTAGATCTGATTTCATCAACAAATTCTGTTGTTGCTGTATCAACAGCTTGATTTGAGATATCATCAGTTCTATCAGCAGTTGACATTAGTGGGAAAATAAACATTAAAATTGCTGCTAAAAATATTGCTATTACGGTTACTACTGTATCACTCATAACTGCCTCCTTTTATTAAACTATTAATATATATTGAATTACTCTTTTTGTTGTTTGATTTCTTTTATTTACGATTTCTCCATTATCCAGAATATCTACTGATCCAGTTATTGATGAGTCTATATCATAATCTGGATTATCTTCATCTCCTGAACTACTTAAAACATTATTATAATTGTATTCTCCATTTCTTTCTATAAATCGATAATTTTTACCTATCAATCCTCTTAGTTCATTATTTGAAGAACCAAAATCTATTGTATAATAAGGTCCTAGCCCATCATTATCATTTGAAAATGAATTTCGTCCTGAATTTGATGTAGTTCGAGATGTATAATATTTATCAGTTGTTGTTCCATTTATGAATGCTCTTATAAAGCTAAAGTCTGTAGCTTCTGATGCACTCCATGGTTCTCTTCTTACTTGCTCGTCCTGTATATCAAAACCATATACTCCTCTTGAACCAGAAAGTAAAGAAGAATTTTTTAAATAATTACTATCAGTTTCCGTATAATATAAAACCATTGGCTCTATGCTTGCAAATTTACCTGTGCTTTCATCATATCCTGTTCCTCTATAAAATACGACTGTATAATTTTCTTTGTAATATCTATATAAACTAGGTATTACTGTTTCAACTCCTACTACTCTACTAGAAGCTGCAAGTGCACTAGACTGAGTTTCATCTAGAGTTAATCTATCATAATATTCTTTTACATCTGCTCCTTGAGCTATTTGTGCAGAGGTTTGTCTTACCATTGTAAAAGAATACATAGCAAGAGATAATGCTGTAACAAAAACTAGCATTGCAAAAGCCATTTTCATTGCATCTACTGCATTTTCCACATTATCTCCTCCTTAATTTTAATCTTCTATTGTTGTTATTTCAACCGACTTTAAATAGCCATTTTTCCAATATCCTGCTCCATATTCTTCTTTATTATTAAATTTATTACTCTGAGCAGTATTTACTCTATATCTTTTACCGATTTTTATTTCACTAGAGTTGGTTATATTTTCACCATCTAGTCTAACATATATCAAATTTCCCACTTCTTCATTTTGTGAGATTGCTTGTCTATTATTTGTTTGTATGTTTTGCATTAATGATCTTACTTGACTTCCTGAAACATTGCTTCCAAAATAATTTTCAAAATTCATGTTATGCATTTCTACTACTCGTTCTTGTGAAGTGTTTATCGCTTCTTCTGTAAAACCATATACATTATTATATATTAATACACCAAGCATAACAATAAAAATGGCTATTAATATAACTGCAAATATGATAAGAGCTTTATATATGTTAGTAACAGATTTTCCAGTAAAAATTCTTTGATTAAATGTTATTCCTTCTGATTTTTTTCTTAATCTTAGAAATAAAAACACAGTAAGAGATAATGCGATTATAAAAATTAGTATTACTATAATTACTTTTACTGTATCATTTAAATACTCTCCCATTATCTCTCCTTTTAATTTTCATATTATGAATTTACTTGTATTACTATAGTTTTAATGTATCCGTTTTTCCAATAAGCCTCTCCTGCTGCATCAGTATCAGTATATCCTTCAGTTGCAGGTAAATCTACATTATAAGTTCTTCCTGTTAAGATATCTGAAGAAGTTACAGGTTGATTACTAGAATCAATAACATAAATATAGTTTCCTATTTTTTCTCCATTTGCATTTGCAGCATTGTTGTTGGCTTGAATTTGTGTAAATAATCCTTTAACATTGCTTCCTGATACATAATCACCAAAATATCCTTGGAATGGTGAGTTATGTGCAGAAATTTGTTGTGTATCAAGTGTTCCTGATGTAGCAACATCTTGTACGTTATTGTAAATAATAACTCCTAATCCAACAATTAAAATTGATACTAAAATTGCGCCTGCAATAATTAATGCTTTTGATGCGTTCTCCATAAAATTTTCCTCCTTTGATTTTTTTATTTTAAGTCTTATAGACTAAATCTAATAACTAATTAAATTTCTTCGAAATACAAATATTTTGTAAAATTGGTTTTGGCATGATATTCTATTTTTGTGCATTTAAATTTAAAATTTGAGTAAAAGTTTATAAAGTTTTCTATACCGTTTATAGAAATACTTTCAGTTCTAATAATTTCCTCAGCTTCTTTAAATTTAATTTCAATTATTATAGAATTAGTTTCATTTTCAATATAGAAACCATTTTCATCTTTTTGTACTTCATTCTTTTCATTTCTATCTATTGTTTTATTTATAATAGTTGCAAGTTCTGTTCCTGTTATTTCTTTATTATAAATATCAGTATACATTTTATTATTTTCTTCAATTTGCAAATTATTTATTCTATAACTTGCAAACATGTATGAAATACTTCCTACAGCTATTATAACAATTATCGATAAAATTATATATTTTTTCATTTATTTCCTCTTAAGATTATAGCATTTGCAAAATTATTATGCAATATTTTATTATGATTTTGTATATTAAAGATTTTGTAGCCACGCGCAGCTTGGAACTTCGTTCCGGCAAGTGGCAAAAAATCTTTTAATATACAAATTTATATACCTCTAATTTCTAATAATATTATACCCATTTAATATTGCATTTGCATAATTTCCTGATGCATCATATATTGGGTGAAAAACTATTTTTGTTACTAATCCTGTTCTTTGATTAAATGTAATATCATTTTCTGTTGTTGAAGCTGTAATTGTTATTTCAGCAGCAGAATCATTGATATTATCTATTCTTACATTTGTTAAATTGCAGTAATAATATGTTGAATTTCCATTGTTAGTTAAAAATTCATTAATATCATTAGATATTACACTGGTTCCATCTATAAAAACATCTGTATAATAGTCATCGCCAGGACTTGCTTCATATCTTGCATTATTTTGTTTTGCAAAATTTACAATAGATGCTATATCTTGTGAACTTATATTTGCTCTATATGCTAAATTTGTAAATCTTACATTAAATTGATTTATTTCTGATTCGCTAATTTGTTTATTAACATTTCGTGAATAGCTTCCAAAGCTAAATACTATATAAGAAGCTAATGAAAGAATCATTACACCAATTAGAACTTCTCCTGCCATTATTAATGCTTTAGATGCATTTTCCATTAGCTCCTCCTCCCATCATTTTATCTTGAATTAACAACTTTGACTTGTTCAAATTCCATTCTTTTTACTCTTCCAAGTCCATGGTTGTTTGTTCCAGTCATATCATCACGTTCATTATCATAAACAACTTTTGTACATTCAAAATACATTTCTTTGAATTGATTTCTATTATTAGGGTCTGTAGCATTTTCTAGTCGTGGTTCATATATTTCTTCAATATATTTAATCATATCAAAATAGCTATTATCATAAGCATATCTTTGAGCACTTGTTGCTTCTGGTAAATTTGCCCCTTGTGTATCTAATTTTGCTATTATTTCAACTTGATAATATCCTTCATCTTCTCTAAATCTTGAATTGTAGTCTCTGGCTAAATTAGCTAATGATATCATTTGATATCCTCTAACTGAACCTCTATTATATGCTTCAAATCTTGAGTTAAATTCTGCTATCTGCTCTAATGCTTCTGTTTCAACATTGGTTCTTTGAAAACTTGAGATATTATTGTATCCCCAGACAAGTAACCCAACTATTAACATTGCAATTAGCATTCCTCCAGCAATGATGAAGGCTTTTGTTGCATTCTCCATATTATTTCACCTTTCTTACGCATTCATCGCAGACATTGTATTAAATGATGAAGTCATACTTGTTAATCCTATTACAACTAATGGTACAACTAAATATCCAACAAATATGCCAACAAGTGGTGTAAATCCAATTGCTCTTCCTATCATACCTTTCTTAGAAATTAATCTTTCATTAGCCTCTTTTCTCTTAGCTTGGTAATATTCTCTATCTGTATCTAATTCATCAAAAGCTTCTCTGATAGGAACTTTTTCAACAGCTGTTTGCAAACTTTCTATAATTCTTATTAATGGTTGGAATGAAATTTCTTCTTTCATATCTTCTAATGATTCCCAAGCTCCACTTTCATAGTTATTTAAACATTTTGAAATTGGTTCTTTGAATATATCAGCATATCTTTCCATCCACTCTAATATCATCTCAACATCAGCTCTTTCTAATCTCATAAGCATTAGGATAATTGTTTGATATTGCATAACTTCGTCTTCCATAGACATTTTCCTAATTATAACTTGGAATTTTAGAACTAATATTGGTGCTGCATAACCTATTATTGCGAATACCATTGCCATTAATATTTCAAACCATTTTAGGTATTCTGAATTTATTGTTTGTAGTTTTTCTAAAATTTGCTCTGCATTTGTTTGAATTACATCATCGTCTGCATCTCTATAATATGTTGACCTTTCCATTTCCCATTTGATGTCTTCTATAGTTGTGTCTAACTGACCTCTAAACATGTCCAAGAAATAGTTGTGAATTTTGGTTGTTTCCATAGCCTTTTCTAGGTCTTTTCCTTCTAATGAACCAATGAGGTCATAATCTGTCGTCGGCTCTGTATATATGTAATTTATCTGAACTTGATGAAGAGCAATAAACATTATAATTGATGCAATAAAAACTACTATAGTCAATACTATTCTGTTTACATATAGCCATTCAATTTTTTGCTTAGATGCTGCATCTTTAAGTGCTTTTTTAATTTTTCTTCTTTCTGCAGTACCGTCTTTAGGGATAAACAAATCCACAAATTTCTTTACTGGTTTTATACTATATAGTTTTGCTTGCCATGGATTTTGATTATTTTCTAGTTTTATATTTACTGAACCATTATCTTTTAATTTTCTAATAAGTATATAGCATATAAAAGTTACTAATAATATTACTATTTGTACTATCATTCCTTGCTTACCATTATAGAATGATTCTGTAAATCCAAAGTTACTTACTGCCCAGCTTTTTAATGGTTCTAGCATTATCATCGGAACTATTGAAATAATAGATAAACTTTGGAATGTATAATTTAATTTATCCCTTTTTAATATTTCCAATTGCATTTCTTGAGTAATATTATCTAGGTTTTTTAAGTATAGTGATACACCATCTACTTTTCTATCACCAAATTCTTGTGTTAGATAAGAAATTCCAGCAAATTCTTTTAAGTAATTGTTTGGTGCTACATCATAATATTTTTCAAGTTCTGTTTCTGGGTCTTCTGAATTTAATATATTGTAAATTTTTTCTGCTTGTCTTGATATTTCAACATGTTCATCATCTTGTGCAGTTTGATATATTGCTTCACCAACCATGTTAGTTTCATGATATGAATGTCTCATTGCTGCAAAGAAATCTATTTGCTGATTAAGTAAATTATTATCAATTTTATCTACCATTCCATCTACTAAACTGTCTATAATAAATAGTTCAAATACTAAAATTATAAACATAATTAGGAAATTAGAGCGTGTAAATAGTATAACTAATATTGTAATAGGTATTATTATTGCTAAAGCCTTAGTTATAATTTTTGATGCTTGCAATCTAGTTAAATACTCATCATCTATATTAATTATTTCTAGTCTTCTTCTTAATTTTAACAAGTATCTTCTTAAAAATGGTAATCTTAAGTATCTAACATATAATTTTTGGTACATAACTTCTGAAGAAAAATTATTTTCTCTTGTACCTTTTCTAAGTCTTTCTATTCTTGCTACGTCTGAACTCTGTAATTTTTTTCTTATTAAAAGATAGGCAACAACTATGACAAAAAACAAGAATCCTATAACGCCCATTAATATTATTATTGTATCATTTGACATTTAGAGTTACCTCCCTTTTTGTTTTACTAATTTTCGCTTCTAGCATTAATTTTTTCTCCCCAAGTTTTTTGCACAAAATCTGCAAAATCTTTTGCATCTGTATCATCCATATTTAAAAGCATTTCTTTTAAATTCTCATCAGATATTTTATGTGTCATAACATATTTTCCATCTTGATATTCTAGTATGTTCACATATTTATATAATTCTTTGTTTGTTTCTTTTGTATAATATTTTGTTGTATTATCGACAAACTTTTCAAATTTTCCCTCTAATGTTTTTTCTTTTCTATAGTCAAAAGTATAGTCATTAACATCTTCAACTGGTATACATTCTGTTATTCTTTCAACATATCTTTTTCCTTTAAAGTCTTTTGTTAAATGTATATCAAAGTTTAATACTTGAACAACTTGCTCTTCTGCTGTTTTTTCATTAGTAAATACACCTGTTCTAAGCATTGAGTTACGAAGTGCTGTAACTAAGTTAGGGAATGTTTTTGCGTGGTGTGTAAATAATGTAAATTTAGAAGCAACTTGGGCTGCTTGTATCATCCAAGATGCAACAGGGTCTGTTGCAACCTCACCTATGATATTAACAGAACCGTCAGTTTTTTTCTGAACATCAAGACCTTGTTGTCCTGAAATTGTATCTGTTTCTCTAAATGTTAATATGTTTCTTGTTGGATATATTTTTCTTAAGTGAAGCTCGAATGCAGTTTCCTGAACACGAATGTTCATTGTTTCATATATATTTTCTATCATACCCATAAGCATTGTTGTTTTACCACAACCTTGTTCACCAGTTATTGAGATGATTCTTGCTCCTTTAACTAGATATTTTAGAAGCTCTATTGTTTCTGTACTTCCTTCTTCACCTTTAAACCACTGTTCAAGTGTTGAACGTTTTACGTCGAATTTTCTTACGAAAAATGCCCATGTTTCTGAGAAACTTGGTCTAACAACAACGACACGAGAACCGTCTTTCATTTCATTAATTTTGTAACCATTTGTATCTGAAAGCTGTCCTGGGTTATTGTATTTATATATGTTTTGACATACTCTTTTTAATTCTGCTTCTGTTCCAAATGAAAGGAATGCTAATCTAATTGATTTTCCTTGGAAAAATATCCATATACTATCACATGCTCTAGGAACTTTGTGTTCCATAACTTGAGATAGATAACTTGAGTCTGTTTGTGCAACCTGGCTTAAGAAACTTTCTGGCATACCAGATACACCACCAGACACACCATCTATATTCATATCCCTTACTTCATCTATTGAACTATATCCTTTGTATTTTTGATAAATTCTTTGTACTATTACATTTAATTTGTCATCATATGTAAGTGTATAATTTTCTTTTTCATATATTTCACTAATTTCTTCTGGGGTTATTACATAAGAAGGTTTTGTTTCCCCCGATGTATATTTTAATCTTGCTAAATCGTATTTTTTTATTAATTGTGTTAATGCTTCATATCCAAAATCTTTTTGGTACATATATATTAATACATCAAATTTATCTTGTGCTGTAAGAAGTGATGGAACATCAAAAGGAATAGCCTTAGATATATTTGTTTCATCAACACCATATTCTTGAGAAAGCAAGTCATATATAAGTTCTTTTACATATTTTTTATCGTTTACATCTCCATATGTACAACCTTTTAATGCCTTTTTTAATTCATACTTTTTGCTTTTTCTTCTTTTTAATTCTTCTTCTGGTAATCCTAGGTCATAAAGATTAACTTTTGTAATTTCATCAAGTCTTTTTTTAACAAAGTTCATCATCATATCTAGTGTATATGTTTTATCATCAACAACAACTTGTTCTTCAACTTTTGCCTCTTTGTTCTTCTTTATTACCCTTAAGACTATCATTACGCCGATAGCTAATACAGCAATGATTAAAATTATATTAAGAAACATGATTTTGCTCCTTCCTTTTTCTTAAATAAGTCCGTTTCTTTTTTCTTGCATTTTATATTCTAACATTTGTGATGTTCCTCTTAATTGATTTACAAAAAATGTATCTTTGTTATCATATCCTTGTATTTTCTGTACCTTTAGGAAATAATCTACTATTCTTCCTTCAGAACATTCGTCTGAAAATAATACATTATATGGAACAACCATTGGTATATTTTTTTCTTTTAAAAATCTTGCAACATTTTTATTAGAATATTTTGAGTTTGGGTTATATCTTCCTAACATTAGCAGTACATTTTTTTTATTATAAAAATTATTGGCAGTTTTTAGTTTTATAAAATTAATTATAGATGACATTGACTGTTTTAAACTTACAACCACCAAGTCTGAAATGTTTAGCATTTTTTCTTTACTTTCTTTTGTAATTTTTCCGCTTAAATCAACTAATACTATATCGTAAAAAGAATTCGCTATTTCAGCCAATTGTGCAAAATTTTCTGCTAAATTTAAATATATCTTGTAGTCCGGTGTTTTTGGAGATTGCAGTACATCCAATCTATCTTGTAAAACTGGTTTTGAATAGCTTTTTATAACTTCTCCTGAAACTCTATTACTTGCTAAAGTTCTAACTAATCCTTCAATTCCATTTGAAACATCTAGTCTGTTGGCTCTTGCAAATAATCCAGTTTTTGTATTATTAGCATTCCAAAAACAATTTTCCAATGTAGTATCCATAAAATCTGTTGAAAACACAAGTATTTTGTAATTATGCTCAATAGCCATAGCAGTTGCTATAGCTGCTATGGACATTGATTGACCTGTTTCTTTCATATCTTCACTAACAAATGTTATTATGGACATTTTCTAAACCTTTCTATTTATCATTCTTCTTATTGAATTTTGATCTATAATTCCTTCCAAAATCATAGAAATTATATATTCTATTCCATCTTTATATGTTTGACTATAATTCTTTATGTTTATTTGTTTTGTCAATTGGTTTGATAAAGTAACTCTTCTATCTTCATCTATATCTGGAAATATTACCTTTTCTTCTCTCCATGACACTGAATAATTTTGTAATATATAATCTAAGTATTCGTCATGTTTATTTTCTAAGTCAGATGAAACTATTACTTTTACTAATGAAATATTTGTAGTAACAACAGATAATATTTCTAAATTTCTCTGTAATTCAAATTCGTCATATGAGGTTACATAGAAGTTCATTTTTGAATTTTCTACCATGAAAGACCTCATAGTTTGTGGATTATCTGTATCAACAAGTATAAAATCATAATCTAAATTTGGCTTTTGCAAATAGTTTGCTATACTCATTAAGTTCATAAATCCAACTGCTACATCTATTCCATCATATTCACTTACATAAGTAGGAGCTTGAGATACTCTTGGTATTACATATCTTAATCTTTGCATTATGGTTGCATCTACTATTAAAACGCTTTTATTTAATTTGCTTATTATCTTAGCTATATTAAGTATTAAATCCTTTTTATCATAAGCTCCTATAAAACCTATTTGTTCCAAAATACTCTTTCCTTCCTTTATCTACCAGTTAAAGCATCTAGATAGCTTTGTCTTGCGTCTTGTCCAGCTGTTATTTCATCATTTGTTCCTGACTCAACATCAGAATTTCTATCATCTTCATCTAATGTTCCTAAAGTATCATTTATATTATTTCTATTTCCAGCATTTCCATTATATTTATTGTTAAGTTCTGTTTTTGCTTCATTTACTATATTAGGATTACTATAAATTAAGTTTTGTACATCTGCACTAGGTACATAAGTTGCAACAGCTTCTGCTTGAAGTCCTGGTTCTACATATCTTGTTACATATAGCATACTTCCTGGTATTTGATAGTTTTCAACAATTGCATTACTCATCATTAGAATTTCATCTTCATTTAATTCTAGAGATATTGTATTTAATGATGGTATTCCTGCTTCATCTAATACTGTGACTGTTTTCTTAGAAACAACAATATAATCTGTTCCATCTGGCATTCTTAGTCTTACATCTATAATATCATTAGTTTCTAAATCTGCTGGTAAAGATAGAACATTATATTCTTGTTTTCTTGTTGTATCATCTGTAATTTCATTACTCTCTGCTATAGTTTCACTTGTTAATATTGTATTTGCCATCAAATTAACTTTTGCCATTACTGGACTTCCACTTATTATTATTGGTTGTTGTGAGCCATTATAATTTATTGTACCTGTCATATAATCTTCTGTTGCAAGTGGATATGTCTGTCCATTTATTACTACTCCTAAAGCTGGATTTCCACTTTCATCTGTTCCGCTAACGATTTGATTTCCGTTTTGGTCACGTAAATAATAATTACTTATATTACTTACTGCATTTTGTGGAATCAAGGTACTTTCAACTTGTTTTTGAGTCATCATTTCTGCAGTTATAACTTGTCCTGAACTTACATCTTGATTAAGTACATATATTGTAGTCATTGAAGCTAATCTCTCTTTTTCTTCTGCTTTCATATTCATTATTTGTATTACTAAAATAACAATTCCTATAAGTCCTATAAGTCCTGCTATTACAATTCCTTTTATAAAAGAACTACGTGCCTTTCTTTCCAATGGATTCATTGTTGCCATTGCTAATTCCTCCTTAATATCATTTAAATTCTTGATTTATTTTATAACATACATTATGTTTTAACAATATTTATTCTAATTATTACTTATTCTTAATATTTTTGTAATATTTTTGTAATATTTTTATTTTATATAAAATGGTTTTCCTTGCGAACCATCTCCATCTGTTATCACTGCATTATTATTTATAATGATTATTGGTAATATTGAATATGTTTTTGTTTCTGTCGCATTTCCTGCTGAATCGTACATTTTTGTTCCAGAAAGTGTTATTCCGTTTCCATTTACTGTTATTATTCTTCCGTAAAAATCTGCTGTGTTTGCAGAATTTTGTACTGCTCTTGATGATAACCAATAAGTTCCTGTTGGTAATATATTACTATAATTTTGATTTTTATATTGAATTTGACCTTGGTAATATGTTTGCTTTGTTACTAGTTCTACCGATGTTCGATGTCCAGTTACAAATTTTTCTTGACCGCTTTCCTCACTTTCCTCTGAAATGATTCCTGGATATGTTGCCTGCCTATATGCTTTTTCAGTATTGTAATTTTCTCCTTTTAATTCATCAATATTACTTGCAATTTTCTCTATATCTGTGATGTTTATATTTCTTGCCTTAACGCCTTTTTCTTCATCTGAGAATAATGTATTACAAATGTCATTTAATAATTTTACTATATTATTATATCCGTTTTCTCCATATACAGTTAAGTTCATTGATGATAAATTAGTAGGAATTAATTTTATTTCTCCGCTTCCTGAATCTACGTCCAACACTTTCCAACTTATATCTTGTGTATTTGAAACTGATATAGTAATATTTGAACTATTTCCCGAATAATCTTTTGAAACTATATAATTTGCATTTCCTGGAGAAAATTTTACATAGTCACCCATATCTAGTCCAGCATTTGTTGCCTCTACATTCCAAAGGTCTTTAATATAAATTTCATAGTTACCTTTGTTTGTTATAAGAAGTGCATTTTCTGGGTCTAATTCATTCTGAACTGTTCCATAATTTTTAAGTGTTGTAATTAATTCTTGATAATCTTGTGGTGGGTTTTCTGCTAAGAATGTTTTAATTTCTTCTTCGATTGATAAAATTTCTGTTTCTTCTTTTTTCTGATTTGCAATATTTAATAAACCTTCATTTTGATCATTTATATTGATAAGTAATCCTGCCAATATCATTAAGACAACTACGATTATGGCAAGAGCAACTAAAGTAATTCCTGATTCACTTGTAATTTTTTTCTTCATACTTCCTCCTTGGTTTTCATTATTGTATAATACTTAAAAATTTTTTTCAATATTTTTTTATAAAAGAATATTGTTATTAATTCATAAAGGTTACTATTCACAGCGAGTATAAAATGCTTTAAAATTGTATATTCAAAGATTTTTTGTTTCTTGCTGTCGGACGTAAAGTCCTCCAAACTGCGCGAAACTGCAAAATCTTGAATATACAATTATATGAATTTAATAAGAGGCTGTGAATTTTAACTCATAAAATTGTATATTTGAAACTTCGCAGTTCCGCGTAAGCGCCTAAACGAGCTAAAGGGACTTTAGCGAAGTGCGTTTGGAGCTGTAAAATTCGAAGAATTTTAGCAGCGACCGCAAGGAACCAGAAGTTCAAATATACAATTTATTAAATTAATAATCTTTTGTGAATTTTAAAATATATTATAATTAATAATATCCCAAATATAACTCCTGAAGTATCTAGTAAAACATCTAAAAAGCTAGCATTTCTACCATTTATAAACATTTGATGTAATTCGTCAGTTGAAGCATATAAAAAGCCCCATACTATTGTTATTAATATTTGATTTTTTCTTTTTAAATTAAAAGTAGCTATAAATCCCATTGAAGCTAGTCCAAGTAATGTATATATTCCAAAATGAGCTAATTTTCTAATTACTCCTTCACCTTTTTCAATAAATATATTTCTAGTATCACCATTTAAATTAAAGACATCTGCAATTATTGTTATTACCCCTTTACTTATTCCTCCCGACGTTTCTCCATCTTGGGCAGAAAATCCAAATATTATAGATGAAATTACTATTACTAAAATTAATAATACGGCTCTTATTATATTCTTTTTCATGTGTCCTCCATATTTTAACTATAATTTACAGAATTCAAATTTCTAAAATGTATATATAATGATTTATCTGTTCCTTGCGGTCGCTTCGCTCCAAACACACTTCGCTGGAATCCTTCCAGCTCGTTTGAACGGGAACAAAGGAACTGCTAAATCATTATATATACATTTTAGAAAAGTTTTGAATTATTTTATTATATAGTTAAAATATTGATATTTCAATAGAAAAAGGCTTTATTTTTTCTAATTTTTATGGTATAATGGTTATAGTATTATTTTTATGGAGGTTTTTATGTGGTTTTTAATCGTATTATTAATCATATTAGTTATACTAGCTTGTTTAAGTATCAAGATAGTTAGACAATCTGAGGTATATATAATTGAAAGACTTGGTAAATTTCATAAAATAGCAGATGCTGGTCTTACAATTATAATTCCATTTATTGACCATGTTCGTAGTATTGTTAGTTTAAAACAGCAAACAATGGATGTTCCACCTCAAGATGTTATTACAAAGGATAATGTTACAATTAGAATAGATACAGTTGTATTTTATAGAATTTTAGAACCTGCAAAAGCAGTATATGAAATTCAAAGTTTGAAAAAAGGTATTGAATATCTTTCTATCACAACTATACGTGATATTGTTGGTAAAATGGATTTAGATTCTACTTTTACATCAAGAGATGCTATCAATGATAAGTTAAGAGCAATTTTAGATGAAGCAACAGATAGATGGGGTTGTAAAATAGATAGAGTTGAAATTCAAAATATTACTCCACCACCAGATATACGTGATGCAATGGAAAAGCAAATGAATGCTGAAAGAAATAAAAGAGCTTCTATTTTACAAGCTGAAGGTGAAAGACAGGCTGCTGTATTAAAAGCTCAAGGCGATAAAGAGGCTGAAATATTACAAGCTGAAGCTGACAAAGAAGCTAAAATAAGAAGAGCTACTGGTGAAGCTGAGGCTATTCGTAGAGTTGCTGAAGCTAAGGCTGAAGAAGTTAAATTAGTTTATGGAGCTATGATGAAAGCTAACCCAGATGATAAATTAGTTCAATTAAAATCTTTGGAAGCTTTAAAAGATGTAGCTAATGGAGAGGCTAACAAAGTATTTATACCTTTTGAAGCAACATCTGCTTTAAGTGCTATAGGTGCTGCGACTGAAATGCTTAATGACAAAAAAGAAGAAACAAATAATAAAGATAAATAACAAACAAAAAGAATATATGGTTCTTGTATTCAAGGGGAACGCATGGCGTAAGCCTAAGTGAGCCGTACGGTGCGTCCCTGCACCGGGAATACAAAACCATATATTATTTTTGTTTTATTATCTATCTTGTTCTAATTCGTTTATTCTTTTTGCTCCTAAACTTTTTATTTTTTCTACTATTGCTTTACTTATTCCATTTCTTTCAGTATTTTCAACCCAATTTCCATTACTAGTAATTCCTCCTATATCTATTATTTCGCGTGGATTATTTTTGTCTAATTGTATGCAAGAGGCAGATAGTGCATTTTGTATGGATTTTACTATTGTCTGGTATAAATTTTGATTTTCAATTATATCCGCTAATCTTCCAGGAGTCGTAAAAATAATTTCGTGTCCTAAAGGAATATTATATTCTGTATATGCATCTTCATTTGAAGATCTCATAAATGCTGTATACAAATATCTGCCATTTAAATCTTTAAATTTTTTCATATTTCTTAAAAGAATTATATCTCCTGTTTTATCATTAATAATATCATATCCTTCATCACCAAAACCATCCATTCTTTTGAAATATGGATTTTTTAATCTATCGTTTCTCTTTTGCTGTTCATATCTTCTATTTTCTTCTATAATTTCATCTGTTTGCAATCTTCGTCTAAATTCTTCTTCCTGTCTTGCCTTTTCGTTTCTAGCTCTAGCTTCTTGTATTTCTTTTTGTCTTTCAATATATTCTCTTTGAAATACTTGTTCCTCTACATCAATTGCTGCAGCAACTTCTCTAGATGGTGGTTCATTATAATAATACAATCTTCCATCTTCAGCAGTTTTTATATTTCCAATATAAGTGTAAGTTTTATCACTAAGTTCTCTTCCACTTTTTGTTCTATCATAAGACAAAATAATTGATTCAATTAACTCTGGTTTATCCTCAGGAATTTCAAAAGCTATTGGGCTAGGATAATCTATAAGCATTACATCATCTATTCTATCTGTTATATATACATTAGCAACAAAAGTTTCTAAATTATCATGCTTTTTTATTGGTCTAATATTGAACAGATGATAAAACTTTTCTCCCTGAACAGTTATATTTTGAAGATATTTTTTCTCTTCAACTTTATTCTTCTTTTTAAATCCCCACATATTTTTCTCCTTTGCTATTTTAATCTTTCTTTTGAAAATTTGATGTATCTATATTTTCATCTGGTATAAAATATGTTGTTCCTAACATTTTGTCTGGTAAATATTGTTGTTCAACATAATGGTTTGGATAATCATGTGGATATTTATATCCTACATGGTATCCTTCTTTTTCCATTCCTTCTGCTGGTGCATTTCTAATATGCATTGGAATTATTCCAGTATCGGATTTTCTTACATCTTCTAGCGCTTTATCAATTGCTAAATATGAAGCATTTGACTTTTTAGAAGTTGCAACATACACTGCCGCTTCTGCTAATATAATTCTTGCTTCTGGCATTCCTACCATATGAACCGCTTGCATTGCTGAATTTGCTACAACTAGTGCCATAGGATTTGCCATTCCGACATCTTCCGATGCCGCTATTACAATTCTTCTTGCCATAAACATTGGGTCTTCTCCTGCATTTAATGCTCTTGCTAAGTAGAATATTGCAGCATCTGCATCACTACCCCTCATTGATTTTATGAATGCACTTATATTATCATAGTGTGAATCTCCATTTTTATCAAAAATAGCTTTTCTTGTTTGTACACATTCTTTTGCTACTTCATCTGTTATATGAATATATCCATCACTTTCCATTGGTGTTGTAAGCACTGCTATTTCTAATCCATTTAAGGCTGTTCTTACATCTCCATTTGCTGTTTCTGCAATTTTCTTAAGTGTATCATCTGTAATTTTCAAATTATAATTTTTAAGTCCTTCTTCACTTGTTATTGCCTTTTTAAGTACAGAAAATACATTCTCGTTAGATAGTTCATGTAATTGAAATACCATACTTCTTGATATTAGAGCCTTGTTAACTTCAAAATAAGGGTTTTCAGTTGTTGCTCCAATTAAGATTACAGTTCCTTTTTCAACATATGGTAAAAGTGCATCTTGTTGAAGTTTGTTAAATCTATGAATTTCGTCTATAAATAGAATACACTTCCCACTTGGATTTAAAAATGTATTTTGTGCTTCTTCTATAGCATTTTTTATATCTGAAACTCCTGCTGTTACTGCATTTAATTTTGTAAATTTATACTTAGTTGTATTACTTATTACTCTTGCAAGAGATGTTTTTCCACAACCAGGTGGTCCCCAAAGTATTATACTAGATAATCTATCTGCTTTTATTGTTCTATACAGAATTTTGTCTTTTCCTAAAATATGCTCTTGTCCTACATAATCATCTAAAGTTTTAGGCATCATTCTATATGCTAAAGGTTCATTTAAGTCCATTTCATTTCCTCTTTTAATTTATATATTTTCTTTTTACTCTTTTTGAAATACCACATAATATTTCATAATTTATTGTACCACATTTTTCTGCAATTTCCTCTATTGTTACATTTGTATTGTCCCATATATATACAGTATCTCCAACTTTTATTTCAATTCCTGTTACATCTATCATAAAATTATCCATACAAACATTTCCAACAATATTTGCATATTTTCCATTTATATATACTCTTCCCTTATTTGATAATCCTCTTCTTACTCCATCTGCATACCCTAATGGTACTGTAGCAATTTTTCTTTTTTCTTCTGTTATATATGTTCTACCATAGCTTATAGCGGTTCCTTTTTCCACTTCTTTCACAAATACAATGTGCGAAACGAGCTTTGCTGCTGGCTTTAAATCCAATGTATTTTTCATTCTCTTATCAGGCATATATCCATATGTAATAATTCCAGGTCTTACCATGTTAAATCTAGCATTTGGAAAATTTAATATTCCACTGCTTGCAGATGCATGTATGTATTTGAAATTATATCCTCTTTGAGCTGCTTCATCTAATACTTTATTAAATTTTTCTATTTGCTCTATTGTATATTCTTCGTTAGTATCTGCTGAAGAGAAATGAGTATATATTCCTTCAGTCTCTATATTTTTTAATTTTCTAATTTTTTCTATAAATTCTAATGATTGTTCTGGCTTTATTCCTACTCTTCCCATGCCTGTATCTATTTCAATGTGAACTTTTACTTTATTATGTGCTAATTTGTCTATTTCTTCTGCTACCTCTAAACTAGATAGTCCAACTGTTAAACCATTTTCTATCACATCTTTTGCTTCAAAAGGTAATAATTCATTTAACAAAATAATATCTGTTTTAAGTCCAGCTTTTCTTAAAGAAATAGCCTCATCTATTGTTGCAACTGCCACAATTTTGATATCTTGGTTTTCAATTATATTTACCAAATGTTCTGCACCTAATCCATATGCATCTGCTTTTATAACAGGAGCAACTGTTACTTTAGTTCCTACTTTTTCTTTTATTTTTTTAATATTATCTTCTATATTTTTTAAATTCACTTCTAAATAGCTTTTTATATTAATCACCTACTTCTTAATTATTAGGTATTATATTATCTACCCAAATGTTTTAGTCCTTGTTTTATTATATCTTCAACTGTCAAATTTTGTGTATCAATTTTTTCTAATACTGTTTCCACATCTTTTCTTGCATATCCAAGTACACACAAAGCTTCTGCCGCATCATTTGCTTTATTATCTAATTTTATGGCGGTCTTTACCTCTGAATCTTCTTCTACTATTGCATTATCTGTTTTCATTTTATCTTTAAGCTCTAATATTATTCTTTGAGCTGTTTTAGGTCCTATTCCAGGTAATTTTTTTAATGTATTTATATCACTAGATATTACAGCTAAAGCAAATTTTGATGGAGTTATATTACTTAATATACTTATTGCACTTTTAGCTCCAATTCCCCCAACAGTAATTAACAATTCAAATGTAACTAAATCTTCATTATTTAAAAATCCATATAAACTCATATCATTTTCACTTACTTTCATGTAAGTATATATTTTAACTTCTTTTCCTTTTTCTAATCCGCTTATAGATGTATCTGACATGAAAATTTTATATCCTATTCCCATAACATCAACTACAATATAGTCTTTTGTTTTTACTTCTAATTTTCCTTTTATATATGCTATCATTTTGTTCCTCTTTCTGTTTTTTAAATTTCATCTATATTTTACCACAAAAAATTTATTTTGTGCATATTTTTTGAAAAGGTGGAAATTATATACATAGAATTGATATTCACAGTATATATATTTCTGATTGTATATTCTAAGATTTTTTGTTTCTTACTGTCGCAGCTAAAATTCTTCGAATTTTACAGCTCCAAACTGCGCGAAACTACAAAATCTTGAATATACAATCAGAACAAAATAATAGTTGTGAATAATAACTGAAAATAATTTTTAGGAGGTTTTTATGGGAATTGAAAAACATATACAAGTTACAGGAAGGTCAACTGTTTCTTGGAAGGACGCAACAGTTAAAACTTTAGAAGAAGTTGCAAAATCAATTGACTATATTACAAGTTTAAAAATTTTAGATCAAAGAGCTAAAGTCACTGTAAATAAATTAACTGAATATTATGTTGATTTAGATATTACATTTATGGTTGACCAAAGTAGATAGGAGGTTATTTATGAATCCAATGAAAACACCCAAGGAATACAATGCTTATGTTGAAGCTAAAGCTCCTAAATCTCCTATTTTTAGAGATTGCATGCGAGCGTTTTTAGTAGGAGGTCTTATCTGCACAATTGGACAATTCATATTAGAATTTTGTCTTTTTAAAGGTTTAGATCAAACTTCTGCTAGTACAATTGTCTCAATATGTTTAATTGGTTTGTCTGCCTTTTTAACAGCACTTAATATATTTAATAAAATAGGAAAATTTGCTGGTGCAGGTTCTTTAGTTCCAATTACAGGTTTTGCAAATTCTATTGTTTCACCTGCTATTGAATACAAATCTGAAGGTTATGTAATGGGGGTTGGTGCTAAAATGTTTACTGTAGCAGGGCCAGTTCTAGTTTATGGTATATCAGCTTCTATTCTTGTTGGAATTATAGCTTGTTTCTTTGTTTAGGAGGTATTTATGAAAAAATTAGGTAATCAAACATTAAAATTAGATAATCCACCTACTATTTTAGATACTGCTTCTATAGTAGGTCCAAAAGAATCAGAAGGTCCACTTGCTAAATATTTTGATAAATGTTTGGAAGATGAATTTTGGGGTGAAAAATCTTGGGAAAAGGCTGAAACTAAAATTTTTAGAGAAACTGTTAATACTTTACTAGCTAAGTCTGGATTATCTGCTAAAGACATAGATTATTCCTTTGCAGGCGATTTACTTAATCAATGTATTTCATCCAATTTCGGAATGAGAGATTCTAACATACCCTTCTTTGGACTTTTTGGTGCATGTTCTACATTTGTAGAAAGTTTGTGTATAGGTTCTGTATTTATGGATAGTTTAGCATGTAATAATGTGCTATGCGCAACTTCTAGTCACTTTTGTAGTGCTGAAAAACAATTTAGATTTCCTCTTGAACTAGGAAATCAAAGAACTCCTACTAGTCAATGGACTGTTACAGGTTCTGGTGCTGCTATTTTATCTAAAAAAGGATTAGGTCCATACATTACTCATATAACACCTGGTGCAATAGTAGATATGGGAATTAAGGATGCGAATAATATGGGCGCTGCAATGGCTCCAGCTGCTCTTTCCACATTATGTACACATTTTGAAGATACTGGAAGAACTCCTGATTATTATGACGCTATTATTACTGGAGACTTAGGACATTTAGGAAAATCTATTTTAATAGATTTAGCAAAAAGTAAAAATATAGATATTTCAGAAAATTATGATGATTGTGGAGTTTTAATGTTTGACAAGAAAAAACAAGATACTCATTCTGGCGGAAGTGGTTGTGCTTGTATAGCAACAGTTTTTTCTGGTTATTTGTACAAGCTTATGAAACAAGGTCATATTAAAAAATTATTATTAATGGCTACTGGTGCGCTTATGAATTCTACCACTTCTCAGCAAGGTGAATCTATCCCAGGAATTGCACACGCTATTTCAATTGAAATGGAAAAGGAATAAAGAAATGTGCCTATCGTACAGCGAAGGCAGGAAAGGATTATTGAATTATGGAGTATTTGCAAAGTATTGATTGGTCACTTATGCTTAGATGTTTTATAGTTGGTGGTTTAATCTGTATTGTAGGTCAAATTCTAATAGATAAAACAAAACTTACATCTGCTAGAATATTAGTCATATTTGTTACTGCCGGTGTTATTTTAGGAGGACTAGGAATATATAAGTACTTAATTGATTTTGCTGGCTGTGGTGCTACGGTTCCACTTCTTGGATTTGGAGCTAACTTAGCGAAAGGTGCAATGGAAGCTGTAAGTGAGCAAGGATTACTTGGTGCTTTTATAGGAGGAGTAAAAGCTTCTGCTGGTGGTATAGCTGCTGCTATATTCTTTGGGTATATTGCCTCTCTTCTAGCTAAACCAAAAATAAAAAAACAATAAATATATTTCTGCAATACTTTTATTTAATAGGAAAAACTTGATTTTTCCTATTAAAGGACAAATCTCGCTTCGCGAGAACTTTTCTCTACTTTTCTAGCTTAACTATATATATTTAAGTTCTCGAAGAAGCGTAAAGATTTGTCGACGCGAAAAATTGCTATGCAATTTTTCTGTGCAACGTTGTTTTTTTATGGTATAGGAAAAGCGATTTTTCCTATACCATAAAAAAGAGGAGCTGTTGCTCCCCTTTTTTAATGCTAGTGCATCGTTGATAGTGCAATAATTGAAATGATAATCCAGACTACCAACACAAACCAATTGGCGGCTAATAAAGCTAGAATTCCAATTCCAATCCATGCACAAACTAGAATCCGCCCAATGATTTTGCTGTTTGCAAACCATTGAACAATAATCAAGAATAATAGTATGAATCCAATAATCATTCCTATTTTCTCTCCCATTGTGCTGATGCCCCTTTCATTTCACAAATTTACTTGATTATAATTATAACAATTTTTTACATTTTCGTCAAACAGAAAAACTCAGAATTAAAAAATAATTCTGAGTTTTGATAATATTATCTCTTACTAAATTGTGGAGCTTTACGAGCTTTTTTAAGACCGTATTTTTTTCTTTCTTTCTTACGTGGATCTCTTGTTAAGAATCCATTAGATTTTAATGCTGGTCTATATTCTCCATTTGCTTCATTTAATGCTCTAGCGATACCATGACGTACAGCACCTGCTTGACCACTAAATCCTCCACCTTGTACTTTTGCAATTACATCATATTTAGATAATGTATTTGTAACTGTTAAAGGTTGTTTTACTATAACTCTTAATGTTTCTTCTCCAAAGTATTCATCTATACTTTTTCCATTAATTGTTATATTTCCTTTTCCTTCTACTAATCTTACTCTAGCAATTGAGCTTTTTCTTCTACCAGTTCCTAAGAATACAACTTTTTCTGATTTAGCCATCTCTTCTTTACCCTCCTATTAAAATTTCCATAATTCAGGTTTTTGTGCTGCATTTTCATGAACAGAACCTGCATATACTCTAACTTTTGTTAACATTTTTCTACCTAAGCTATTATGTGGTAACATTCCTTTTATTGCTATCATCATAGCTTTTTCTGGTTTGTTTTCCATCATATCTTTTGCTAAAGTTTTCTTCATGTTTCCAATATATCCTGTAAAATGTGTATAAACTTTTTGATTTAATTTTTTTCCTGTTAAAACTGCTTTTGCACAATTTATAACTATTACATAATCACCATTGTCCATATTTGGTGTAAATGTTGGTTTATGTTTTCCTCTTAATAATTTTGCAGCTTCGGCAGCAACTCTACCTAAAGATTTTCCTTCTGCATCAATTATATACCATTTTCTTTCAATTTCGTTTTTCTTAACACTATATGTAGTATTATTCATGGTAAAATTACCCTCCATTCATTTTCATTAATTTATATATATGAAGTCAATAAAAGCTAACCGGGGAATTGCTTTTTATGACCATATTCACAATTACGCTATATAATTATATTATAAATTTTAGGCAAAGTCAATAATTTTTCCAAAAAATAATTGACAAAGGAAGATTTTTATAGTATTATTAATAATGTACAAAGTAGAAGTAATCCTTCTCACCTCAACTTTTAAGGAAAAGGTATAACATATATTATATAAATCAATATTATATTGTTTTGTAATTTTCATATGTTTTGAGAGTGGATTGGCTTTGAAACCAATCTTTTTATTTTGGTAAAAAGAAGAATTTTAGGAGGTGTTTTAATATAAAACAAGAATTACCAATTAATGAACAAATAAGGGCAAATGAAGTTCAAGTTATTGATGAAAAAGGAGAAAAACTAGGTGTACTATCTTTACATGAAGCATTAGATATTGCTTATGAAAGAAAATTGGATTTAGTATTAGTTGCTCCTAACAACAATCCAAAAGTATGCAAAATAATGAACTATGGAAAATACAAATTTGAACAAGCTAAAAAAGAAAAAGAAGCAAGGAAAAAGCAAAAAACTTTTGAAACTAAAGAAATCAGAATTACACCAAATATTGATAAACATGATTTTGATTTTAAGGCAAAGAATGCTAAAAAGTTCTTAGAAGATGGAAACAAAGTAAAAATTACTGTAAGATTTAGAGGAAGAGAACTAAACTATGTAAAACAAGGTGAAACGGTTTTAAATCAATTCATTGATGTTTTAAGTGATATAGCTATCGCTGAAAAGAGACCTATTTTAGAAGGGAAAAATTTGTTTATAATATTAGCTAAAAAAAGCTAGTTTATATATATTAATTCAATATAAGGAGGAAATTATAATGGCAAAATTAAAAACTAATAAAGCAGCTAAAAAAAGATACAAATATACAGCTACAGGAAAAGTTAAAAGAACAAAAGCTAATAGAAGACATCTATTAGGAAATAAAACAAATAGACAAAAGTCAACAGGAAGTGTCCAAAATGCTTATGTTGATAATACATGCAAAAATCATGTAAAAAAATTATTACCATATGGAAATTAATTATAAAGGAAGGTGAATAGAAAATGGCAAGAGTAAAAACAGCAATTATCACAAAGAAAAAACATAAAAAAATATTAAAAAGAGCTAAAGGATATTATGGAGCTAAACATTATAGATTCAGACAAGCAAAACAAGCAGTTATGAAATCTGGAGCTTATGCTTATGTAGGAAGAAAAGATAGAAAAAGTGATTTCAGAAAATTATGGATTATAAGAATAAATGCTGCTGCAAGAATGAATGGAATGACATATAGCACTTTAATTAATGGTTTAAAGAAAGCTAATGTTACTGTAAATAGAAAAATGCTTGCTGATTTAGCAGTTACTGACGCAAAAGCTTTCTCTGAAATTTGCAAAGTAGCAAAAAAGGCAAAATAATTATAATAGTTTAAACTAATAAAAAATGTAGATTTTACTCTACATTTTTTATTTTATTATATATTCTTTTCCATTCCAAATTAAAGTAGGTTCTTTCTTTCTTTTTAATTCTTCTTTTAATTTTTCGTATAACTGATTTGATATATTAATATCCTGAAACTCCATGTTATCAGATTTTCTAGTAAGATAAATATATTTTTCATCATCTCCAACTTCATCAACTATATACTCTTCTCCGTCTATTCTGCAAGAATTCAAATATCTATTTTGTTCTTCTATTACTTCTTTTTTTATTTGATTAATTTTTTGATTTATTTGTTCGTTTAATTCTTGGTTATATACAAGTGAATTATTATTTAAAGTATAATATCCATTTTCTTGCCCATTATATAAATTTTTTACTAACACAGGTAGCTGACTATCCTTTGTATGTTTATACACAACTCTATTTTTTACTTCGTAAATTCCATCATATTCTTTTAGCATGTCTCTTGTTCTATTTTGTAATTCAACTTTCGAGTCAGAAGTTAATTGTTGGTTATCCATATAATTAGTTATCTCCTCTATTATATTTTTTCCTACTTCCTTGGTAAAATCTATTATCTTATCTGTGATTACTGATAAATCCATTATTTCCTTTCTACGAATTACCATCTAGGCTCATATTTACTTCTTTTATATTTATCCAAGTACCATCACTTGTTAGCCAGAAAGAGCCAACATTACCCACACTTACCATATCTGTTCTAAGAACTTTAGAACCTGAATTCTCTAATCTTTCAATTGCTTTGCTACTTGGTAAATTGTATGAATTATCTTTCCCTACTTCTATTATTGAATATTGTGGTTTTACTTGTTCTAAAAATTCTTCTGAACTACTTGAATTTGAACCATGATGTCCTACTTTTAGTACATCTACTCTATTCCAACTTCTAGAATTCTCTACTGCTTTTTCTGCATCTCCCATAAATAAATAGCTAGTTTGCTTATACTTCATTTGCATAACAATTGAACTATCATTATCTGATACACCTTCTTCTTCCATTGCCGACATAATTTCACAATTTGCTTCTCCTAAAGAAAAAGTATCTCCTACAACAGGATTTTCTACTATTATATTATTCTCTTTTGCTGCTTTTATTGCATTTTTATAATCTATTCCACTTTTTCCAACTGTAGGAATATACATTTTTCCTATTGTATCAATCTTTTTTATTATATCATCTAATCCTCCTATATGATCCTCGTCTGCATGAGTTGCAATTATATAATCAAGTTTATTTATTCCTTTTTCTTTTAAGAAATTTGCAATTTTTTCTCCATCTTCATTATTTCCTGCATCTATTAACATTGTAAAATCCTTTAATTTAATAAATGTAGAATCGGCTTGTCCTACATAGAAAAAAATTATATTAAGATTATTATTATTTAAATCTGTTAATTCACTGTTCTCTATGCTTTCTACTGAAGTTATTTCTACTCTGTTTTCTTGTGTGTCCTCTTGAAAGTATATGGTACTATAATATCCTGTTACACATAAAATAATAAATACAACTAAACTTGTAATCCAATTTTTTATTTTATTTTTTGCTTTCCTTCTTCCCATTTCTTTTGTTCCAACCTTTATTATAACTTATTTATTTCTTCTTGATTTAGTCCTGTTAATTCTAGTATAATGAATTCCGCTTCTTCTGTCAATACTTATTGCGGATTTTTCGTCTCTTGTATCTTCCACCTTGTTTCAAATTCTTTTATTTCTTTTGTTAGATTTATTTCATGTTATTTTTTCATTCTTCTGATTAAACAGCCATTGAAATACAACGTCATTCTTGGGTTTTAATAATTCTTTTTTTTCATTTTGAATATTTTCTTCCATAATATTTCCTCTGCTTTCTTCTAATCTGAGATTTAATTTTAATTAAATATTTAGAAATAATTTGTTACAATTTGCAGCACATATAAATTTTCAAAAGATTGTATATTCAAGTTTTTGTAGTTTCGCGCAATTTGGAAGACTTTATGTCCGGCAGCAAGAAACAAAAAAATTGAAATATACAATTTTAAATAAATATGATATCTGTAAATTGTAATAAAAAAGATTTTATGATTTAAAATTTTGAATTAAATTTTATCGAATTAAAATTATATGATTAGATATTATGTTTTCATTTTATACCATAATATTTCAAATTGCAAGTTAAATCGTACGTCAAATTATCTTAATATATGACTTTATTCGACATTGCAACATTTTATGTAGTTAAAAGTTACAATTCACAGCCTTTATAATTGTATACTTAAAATTAGTAGCTATGAATTGTAACATTTAAGCTAATTCATCATATTCATTGTGTCTTCTGGACTCATTCCCTCTAAATCATAGTAACTATCTGGTATATCTCCTGATATTACTGTTTCTGACAATAGAACTTGTGCAGTTATTTGTTCATCTAAATCTTTGAACGGACTTAGCAAACTTACATTACAACTTATATCTATGTATATTTTATGCATTGTTTGATTTATTCCTGTTTCTGTAAATTCTGATTTTATACTTGTTGTAACTGCTCCTATTGTAGACATTCTTACTTCTACATTCGGTCCTCTTCCTGATAAAAGTTTACTACCTGTAAAACTTCCTAAACGTATGTAAAATTTACTACTAGTTGTATTATTAAGTTTTTCTTGTATACTTAATGCTATTTCAGAATTAAGTTTGTTTACATTTACTACATTCATTTCTATTAATCTAATTCGTCCTTCTGAGTCCCTTTCTATTGTACATAAATCTTCATATGTTACTTTTTGCATAGCTTCATTACATGACTCATTTGCATATTTTGATGCTGTACTTTTAGCTATGACTCTGCATTGTCTTTCGATAATAGGGGTAATAGCTTTTATAATAGTAATTGCAGTAAAGTATCCTATAATTATTACAATTAAAATTGTAAATATTATCTTTTTATGCGGTCTTATTACCGGGCCATTACCGTCTATTTAAATTTATCTTGAATCTAGGTAACCTAGTTCTTGAATAAATTTTATCCATTAACTCCTACGTATTTAGTAATAAATAGTTGCATTCCTGGTGTTATTTCATCTGATGCCAATTCATTATAATTTTTTATACTATCTACTGTACTACTAAATTCTTTTGCTATTTTCCACAAGCTATCTTCTTTTTTAGTAAAATATATAACCATATTATATTCATTCTTTGAAGTATTTTCACTCTCTTTAATATTGCAAATTTTATTTATATCTATTTCTGTAGAAGATTTTACTACGAATTCTACATCTATTTTTATTTCTATTTCTCCATTTGGAAGAATTGCAAAATCTTGAAGTGGTAAATCAATATCAATTTTGACATTATTATCTATTTTCATTCCTTTACAGCTCATTTTATATTCTAGTGGAAGTTGCATTTGACTGGTCCCTATCTCTTGCATATTATTTAATGAGTGAATAAATATTATATTTACATTTCCATTTATCCAAATTTCATCATTTAATATTTTATAATTTTCTATATCTACTCTTACATCTGCATCATATACTTTTTCTTCTCCTATATTTAATAATTGCTTTTCTCTAATATTATAAATTCCTTTATAATTTGATTTGTTTTGCATTGCTCTTACTTGTTTTTGTTCAAATACTAGATTTCTACTTGGACTATATAAGTCTTGAATTATATTTAATTCTTTTGTTTCATATGCAGATACTGTAATTTCAATTTCTATCTCAACATATATTGAATGTTCTTGCATTCCATTTGGTTTTATTACCATATTTTTTATTTCATATTGAACATCACACACATTATCTTCTGAAATGTCTTTCATATCTATAAATCCTACAATTGGTATTGAAGCAAACGTTTCATTTACTCTTCCGTCATCTGTTAAATACATTATTTTTAATTTGGAATCGGCCTTTGCTAAAATTTTATTGTAACTAACTTTTGTATCTTTATTAGCTATTTCTAAATTTACTTTTAGTATTTCAGCTAAATTATCTATGTTATCAATTGCTATTGTTTCTTTTGCTTGCGTTTTTGTTTTTCCTGTACCTATTAAAGAATTTACACTTATTGTACTATCCATTCTTTGAAGGTCAATTATATCTGATATTCCTGTAATAAATTCTTCATTTGTATTTGTAAATAATTTTATGTCTAAATCTAATATAGCTTTTACATTTATTTTTCTTTCGTTTATCATTCTTGATTCTACTGTTTTTAAAGTTGTCTGCATTTCTAGTGTCATATCACTTTGTGCATTTTCAATATTAATAATCTGAGAAAAATCTAAAACATAATTAATACTTCTTATTTCTCTTTTTCCATTTTCTTCTGCTATATACATTGTATATGTATTTATTGCTCCATCAACTCTTACTTTTCCATCCATTACTTCTTTTTTGTAAATATTTACTATTCCGCTTGATGTTATTATACTAAATATATCTGGTTTTATGTCAGGTACTATACAATCGCCTTCACATATTGCAGTGTCCAATTTTTGTGCAACAATTTGATTTATTGTTAAATTGTTTTTTTCTAATTCCATTAAAATATTTACCTCCTTCAATCCATTTATTAATATATATGCTTTATATATAAAAAAAGAACCTTATATTTTTTATTTCATACCCTATTGGCAAAATGCATATATTGTAGTATAATAGCATTAGTAAAATTTAAGGAGGAATTTATATGTATTGTAAACAATGTGGAAAACCAACTAATAATAATCAAGACTTGTGTGATGAATGTTTAGCAAAACAAAATGCTAATAATCCACAAGATCAACCAGTCGTAACAACAGCTCAAGAAACTAATTCAACAAGTAATGAGCAAAACAATAATCAAAATAATAATTACACTACATCTAACTACAACCAAAACCAACAAAATAACTACAACCAACAATACAATAATAATGGCTATAACCAACAAGGTTATAATCAACAATACAATAACAATGGTCAAAATAATTATAATCAACAGTATAATAACACTGGTTATAATGGCCAACCAAAATCTAAAATTGCAGCTGGAATATTAGGTATTCTTTTAGGTGGTTTAGGAGTTCACAATTTTTATTTAGGTTATACTGGAAAAGCTATTGCACAGCTTTTAATATCTTTATTCTCTTGTGGAACTTTAGCTGTAGTTTCAGCAATTTGGGGATTAGTAGAAGGTATTATGATTTTAACAGGAAGCATTAATACTGATGCTAATGGAAATCCATTAAGTAATTAATTATGAAGAAGAAACTTATAAATATTTTAACATTAAGTATTTTAATAATTTTTATATGTATTATAGCAATTTTTCCAGTAGATTGCATTTTTACGCAATTTACTGGAATTTATTGCCCTGGATGTGGACTAACTAGAGCTTTTAATGAAATTATTCATTTTAATTTTGTGAAAGCTTTTTATTTCAATATTTTGTCTATTCCACTATTTATCTTTTTCATAATATTAATTATAAATTTACTTATTGATATTATAAAAAACAGATATAATTTTATTCCTAAACTAATAAACTTTTTTGCTAAATATTATTTGATTATTATTATACTTCTAATTCTAAGCTTTATTTATAATAATTTAATACTAAAATAATATATCTTTTTTAATTCAAGGAGAGCGACAAGCGAACCGCACGGCTCGTCCCTGCGCCGGGAATTAAAAAAGATATATTATTTAGTATTTAAAGTTATAAACTATATTAAAATTGTATGCAGTTTCGCACAGTTTGGAGGACTTTATGTCCGACAGCAAGAAACAAAAAAATTTTTGAATATACAATTTATAAGTTTTAAATTCAAATAAAAAATACAAGTCCTTAAAACTTGCATTTTTGTAATACTTATAAAGTAGCTTTTAGCTTTCTTGGTGTTTTAACTGCTGGTGGTATTAAAGGACTATATCCTTCTCCATCAAATACATCTACCTCAACAGTTCTAGTTAAAACATCTTTATACTGATAAGATACACTTCTTTTGTTTTCTTCATACTTAACTATAAAAATATTAGTATACGCTTTTTCAATAGTAGCTTCCTTTTCAAACGACTTACTTCTTCCTAAAGATCCCTTAACTATTATCTTTTGTCCGATTTTTTCTCTGATATCTGATTCTAAATTTGTAATATCATTTTGGTAAATCATTTTATCACCTACATCTTTCTATCTAGCTAAAATTCTACCATTTTCGTCATAAAAAGTCAAAGTAACAAAAAATGAGGCAAACCTATTTTTGTCTCATTTTTAAGCGTTTTTTCTTTTATATTACAATTATATTACATTTACTTTTTACTCTTTTTTTAATTTTATGCAAACTATTATTGTTAACTATTTCAAATACATCTCTGGATTGATATTACTTCCATCTTTTAATAATTCAAAATGTAAGTGATTATCTTGTGCTACTTCAAATACTGCACTATTTCCTACTGTTCCAATTGTTTGCCCTTGAGTTACTTTTTCTCCTTCTTTTACAAACTCAGCTGTAAGTAAACTTGAATAGCTACTTGTATATCCATCACTATGTTCTATAGTAACAGTTAATCCAAATCTTGGATCATTTTTTATTGATTTTACTGTTCCATCAGCAACTGATTTTACCACAGTTGCCCTTTCTGCTTTTATATCTATTCCTGTATGTGTTACCCACTCTTCCAATGTCTCTGAATAAATTAAGCTATCCTTTGCAAATTCTTTTATAACTTCACCTTCCACTGGGTATATAAATTTTATTTCCTGAACTTTATCTTCATTAACTTTATTCGCATTTTCTTGTTTATTTTGTTCATTTTCTGTTGTTTCATTTTTTACTGTAGTATTATTTTGACTTGTATTGGCATTTGTTTCTAAAGAATTTTTTATTTCAGCAATTTCATTATCATCCTCTTCTTCATTATCTCCACCAGTTTCATTAGTCGTATTTGCCATTAAAACTTCATTAACATTTTTGCTTAGCTCTGAACTAGCTTCTTCTGTTGGTAATACAGTATTATTGTTATTATTATTTTTCAAATTACTATAGTTCATTTCTCCTACTGTATTTTCTTGACTCATAGAAATTGCAATTGCAACTCCCAATAAAATTATAGCTATTACAAAGCTTATTAACTTTCCCCATTTTATTTTCTCTTCTTCTTTTCTTTCGTTCCTTTTCTCTCTTCTCATATATATCCTCCTTGTACTTTAATCTTATTTCTTAGATTATTTCCTTATTTTAGGAAAATATACATGTATTATTTAAAATTTGTTATTAAAATTCACAGTATATTCTGTTTTTAATAAAATTGTATAATTGAACTTCTGGTTCTTTGCGGTCGCTTCGCTCCAAACGCACTTCGCTGAAAATCCTTTCAGCTCGTTTGAACGCTTACGCAGAACTGCGAAGTTTCAATTATACAATTTTATTAAATAAATATTATGTTGTGAATTTTAATCAATAATTTTACATATCTACAATTTCAACCCCAGTATAAAAATGTTTTATAATATCCTGATAATTACTTCCTGATTTAGCCATGCTGTCTGCTCCAGTTTGACTCATACCTACTCCATGACCATATCCAGTAACTGAAAATTTGATATTATTTCCTTCAATATTTACGGAAAAATTAGCTGACTTTAAACCCAATAAAGTCCTAACCTCAACTCCAGAAAGGTTTAAATTTCCAATCTTAATAGTTTTTACTCTTCCTGATTCTGTATATTCTGTAATTTTAATACATTCTTTATCATTATAATCAATTGTAAAATCAGAATGTTTTTCTTTTATTTTATTTTTTAATTCATCTTTTGACAATACTACTTCTGAACTATATTGCGAATATGCATCTTCGCCAGAAGTTTGAACTGATTGAAGATATGGATAATTTGTACCTCCCCAAACATTTACCGGCGCTTCTGTTGCGCCTCCACTATTAGAGTGGAAAAATGCATCTATAACTTCTCCGTTATATGTTATTATTTTTCCACTAGTATTATTAACTGCCATTGTTATCTTATTCCAATTAGATTCTCTCAGGTTTTCTTCCCATCTTGCCATTCTATCTTCCTTAGAAATCCATGCTTGACAACATGTTGAATCATCGCATATATTTGCTTCTCCATGTTTATTACTACTATGACTTATACAGTAAATTGTGTATGTTCTTGCAACAACGGCCTGAGCATTTAACGCTTCTTGTTCAAAGTTAGCTGGCATTTCAGCAGAAACTACACCTAGCAAATATTCATCTAATGGTAATTCTTCTATTTGATTTGTGTCTTTATGTAATAATTTTATTGTATCATATTGTTTATAGTCATAATCCTTTAAAGCTTTTTCTTCTATTTTATTTTCTTCTGTAATTTGATTATTTTCTGGAATTTCATTTGTTACTTTACTATTTGTAGCATTTGTTTTAGTAAATATTATTGGTATTGCAAAAATGATAAAAATAAATATAACCAATATGATAACTAATCTTCTCACTATGCCTCCTTTAATTCCTCATATAATGTATTTAATATTTGTTTTTCTAATCTACATACTTGCACCTGGCTTATTCCCATAGTTCTGGCCACATCTTTCTGTGTTTGACATTTGTAATACCTTAAAAATATAATCTCTTTTTCCCTTGGTTTCAACCTATTTATTCCATCTTTTAGTGCTATTCTATTAATTGTTCTTTCTTCTTCATTTTCACTCGTTTTTATTTTATCCATTAAGCATAGTCCATCTTCATCTTCTTTATCATATAGTGATTCTACATTATTGTTGAAATCTAAAGATACTGCTATTTCTTCTTTTGATACATTTAGCATTTTAGCTATTTCTTCTACACTTATAGTTTTTCCTCGCTTTTCATATTCACTTTTTATTTTATTTGCTTTTGCCCATAATTCTTTTATTTGTCTTGATACTTTTATCATTCCATCATCTCTTAAAAATCTCTTTATTTCTCCAATTATATATGGAACTGCAAAAGTAGATAAATTTACATCATATGAAAAGTCAAATTTTTGTATGGCTTTTATAAATCCCATTGCTCCTATCTGGTAAATATCTTCTATATCATATCCTCTTCCTTCAAATCTTTTTACTACACTCCATATGAGTCCATTATTTTTTTCTACTAGGTCATTTAATACCACTCTATTTCCAGCTTGAGCCTCCTGTATTTGCTTTTTTAGAGTCTCATTCATAACCTTCTCCTAATTTTATTCTTAAAATTTAGTTTTATGCTTCTCTTACTTCCATTTTTTCTTCCTGTTTTTCTCCTCCAATTTGTTTTCTCATTGTTATTTTAGTACCCAATCCTAGTGCAGATTCTATTTTTACATCATCCATAAAACTTTCCATTATTGTAAAACCCATCCCAGACCTTTCTAAATTAGGTTTAGATGTATAAAGTGGTTTTCTTGCCTCTTCTATATTTCCTATCCCTTTTCCATTGTCTGATATTTCTATTTCTACATTATTTCCAAATAGTTTTGCAGATACCCTAATTATTCCTTCTTCATCTTCGTATCCGTGAATTATACTATTGGTTACAGCTTCTGATACAGCTGTTTTTATATCTGAAAGCTCATCTATTGTTGGGTCTAGTTGTGATACAAATGCTGCTACTGTTATTCTTGCAAATGCTTCATTATTTGTCTTACTTATGAAATCTAATTTCATTTCATTATCATATAACCCTTTCATTTTTCTCCTCCTCTATTATATTTATTATTCTTGATACCCCACTCATATCAAAAATCTTTTTCATTGATTTATTTACATTAATTATTTCTAGCTCTCCATCTAACATTTGTGCTAATTTATATCTTCCTAAAACCATTCCTATTCCAGCACTATCCATAAAAGAGATGTTACTAAAATCAAATATAACTTTTCTTGGAATATATCTTTTAATTTCATTATCCATTTTCCTCCTAATTTTTTCTGAAGTATGTTGATCTACATCTTCTGTTAATTTAAATATTAATACCTTGTCCTCTTTTTTAAATTCTACTATCACATTTTTCCTCCTTTATTTTTTATATTTTTCAAAAAAGGTCCGTCCCCAACTAGCAAAAAAGAACTATAATATCTTTTTTAATATTATAGTTCTTTTTACCATATATTTCCATAGCATATTTTGTCGAATTTTAATAAGTTTTCGACATTTTTTTAATTTACTCTGCATATAATTGCGTTTTTAGTGTATTATATTCTGCTGACAAACTAGCAGTGTCAAAAGTTAGTTTATTATCTAAAATTGTCCAACTTTCTTTATGTTCTATTAGAAAGTTTAAAATCTTTGTCTCATTATTATATAAATTATTCATTAATTTTTTTGCATCAATTACATCTTGATAAGACTTTTGTAAATCCTCTATTAAATTATCTCCTTCAAAAAAATAGTCTCTATATAAATTAATATAATATGAGCTTAAATCTTGATTTTCAACTCTTTCCATTATACTTTCTTGTTTTAATATGTTTTCTAAGTTTTCAGCTATCTTACCAAACTCTTCTTGATTTTGTTGTATATATTGTAAAGACTCTTGAAATTCAGGTCCATCATTTTGATAATTTTCGATTGAAAGCATTTTTTGAATTTTCTTATCATTGATTTTATCTATAAATTCTTTTCTTAATGTAGAATATTCATTATAAAATTCTTTTATAGCTTTTTCTACAATTGCATATTGTCCACTTGTTTGTATATTTATATTTGAAAAATCATCATTTTCAATACTTTTACTAGATAACTCATTTATTTCATTATCTAACTTTGCCTTATTCAAAATTTTTCCACCATATACAATTCCAATTATAATTACAATTATTGCAAGAACTAAGACTACTGTAAGTAATACTTTATTTACTTTTTGTTTATTATTTTTTGTAGCCTTATGTTCATTTTCCAATTGCTTTTTTGCTTTCTTTTCAATTATTACTTTATCTTTCGGTTCTTTATCAGACATTTCTAACCATCCCTTTTATTATATATTTTTTAATCTTTCATTTGTTTCTTCTAACAATTTATTATATTTCTCTAATTTTGACTTTTCTTCTTCTATTTTCTCTTTTGGTGCTTTTGCTAAAAATCCTTGATTCGAAAGAATTTTATTACTTCTTTGTACTTCTGCCTCTAATTTTTTCTTTTCATTTTCAAGTCTTGCTTTTTCTTCTTCTAAATCTACTAATTCAGAAAATGGCATGTAGATTTTTAGCTCTTCGTTTACTACTGAAATAGCATTATTATCTATTCCTGCTAAATCATCTTGAATTACTAAATCATTTCCAAAACCTAATTTCTTAATAAACTCTTCACTTTCTTTTAAATATTTTTTTATATCACTGCTTGCTGAGTTTGGTACTACTATTAATTTTACTTTTTTTGATGGATGTATATTCATATTTGTTCTAATATTTCTAATTTGAACAATTATATCTTTTATTCCTTCTACAAATTTAATTTCTTTTTCGAAATCTGCATTTGTATCTTTTGGCCAATCTGAAATCATAATGTCTTTTCCATCATAGTTTACTAAATATGAATAGATTTCAGCTGTAACAAAAGGCATAAAAGGATGTAATAATTTTAAACTATTTCTAAATACATAATCCAAAACATAAGAAACTACTACCTTTTCATTAGTATTCAATCTTGTTTTTGCTATTTCTATATACCAATCACAGAATTCGTCCCAAATAAATGAATAAATTTTATCTAGTGCTATTCCTAAATCATAGTTTTTAATATTTTCTGTAACTTCATTTATTAAATTATTAAGTTTTCCAATTATCCATTTATCTTCAACTCTTAAGTTTACTGGATTTTTGCTAAATTCAATAATTTTCTCATCTGATGCTGCATTCATAGTTATAAATTTAGCAGCATTCCAAATTTTATTTGCGAAATTAGATGATTGGTCTAGCTTTTCAGGCATATATTTTATATCATTTCCCATTGTAGTTCCTGAAAGTACTGAAAATCTAAGGCTATCTGCTCCATACTTGTCTATTATTTCAATTGGGTCAATTCCATTTCCTAAACTCTTTGACATTTTTCTGCCTTGACTGTCTCTTACTATACCATGCATTACAACATCACTAAATGGATTTTTGCCAGTTGCATATAGTCCTGAAAATACCATTCTAACTACCCAGAAGAAAATTATATCATATCCTGTAACTAGTGTATTAGTAGGATAAAATGTTTTAAAATCTTCTGAATTTACATTTGGCCATCCCATTGTTGAAAAAGGCCAAAGTGCAGAACTAAACCATGTATCTAGTGTGTCTTCATCTTGATATATATTTTTGCTTCCACATTTTTCACATTTTGCTGGAGTTTCTTTTGCAACAGTTATATGGTCACAATCCTTGCAATAATATGCTGGTATTCTATGTCCCCACCATAATTGTCTTGATATACACCAATCTTGTATGTTTTCAAGCCAATTGAAATATGTTTTTTCATATTTTTTTGGCACAAATTTTACATCTCCATTTTTTACTGCTTCTATTGCAGGTTCTGCTAATTTCTTCATAGAAACGAACCATTGCTCAGATATTCTAGGTTCTATTGTATTATGACATCTATAGCATTTTCCAACATTGTGTGTATAATCTGTTATATCTGTAAGAACTCCTAGTTCTTCCAATTTTTTAACAATTTTTGGTCTTGCTTCAATTGCAGTCATTCCTTGGAATTCTTGAACAATATTTCCCATTATATTAGATTCATCAAAAACTTCTACAATTTCTAGATTATGTCTTAATCCTGCTGCATAATCATTTGGATCATGTGCTGGTGTTATTTTAACACATCCTGTTCCAAATTCTTTATCTACAAATTCATCTGCTATTATTGGGATTTCTTTATTAACTATTGGAAGTATACATGTTTTTCCAACTAATTTTTTGTATCTTTCATCTTCTGGATTTACTGCTACTGCAGTATCTCCAAGCATTGTTTCTGGTCTTGTTGTTGCAACTTCAATATATGAATTTTCACCTTTTATTTTATATTTTATATGCCATAAATGTGATTTTTCTTCTTCATATTCTACTTCTGCATCTGAAATTGATGTATGGCAATAAGGACACCAATTTATCATTCTTTTTCCTCTGTAAATTAGTCCTTCCTTATATAAATTGTAGAATTCTTCTAATACAGCTTTTGATAATCCTTCATCAAGTGTAAATCTATTTCTTTCCCAATCACAAGAACATCCTAATTTTCTTTGTTGTTTTTGGATTTCTCCACCATATAATTTAGTCCAGTTCCATGCTTCCTCTAAAAATTTTTCTCTTCCTAATTCTTGTTTAGTATGTCCTTCTTTCTTTATTTTTTTAACTACTTTTGCTTCTGTTGCAATTGATGCATGGTCTGTTCCTGGAAGCCATAAAGTATTATATCCTTGCATCCTTTTTGTTCTTATTAATATATCTTGTATTGTATCATCTAAAGCATGTCCCATATGCAATTTTCCAGTTACATTTGGTGGTGGCATTACTATTGAATATGATTCTTTTTCTTTATTCATATTAGGTTTAAAATAGCCTTTTTCTTCCCAATTTTTATATATTCTATCCTCAAAATTTTTGGGATTGTATTTTTCTTTTATCTCTCTCATAATTTATCTCCTAATCAAAAAATATAATATTATTGCGCAAATAATAGAGACGAGAAAGCCCACCCATTGAAGTAGTTTAATTTGCTTGTTTTCGTCTTCATTACTAAAATATTTTTCTGCTATGCTTCTTGCATCATAAATAACTTTTACACCTATCGCAATAATTATTAATAATAATATTTCAATCATTTTTTGTTCCTTTTTATAATTTTTTATTATATATGAAATTGTATATTGAAAGTTTTTGGTCACTTGCGGTCGCTGTTAAAATTTTTCGAATTTTACCTCTCCAAACGCACATCGCTTAAAATCCTTTTAAGCTCGTTTGAACGCTCTCGCGTGACTGCAAAACTTTAATATACAATTTTATATATAGCTACAAAATTTATTAGTTAAAAAATTCTACTGAGAATTTTGCTTCAAATTCTTGCCCTGGGGCTAAAACTATCATATCTGCCTTTTGAACGAATACATTTGAGCTATGTATCCTATCTGCTGTTGATTGCCATGGTTCTAAGCAAATAAATGGAGCACCTGGCTTTGACCAAATACCTAGATATGGCCATCCTTCAAAGTCCATTGTTAGAACTGTTTTTCTTGTTCTACTATTTTTTAAGCTTATTTTTTTATTTTGTATTCCTTTTATAATTAATGCATCATTATCAAAAGTATGCTCATCTAATAAAATAATTTTATCATTAACTAGTTTGTTTTTTGCATATTCAGTTCCAACTAGTCCATCAACTAAATATAAGAAATGAGCTCTTTCTTCTTCTTCATCAAATTCTAAATAATAGTTGCCTCTTTTTAAATCATCTGGGTCTATTTTAAAAGCAGGATGCCCGCCTATTCCAAATGGCATATTTGTAACACCTGTGTTTATTACTTTATAAATAAATATTAGCTTATTTTCTTCTTGCCTATATGTATTATATAGCTCGAATTCAAAGGGATATCTTGCTAAAGTATATTTATTACTTTTTAGCATATATGAATGGAAATTGTCTAACTTAGTAATTGGTTCAAATTCCATATCTCTAGCAAATCCATGTTGTGAAATTTCAAAAGTTCTTCCATTTATAATAGTTTGGTTTCTCTTTAGTTTTCCTACTATTGGGAATAGAACCGGACTATGTCTTTTCCAATATACCTTTCCTTTATCATCCCTACTATTTTCTCCTTGGTGAATTTTCTCTATACCATCTAGCTTGAAACTTATTAGCTCTCCACCTAGACTGGTTGTAGTCATAAGAGCTTCCATAATCACCATTCTCCTTTTTTATGCTATATATATGATATTATTTTATAGGCTAAAAGTCAATATTTATAAGGAAAAAAGCTATGTATTTACATAGCTTTAGTTATTATTTACTATTTTTTTATTGATAATACTTTGAATTTAGCAACACCTGCTGGAATTTTTGCTTCTACTATTTGGCCTTTTTTTGCTCCTAATAGGGCTGAACCAATTGGTGATTCATTAGAAATTCTATTTTGCTCTAAGTCTACCTCTGTTGAACCAACTATTGTATATGTCATGTTTTCATTGAAATCCATATCCAATACTTCAACAGTATTTCCTACTTGAACAGTTTTTGTATCAATTTCTGAAGCATCTATTATTTTTGCATGTCTTAATTTATTTTCTAGTTCTGCTATCTTATTTTCATTCATTTCTTGTGCTGTTTTAGCCTCATCGTATTCAGAGTTTTCAGATAAGTCTCCATATCCTAGGGCTACTTTTATTCTTCCAGCTATCTCTGTTCTTTCTGTTGTTTTTAGGTATTCTAATTCTTGTTCTAGTTTGTCATATCCCTCTTGTGTAAGCAATACTGCTTCGCTGTCCATTACCCATTCCTCCTTTTGTAAAAATTATCTTTAATATATTAATACCATCTTGGGATTTTGTCAAGAGGGAATTTTGAAAATTTTTTCAAGTTCTATGCCGTATACTGTAACATCTTCTTTTTTAAATTAGCAAATTCTGCTATGTCAATTTCACTTCTTCTTCCAAGAAGCTTTAAAATATGTATTTTATCTTTTTGTATACTTTCTCTTATCTTTTGATAATCACTTTGATTTGTTTGTTTTATTATTTCTCCTTCAATAAGTTTTTGTTTATCCATATTTTCCATATCACTAAATATTCTCATTACTTTTTTAGTATCAACTAATACTTTTTCAATACATATTCCTTCGAATTCTTTTCCTAGCTCTATATTCTGCGTCGCATTTATTACTATTGAGTTTCTATTTAAATTAAATGGTCTTAAATCTTTTAAGTCAATATTTACTATAATTCTAGCTCTTTTTAGTCCTTTTCTTCTATTACTAGATACAGTTATATATATATCATTTCTTTCTAATCTTTTTTCTAATTCTTGAAATTGTTTTAAATGGTCTGTTATTATATTTACTGTTTTTACCTTTGTACAAAGTTCTTCAATTATTTTTATATTTTCTTTTGTAAAGTTATTTACACATATGTATATATCTTTCATTCTTGCTTCTTCGCCTAAAAGCTTAAAGCAGTATGTAATTATTTCTGGCAGCATATATTTTACATTATATTTTCCTGTTAGTTCTGGATATCCACAATCTATATTTTTTTCCTGTATAATATAATCCACACTATCTTCTTTTAGTTTTTTTCTAACAGCATCTAACATTTTTTCACTATTTGAAGGCAAATAGTAGTAATTATCTACCACTCTTATTTTTCTAAGCAAATTTCTATAAACAGATTGAAATTTATTTATCTTGTCCATTTTTACATATCCTATATTCATAAAAAAATCACCCTTATAATTATATTCGGGTGATTTGCAAATTATTCATTTTCTGTATCTTTTTCTATATTTAATTTTTCATTAATTATACTCCAAACAGTGTTTAACTCTCTATCTTTTGACCAGAATCCTGCTCCTGCTAAGTCATACTGATTTACTAAATCTAATTTTGCTTTTATTGATTCTTCATCTTCTATCCACATTTTATATGTAGCACCATTTTTTTCATATTCTATATAGAATTGTTTCGTTTCTTCGTCCCATGTTTTTCCTACACCTTCTGGAATTGTAACGCTTCTCATATTAACTACTGAACTTGTTAATGTTCCATCTTCTTCTTTCCAAAGTCTTGTATAGAAAGGAATTCCTAGTATTAATTTATTGCTTTCTACTCCTTCTTGACCTAAGAATTTCTTAATATTTAGTTCTACCCAGTTAGCTCCTGCAACTGTTCCAGCTTCAGTTGAAGATGGTCCGTTTTGATCATATCCCATAAAGATTATATAATCTGCAACTTTTCCAATTGTATTTCTATCATAGCATAAAGACCATGTTTCTGAACCATCTGGTGCTGTTACATCTACTGATAAAGTCAATCCTGCCTCATGTAATCTTGGTGCTAATTCTATTAGAAATCTTGAAAAGTTTTCTTTATCTTCTTGATACATATTTTCAAAATCTATATTAACTCCATCAACTCCAGCCTCTATTAGTTCACTTACTATATTTTCAATTAAATATCCTCTTGTCTCAAATTTTTCTAGTATTTTTGACATTGCATCTAGGTCGCCTAGTTCACTATTAGATACCATTGGCCATACTTTATATCCGTTTGCATGTGCCCATTCGATATAATTTTTTCCATCTACTCCTATGTTTGCATCTATATCTCCACTAGCTGTAATTTCATAGAATGATGGAGAAACAACATTTACTCCTTCAATAGTTCCATCTCTTACAGGAGCTGTTACATATTGTGAATAGTAATCCCATATTAAACTAACTTTTCCATCTAAAGTAGTGTTTGTGTCTAATTCTTCCCTTGCTACCTGCTCATTACTAATATCTTTAGTTTTAACATATCCTAGTTCTCCATTGTCTGTTCTGACCTTAGTCCAATCTTCTTCTACTACATTATTATTTTCTTTATCTTGTACTATTACTAGTGTATCTCCTCTTTCTACTTTATCCATTGTTTTTGAAAAGGTTGTTGGCAAATATTTTACACTCATATTTTTTGAACTTGTAGCTTGTACAAATTTTCTATTCAATGAATCAATTGTTACTATATTACTTTCTGAATAATAGTTAATTTCAATATTATATACTTCTGTTAAATCTGTCATTGGTAAGTAAATTTTATCATCTTTTTGCATTAGAGTATGTGCTATATCTATATTTGCTCCACTTACATATATTTTTGTACTATCAAATGGAATAACAACTGTTTTTGTGTTAGATGTTGTTATAACTCTATTATTTTCTTCTTCAATTATTAAATATTCATCAAAGAAGTTTTTTACATCATCTGTTGATAGGTATATTGTGTTATCTTCTATTATTACATCTGATTTTAAGTTTCTTGTAATATTATTGTTATTTATTATTAGATTAGTTCTATCTGCAAATTCGTCTCTTGCATAGTTCGGAGCAATTTTTATTATAAACAGTAGTAAAGCCAATATTGCTACTACTATTACTATTCTTAATATTAATCTTGGTACATTTATTTTGTCCTGCTTCATTCTTGGGCTACTATTTTTTTTCATTTTTTTCCTCCGATTCTCCTTTATTTTTTATATTAATTATAATAACATAAAAGATTTTTTTAGTGAATAGTTTTTGAAAAAAAATTCATTAGTCCATATACTCAAAGAGAGTGTAAAGTTTTTTGTGTAAATCGATTTTACCTTTTATGAAATTGATAGAT
>CAKNIZ010000014.1 GCA_930980855.1 uncultured Clostridium sp.
GATTTTGTTTTCTAAGTTCTTAAGAAAAATTTTCCGATACTTCTTGACACTAATTCAAGAAAATTTTCCGATACTTCCATATATAATTTCACTAAAATATTTTATATTTTTCTTTTTCTGCATAATGTGTATGTAAAAGTTCGTGCGCTTTTTCTTCTCCTGGTTTTCCAATATATTCTTTATAAATTTTTTGTAGTACTGGATTATCTTGTGATTTTCTAATTGCACTCTTTTCATCTATTGAATACATTGCTTCTGCTCTTTTTCTTCTTACATCAACTGCTGACCTTATTTTAGAACTCTTTATTGGTTGACCTCCACCCATTATGCATCCACCTGGGCAAGCCATAACTTCAACAAATTGATAATCCGCTTTTCCGCTTTTTATTTCTTCCATTATTTTCTTAGCATTTCCTAATCCATGTGCAACTGCTACTTTTATTTTTTCTTCTCCTATTTGTATTTCTGCTTTCTTTATTCCTTTTTCTCCTCTTACTGCTTCAAATTCTACATTTGTTAGCTCTTTACCTGTAATCATTTCATATGCTGCTCTTAAAGCTGCTTCCATAACTCCACCTGTAGTTCCAAATATTGCTCCTGCTCCTGTTGCTTCTCCCATTGGATTATCAAATACTTCATCTTCTAACATACTGAAATCTATATTTGCTTGTTTTATCATTCTAGCAAGCTCTCTTGTGGTAATAACTGCGTCTACATCATCTAGTCCATTTACTTTCATTTCTTCTCTTTGTCTTTCATATTTTTTAGCAATACATGGCATTACTGACACCACATATATTTTGCTTGGGTCAATATTATTTTTTTCTGCAAAATATGATTTTATAACAGCCCCTAACATTTGATGTGGAGATTTGCAACTAGATAAATGTGGTATATTTTCTGGATAAAACATTTCAGTATATTTTACCCATGCAGGACAACATGATGTTGTCATTGGTAGATTATCCTTATTTTTGTATCTTTTTACAAATTCAGTTGCTTCTTCCATAATAGTAAAATCTGCACCTGTATTTGTATCAAATACTTTATCAAAACCTAAAGCTTTTAGTGCTGATACCATTTTTCCAGTAACATTTGTACCTATTTCCATTCCGAATTCTTCTCCAAGTGCAACTCTTACAGATGGAGCAGTTTGAACTACTACATATGTATCTGGATCCTTTAGTTTTGCCCATACATCATTTATATTTTCTTTTTCATGAAGTGCTCCTGTTGGGCATGCTTCTATGCATTGACCACAAAATGTACAATCTACATCGTTTAAGCTATGGTCATATGTTGTTGAAATACAAGAATCGAATCCTCTATTTATACAATCAATTGCACCAATTTGTTGTACTCTTTTGCATGTTGCAACACATCTCCTACAAAGTATACATTTGTTGAAATCTCTTACTATTGATGGAGATTTATCATCTATTTTATGTTCTGACCTTTCTCCAACAAATTCATTATCTAATACATTGAATTTTATAGCTAGGTCTTGTAATTCACAGTTTCCTGAACGCGTACAAGTTAAGCAGTCTTTAGCATGATTTGAAATTATTAAATCTAGGATAACATGTCTAGCCTCTAATACATTTTGTGTATTTGTATGAACAACCATTCCTTCTTCAACGGTTTGAATGCAAGATGTTGCAAAACCTCTTCTTCCTTCTACTTCAACAATACACATTCTACAGTCTCCAACTTCATTAATGTCCTTTAAAAAGCATAGTGTTGGAATATCTATTCCTGCTTGTCTAGCTGCATCTAGTATTGTTGTTCCTTCTGGTACTACCACTTTTTTATCATCTATTTTTAAATTTACCATATCTTCCTCCTACTACTTATTATCCAATTGCATGAAATGGACAAGTTTTTATACAAGTACCACATTTAATACATTTTGCTTGATTTATTACTCTTTTGTCTCTTCCTTCTCCTTCAATTGCTCCTACTGGACAACTCTTTTGACATATTCCGCAACCTTTGCATTTTTCTTCATCTATTTGTATTTTTGCTAAAGCTTTACATTCCATTGCTTTACATTCTTTTTCAATTGCATGTTGTCTAAATTCATCTCTAAAGTATTTCATGGTACTTATTACTGGATTTGGTGCACTTTGTCCTAGTCCACATATACTTGATTTTTGTATATTTACGGCTAATTTTTCTAGTCTATATATGTCGTATTCTTCTCCCTCTCCGGAACATAGTTTTTCCAATATTTCTAGCATTCTTTTTGTACCGATTCTACAAGGAGTACATTTACCACAACTTTCACTTACAGTAAATTCTAAATAGAATTTTGCTAAACATACCATACATTTTGTATCATCCATTACTATAAGTCCACCTGAACCCATCATTGAACCTATTTGTTTTAATGATTCATAATCTATTGGTGTGTCTAAATGCTCTTTTGGAATACAACCACCTGATGGTCCTCCTGTTTGTGCAGCTTTGAAGTCTCTACCATTTGGTATTCCTCCACCTATATCATATACAATTTCTCTTAATGTAGTTCCCATTGGTACTTCAACTAGTCCAACATTATTTACATTTCCTCCTAATGCAAATACTTTAGTTCCTTTTGAATTTGCTGTTCCTATTGATGAATACCATTCTGGTCCTTTTAATATTATTTGTGCAATATTTGCATATGTTTCAACATTGTTTATAAGAGTTGGTTTTCCCCATAGTCCTGATTGCGCTGGATATGGAGGCTTTACTCTTGGTTGGCCTCTTTTTCCTTCTATTGACTCTAATAGTGCCGTTTCTTCTCCACATACGAAAGCTCCTGCTCCTAATCTTATTTCTATATCAAAAGAGAAATTTGTTCCAAATATGTTTTCTCCAAGTATTCCATAATCTCTTGCTTGGTTAATTGCAATTTGCAGTCTTTGCACTGCTATTGGATATTCAGCTCTTACATATATAAATCCTTTTTTAGCACCTATAGCATAACCTGCTATTTCCATTGCTTCTAAAACGGCATGTGGGTCTCCTTCTAGTATACTTCTATCCATGAATGCTCCTGGGTCACCTTCATCTGCATTGCAGACTACATATTTTTCATTTCCTGGTGAATCTTTTGTACTTTTCCATTTCTTGCCTGTAGGAAATCCTGCTCCACCTCTACCTCTTAATCCTGATTTTGTTATTATGTCTATAACTTCATCACCGTTCATTTCTGCTAATACTCTTGCTAAAGCTCTATATCCATCAAAGGCTATGTATTCATCTATATCTTCTGGATTAATTACACCACAGTTTTTAAGTGCAATTCTTTTTTGCTTTTTATAAAAAGTTAAGTCATCTAGTTTTTGAACTTTGCTTCCATCTATGTCTTTACATAATAATCTTTCTACTATTTTGCCATTCATTATATGTGATTCTATTATTTCTTCGCAATCTTCTGGTTTTACCATTGCATAAAATGTGTCTTCTGGTCTTATTATTACGATTGGGCCTTTTGCACAAAGTCCAAAACAACCAGTTTTTATTACTCTTACATTCTGTATGTTTTTTTCTTTTATTATTCTTTTAAAGTTTTCTAATATTTCTGGTGATTTTGATGATGTACATCCAGTTCCCTGACATACTAGAATATGTTTTTCTCTTGTATCTGCTTTTGTATTTTTTCTTAAATCTAATTCTTTTCTTTTTTCAGCTCTAATTTTATTTATTTCTTCTAAGGTTTTCATTTTGACCTCCTTTACTAAACTAGTTCTTTTTTTCTAATTCATTTATTACTTCGTCTAATTTTTTTACTGTTGCATGACCATACACTTCGTTATTTACTGTGAATACTGGTGCTATACCACATGCTCCAACACATCTTGTTGTATCTATTGAAAACTTACCATCTTCAGTTGTTTTTCCTTCTTCTATTTTCAATCTGTCTTTTAGCCTATCTAGTATTGATTGTGAACCTTTTACGAAACATGCTGTTCCTAGACAAACTGATATATTATATTTCCCTTTTGGCTCTAATGTAAATCTTGAGTAAAATGTTATTACTCCAAATATTTCTGCCATTGGTAGCCTTAAGTAATTTGATATTTCTAGTTGTGCAAGTTTTGGAATATATCCATATTTTTCTTGAACATCGTTTAGTATTGGTATTAGGTTTTCTTTGTCTACTTTGTATTTTTCTAATATTTCTTTCATTTCTTCTTTGATTCTTTTTTCGATACATTCACACATAAAAAATAGCCTCCTTTACTTGAGGCTATTATATCAAAGTGGATTTTAAATTACAATATTTTTTCTACATTCATTTCTCCTACAGTTTTTTGCATCAAATTATTTATTACTTTATAACTAATCATAAGTCCTGCAATTGAAGGGACAAAAGAAATGCTACCTACAACCTTTTTCTCTTCATTATTAGGTACTTTGATTGGTTCTTCTTCTGAATAAACAACATCTAGCTTTTCAACATTTCTTTTTCGTAATTCTTTTCTAATAACTTTAGCAAGTGGACATACTTTAGTGTTATATATATCTTCTAATTTTAATTTGGTAGGATTTAATTTATTTCCAGTTCCTAATGCAGATATTATATTTATATTATTCTTGTTTGCAAACTCTATAATTCTAATTTTAGCAGTCACAGTATCAATTGCATCTACAATATAATCGACATCTTTTAAGTGTTCAAATAATTCCACATTTTCATTTTGATTTCCTACAAACTCTTTATATGTAATAACATTAACATTTGGATTTATTTCCTTTATTCTTTCTTCTTCCACATCTACTTTATACCTGCCCAATGTTTTTGTTGTTGCAATTATTTGTCTATTAATATTGCTTAAATCTACTTTGTCAAAATCTATTAATGTAAAATTTCCTATTCCCGCTCTTACTAATCCTTCTACTACATATGAGCCTACTCCACCAAGGCCAAAAACTGCAACGTGTTTTTGTTGCAGTTTCTTCAAATTTTCCTCACCTATTAGTAATTCTTCTCTTTGAAATATTTCTCTTTCCATTTTTTTCTCTTTCATTTTTTAATTAATTTGATATTGGCTATAATTTATTACAAAATAATTATTTAAAATCTTGTATATTCAAAATTTTGCAGTTCCGCGCAGTTTGGAACGAAAGTGACAGTAAGGAACAAAAAATTTTAGAATATACAAGATTTGCAAACTTTTAATTATTTATTACTCTTAAGCCTTATTCAAAAATTTGTTCAAATTCTTCTTCATTAATTACTTCTTTTTCTAGTAATTTTTCAGCCACCATATCCAATTTATCTCTATGAGCTCTTAATATCATTTGAGCTTTTTCATAAGCATCTTCTAGTATTTCTTTAACTTCTTTTCCGATTGCATCTTCTAAATTATTTCCTAGAAGTTCTACTTGATATGGATCTTTTTCTAAGTTCATTGACATAGGTCCTATTTTATCACTCATTCCATAAACAGTTACCATATCTCTTGCTATTTTCATAGCCACTTCTATATCATTACTTGCACCTGTTGAAATATCATCTAAAGCTACTTTTTCTGCTGCTCTACCACCAAGAAGAGAAATAAGTTTTTCTTCCATTTCTGTTTTAGATACATAGAATTTATCTTCATTTGTCTTGTACATTGTATATCCACCAGCAATTCCTCTTGGTATAATAGATACTTCTTTTATATCTTTTTGTGTTTCTAAATATCTACTTACAACAGCATGTCCTGCTTCATGATATGCAGTTAACTTTTTATCTTTTTCTGAAACAATTCTATTATGTTTTTCTAGTCCAACAGTAACTTTCTTTACAGCATCTTCTATATCTATATTTTCTATCGCTTTATGCTTTTTGTTAGTTGCTATAATTGCAGCTTCATTCAATATATTTTCAAGTTCTGCACCAGTAAATCCTGCAGTATCTCCTGCAATAGATTTTAAGTTAACATCTTTTGATAATTTTTTATTTTTACTATGGATTTTTAAAATTTCTTCTCTTCCTCTTAAATCTGGAAGTGCTATTGTTATTGTTCTATCAAATCTTCCTGGACGAAGAAGTGCCTCATCTAGCATTTCAGGTCTATTTGTTGCAGCAATAACTATTATTGATTGATCTGAATCGAATCCATCCATTTCGACTAACAATTGATTTAATGTTTGGTTGTTTTCTGTATCTGCTCCATTTGAGCTAGCTCTTCTTGAACCAATTGCATCAATTTCATCTATAAATATTATACATGGAGAAACTTTTTTTGCTTTTTCAAATAATTTTCTAACTCTTGAAGCTCCAAGACCTGCAAACATCTCTACAAATTCAGAACCACTCATTGATATAAATGGAACATTTGCTTCTCCTGCTATAGCTTTTGCAATTAATGTTTTTCCTGTACCAGGTTTTCCACAAAGTAGTACTCCTCTAGGAGTTTTTGCTCCCATTTTTGTATATTGTTCTGGTCTTTTTAAAAATTCAACAATTTCTAACATTTCTGCTTTTTCTTCATCTAAGCCTGCTACATCATTAAATGTTATTTTATCTTCAGAAATGTCTGGGTCATATACCTTTCCTTTATCTCCTAATCCTTGCATTTGAATTATTAAAATAACCAAAATTACTAAGATTATTGTTGGTAAAAGTGTAATTATGCTTTCAGATACTGTAACTAGGATATTTCTTGGCTTTTGAATTAATTCTATGTCATTCTCTGTATTGTCATCCTGAGTTTTTTCTTGTACTAACTCTACAAAAGCCTGAGTACTAGGCACTATTGCTGTTTTTTCTTCTTCTACATCTTTATATTTTAATTTAACTGATGTGCTTCCAACAGTCATCTCTATTTTTTCAATTTTGCCTTCATTAATGTCTTTTATTAATTGTGTATATGCGACATTCTTTTCATCATTATTTTGGTTATTAGTTAGGATTAATCCAACTGCAAAAACTGCTAATACAATTAATATAGGTATAATTGTAAATAAAACTTTTTTCCATTTATTTTCTTGTGAATTATTTTTCTTATTGTCTTTGTCTGCCATTTGCTTCTTCCTTTCTATCTTTCCCTTATATTAGCTTGTGGTTCCGGATTATCGTTATTATTTATTTTTCCTTCTGACTTTTCTTTTTGGTCTTTTTCTTCTTTCTTGTCCTCTTTTTTATTTTCTTGTTTTGTTTTATCTTCCATTGGCTCTTCTTTTAATTCTTTATTAAGAATTTGTACTTGTATTTGTACTTTCTTTTTTATTATTTCAGAACGCATAATTAATAGTACTGCTATTAGATATACGTATGAAACTAGTGTGTACATTATTTGGAAGTATGGAATTACAAATCCTGTAAATAAGTTTGTTATCATATATATTAGATTTATTATTACAGATAATGTAATTGCTGATATACTTATACTATATATTGCGCCATATTTTAATGGCAATCTAATTATTCTTGTTATAATAAAGCCTAGTAGAGATAAAGCTATTGTATCTAATATCCCTGTCATAGAATAGGTTAAGAATATTGATACAAATACAACTGCAAATACATTTGCAAGTAATGTATAACCGTTTTCTCCATTAGCATAGTTTAGTATAAATTCTTTATTAATCTGATTAACATCAAAAGTATTGCTTATTTCTTCATAACTTTGTGTAATAATGCTTGTACTATTTGCTTGTTTTAAAAGTATATTGTTCTTTGTTAAAGTAACAACCATTCCGTCAAAATCTCTCATTTCATCTTCATTATATGTTTCTGCATTTGAAAGAATTATTTTAAAATCCATATATTCATGATTTTCTATTATTACATCATTTTCACTTTCTAGGCTAAAAGTATTATCTTGAAAATAGAAATTTGGAACTTGTTCTTGAACATAGTTCATTGCCTCATCTATTATTTGTGAAAATTTGAATATATATGCCAATGACATAATTAGTGAAAATAATAAAATTAATTTCACTAAATACATCATTGCTCTTCCTAAACCTTCTCCTGCTATAACATGATATTTGTCAAAATCGAATATGCTCATTTTTAATCTTTTAAAAAATGATAATCTAATTTCTTTCTCCATTTCTTCCTCCTACTGTATCTTTTCAATTTCCATCCCATTTGCTGTATCTTTTACTGCATATCCTAATTCTTTTATTTTATCTCTTATCTCATCTGATTTTACCCAATTTTTTTCTTGTCTTGCTATTTTTCTTTCTTCTATTAATCTTTCTACATTTTCTGGAATTTCAATATCTACTTTATTGTATTTTTCACTATTTATTAAATCTAGTCCTAATACATTATCAAATTTTTCAAGTAAGATAGCATAATCTTTAGATTTATTATTTTCTTTCGCTACTTCCCATACAATACTTAAGGCAAATGGAATATTTAAATCATCATTTATTGCTTCATGAAATTTATTTTCATATGACTTAATTATGCTTTCCTCTATTTCATTATTGCCTTCTTTGTGTTTTAAATACGCTTCTCTTAATCTATTTAGAGATATTTGAGCAGCTTTTACTCCATCGAATGTAAAGTTCAATTTATTTCTATAATGTGAAGAAAAGCAAAATAGTTTATATGCTAAAGGTTCAATTCCTTTTTCTTTTAATTCTTTAAGAGTATATATGTTTCCAAGTGATTTTGACATTTTTCCGCCATCTACTAAAAGGAATTCACAATGCATCCAATAATTTGCTGGTATTATTCCATTAGCCCCTTTGCTCTGTGCTATTTCGTTTTCATGATGTATTGGAATATGGTCAACCCCTCCTGTATGAATATCAAAGTGTTTACCTAAGAACTTTCTTCCTATTGCAGAGCACTCTAAATGCCACCCCGGATATGATTTACCCCATGGGCTATCCCATTTCATTATGTGATTTTCTGGTGCTTTTATCCATATAGCAAAATCATATGGATTTTTTTTCTCTGGATCTACCTCGATTCTAGCTCCTGCTTCTTGCCCTTCCACTTTATTATTAGAAAGTACCGGATATTTATCTAGTTTTGAAACATCAAAATATATTCCTTTGCTTGTTTCATAAGCATATCCTTTGTCTATAATTTCTTTTACCATTTCTAGCATTTCTTCTATATTATCTGTTGCTTTTGAAATAATATTCGGCATATCTATATTTAATTTTTGCATATCTTCCATAAATGCTTTTGTATAAAAATCCGCTATCTCGAAAGGGTTCTTTCCTTCTTTTCTTGCAGCCTTTTCCATTTTGTCTTCGCCTGTATCTGCATCAGATGTTAAATGTCCTACATCTGTAATATTCATCACATGTTCTAGGTTATACCCATTATATTTGAACATTCTTCTTAGGCTATCTACAAAAACGTAAGTTCTGAAATTCCCAATATGGGCATAGCTGTAGACAGTTGGTCCACAGCTATATATTTTTATTTTTTCCTTATCTATAGGGATAAACTCTTCTTTTGAATGTGTCAAAGTATTATATATTTGAATTTTCATTACACTCTCCTATTTACTCTTTGATACTAATCTTCTGTTGTGTCATTTGTAACAGTATTATTTCCTGTTCCACTAGGCGGTTTAGGGTCTTCTACTGTCGAATTATCTACCGTATTTGATGGTGGTTTTGTACCTCCTCCACTATAAGTATTAACAGTTATTGTAATAGTTGCACCTTTTGCCGCTTTTGTTGCGCTTTGCTTTAATACTATATTTTTTGCCTTAGTACTATCTTCATCTTCAAGTATTTTTACCTTAAAACCTGCATCTTCTAATGCTTTTTTTGCTGCATCTTTAGTTTTTCCAACTACAACAGGCACATCTACTTCTGGTGCTTTTGTATGAACATCACATACGTCTGTTGGTGGTGTATTTTTACTTTCTCCTCCATCTGTTTTCCAGTTTCCAGCTTTTTCTGTATCTATTTCTTCGACATAAACTTTTTCCTCTGTATCTGGACAAAATTCAGTTGCAACCTTATTTGTTTCTTTACAAATTTTTACTGTTGTATGTCCAGTACAATCTTCTGGAACAGTTCCTTTTACAAATATTTCTGTATATGTGTTTTTACATTTATCTGTTGCTTTTTTACCACTATTTTTACATATTTTTGCTGATACAATATTATCTGGCTGTTCAAAGTCTTTTGCTTCTTTATCTGCATTTGCTTCTTTCATAACAGGGAACCAAATTCTTGCTGCCGGGTTACTTCCATAAGTATTAACTACCTGTGGTTGATCATATCCATACCAACAAGCTGCTGCATAATATGGTGTAAATCCACAGAACCATCTATCTTTTTTTTCATCTGTTGTTCCTGTTTTTCCAGCTACAGCCATATTTCCTAAAACACCTCTAAATTGATATGCTGTTCCTCCATTTATAGGACCTTCAAGCATTGATGTTTCTATATAAGCATTTCCTTCTGACATAACTCTAGTCTTTTCTTGAGTAGCTTCCATTACAGTATTTCCATTTTGATCTACTACTTTTGTATAGAATGTTGGCGTTATATATACTCCGCCATTTGCAATCATGGCAAATCCTGCAGCCATTTGTAATGGTGTTACTGAAGGTGTTCCTAATGCTAATGCTAAATCCTTATTTGCTTCTGGAATATCAATGTCTATTTTTGATAAAAATTCAACTGACTTATCTATTCCTAGTAATGATAATAGTTTAACTTCTGGTACGTTAGATGAATGTTTAAGTATTTCTCTCATTGATGATATTCCCAAGTATTTATTGCTATCATTCTTTGGTCTATATTCTGTTCCAAAAGTTGTTCTTGTATCATCAAATAGTGTAGCAGCAGTAATAGTTCCATTTTCAAGTCCTGGTCCAACTGTAACTAATGGTTTAAATGATGAACCTGGTTGTCTTCCACTATCTACACCTCTGTTTTGACCTAGTGTATCTTGATTTTCTCCAAGTCCTCCAACTTCAGCTACTACATATCCTGTTGATGGGTCTATCATTACCATCGCAGCTTGGATAGTTTGACCTTTTGAACTTATTATGTGATCCGGATTTTTAAATTCTTCTTCCATTGCGCTTTGTATATCTTTGTCAACTGTTGTATATACAGTATATCCACTATTTACTAATAGCTCTCTTGCTTCTGAATATGAAATATCTTCTTTTTCAGACATTTCTTCTGCTATTTGATTTAATGCAGCAGCTGCATGATAAGATAAAGAACTATTTCCATTAGAAGCAGAACCTTTAGAAAATGCTAAACCGTTTTTTGTTTCCTCAACAGCAGTATTATATTCTTCTTCAGTAATTTTCCCTTGGTCTTTCATTTCATATAAAACTGTAGTTGTTCTATCTATTATTGTTTGGTCATTATCTAATGAATCATCGAAAGGATTATATAAATTAGGTGAATGGTTTATTCCTGCTAAGAAAGCGCATTGTGCAATATCCAACTCACTTGCTTTTTTATTGAAATAATAATTAGCAGCAGATTCAACACCTCTTACCTCTAATCCACCTGATGAACCTAGGTAAATTCTGTTTAAATATCTTTCTAGTATTTGATCTTTTTCTAGCATATCTTCTACTTGCATAGCTCTAGACCATTCTCTTATTTTTCTTTCGATTCCGGCCCATCCGCCTCTAGCATCATCATTCATTGTTATTTTTACTAATTGTTGAGTAATAGTACTTCCTCCAAATGATGCATCTTTTCCTGTGACAACTGAAATTCCATAGTTAATTATTGCGCTAGCTGTTCTTTTTATGTCTACTCCATTATGTTCATAAAATCTTTTGTCCTCTATTGCAATAAATGCATCTGGTAATTTGCTCATTTCAGATAATGTTACCTTTTTAGTAATTTCATCACCTGTAAGATTTGCTACTTCATTACCTTCTAGGTCAACCATTTTAAGACCTTTATCACTTAATAATTGTTCTTTAGTAATTGTCCATTCATCACTAAAGAACACTGCGCAAAAAGCAGCAATTCCAGCAATGATTAGAATTAGCATAATGATTAAAAATATTTTAAATGCTAACCATAATTTTGGATGTTTTCTATTTTTCTTTTTATCTTCTTTCTTTTTTTGCTTTTCTAATCTTTTAATATCTTTTTCTTTTTTAGGGTTTGTTTTTGTAGTATTTTTTGCCTTGCTAGTTGTTTTTGTTTTTTTATTTTTTTCTTCCATTTATTTTCCTCCTTAGACAAAACTACTCGTGCAATATTATATTACAAAATTTAAAATAATACAATCTTTTGACCAACAATTTTAATATTCTAAATCTTAATTATAATTTACAAATATTATGAATTTATTTTAAATGTATATTAGATTTCTAGTTCCTTGCGGTCGCTACGCTCCAAACGCACTTCGCCGAAATCCTTTCGGCTCGTTTGAACGCTCACGCAGAACTGCGAAATCTAATATACATTTTGAAAATTAATAATATTTGTAAATTATATTTTAAAACTTCGCTTATGCTATAATAGTTCTTCGTAGCTACTTAAGAGATTCGCACCTTGTTTAATTAGTTTATTCGTTCCTATAGATTTTTCTGAAAATATATTTCCTGGAATAGCATAAACATCCCTTCCTTGTTCTAGTGCAAAATCTGCAGTAATTAACGCTCCGCTTTTTTCTCCTGCTTCTACAATTACAATCTTTTCAGCCAATCCGCTAATAATTCTATTTCTTGCTGGAAAATGTTCTTTTAATGGTTTTGTTCCTACATCATACTCAGATACAATTGCCCCTCCACACTCTATAATTTTCTTGGCCAGATTTCTATTTTCAGCAGGGTAAATCATATCTAATCCATGTGCTACTACAGCTATTGTTCTACCTTTTACTAGTATTGTTCCTATATGACAGTATGTATCTATTCCCTTAGCCAGTCCACTTACTGTTATTATATTTCTTCTTGATAAATTATATGCCAATTCCCTTGTAACTTTTACTCCATAACTAGTACAATTTCTACATCCCACAATTGCAATACTCTTTTCTCTTAGTATTTCTTTATTGCCTAATACATAAAGTTCTTTTGGAGGATTGTGTATTTGTGAAAGTAAAAAAGGATATCCTAATTCATTTATTTTTATTTTTTCTATTTGCATTTTTCTCCTTTATATACAAAAATAGAGGGCTCTATTTTAATGAATCCCCCTATTTTTCATTTAACCATTTATTATATTCTTCTATGATTTTTTCTGCAACTTCAGTAGGCTTAATGTGCGTTGTATCAACTACTAAGTCATAATTTGACAAATCTTCTTTTCTTACATGATATAAATTATAATATCTTTCGTTTTCTAATTTATATCTTTTCATCATGTCTACTTTTTGTTCTTCTATGCTTTTAAAACTTTCGGTATCTTTTCTATCTTTGTCATAAAAAGCCCTTCTTGCAGCCTCATCTATGTCAACCTTTAAGTAAACCTTAAATGATTCTGGTACTGCATACCACCCAAGCCTTGCATCAATTATGAAATTATCGTTATTCTTTGCATATTCTGCTGCGCTGTTTTCTATTTGTCTATCTATTTCTGGATGCTTTTCTACATAAATATTGAACTCTGTAACACTCATATTCATTTTTTTTGCTAATTCTCTAAAATATTGTCCATTACGATAAATTCCATATCCTAATTTTTCAGTTAAAATTTTGGAGGTCTCTCCTTTTCCACTAGCGAGATCTCCTGCTAAAGATATAATATGTTTTTTATTCATTTTCCCCTCTATTCATTTTCTGCGTTATTGTTTTCCCATTCTTCTTCATCTAGTAAAGTAACTTTTCCTTCTTCTATTTCATCAGCAGCTAAAGTAACAGCAGATGTATCATCTTCATTTGTCATAGGCTTACTTCCCGCTGATATTTGTCTTGCTCTTTTTGCTGTTCCTATTACTAGACTATATCTATTTTTATGTGATGCTCTTAATAATTCTGGTACTGTAGGTTTTACTAACATTTAATTCACTCCTTTTCATCAATTATTGCAACTTCTGATGACAATCTTCCTGATATTGTTTCTGGTTGAACTGCAGATAATATAACATGGTCAGAATCCATTATTAAAACAGATCTGGTTTTTCTTCCACATGTTGCATCTATTACATTACCACTTTCTTTTCCTTCTTGAATCATCCTTTTAATTGGAGCTGATTCAGGACTTACTATTGCAATTAATCTGTCAGCAGATATAATATTTCCAAAACCAATATTTATAAGTTGCATAGGATACCTCCTAAATAATTTATACTTTATTGTACTACAAAAATTGGAATAAGTCCAGAGTTTATTTACTTTTTCTTTATTTTTGCTCTAATATATATCACCAATGACTTTATTATATAGTACAATACCATTCCAAGCATAACGCCAAATAATACATAATAGAAATACTTACTTTCAGCTGAATAGAACTGTAATATTACTAAAGTTTCTATAGCTACAACTATCATCTCTATTCCATGTAGTGCTAAATAATTAGCATCCTTTTTGTATGCTCTTTCAAATATTATTATAGCAATTATAATTGCAAAAATTGAAAATGTTTGTAAATCTAACACATATTCAGTAGCTGGTATTGCATTTACTCCTAAATTTATGAATAAAAAATATACTGTTATGACAACTGCTATTAGCACATTTCTAATAATATCTTTTTTTATTTGCTTGTTTTTCGGATTTTCCTTTATTTTCTTTTTTGTGCTTTTAATTTCATCTTTTATTTTATCCAATTTTTCTTGGTCTATTTCATTGTCTTTTTTCTTAGGTTCTTCATTAGCAACTTTTTCTTTATCTTCTGAAACAACCTCTTCTTGTTTTTTTCTCATTTCAGCCTCCTACAAGTCATATTCATACATAATCATACTTAACATTGCAATTGGTGCAGTTTCTGTTCTAAGTATTCTTTTTCCTAAAGAAACTGCCTTTGCTCCACATTCTATTAATTCTTCTACTTCTTTTTCTGTTAAGCCACCCTCTGGTCCCACAACAATTGCTATTTTTTCCACTTTATTATTCTTCAATATATCTTTTATTGTTTTCTTGTCCTCGTTTTCATATGCTACTAAAACTAAGTCGTATTCATTTATTTTGCCACATAAATACTTCATATCTACTGATTTTTCAATACTTGGAATAATATTTCTTTTAGATTGTTTTGCTGCAGCCTCTGATATTTTTTGCCATCTTTCCTGTTTTTTTATGTCATCTTTTATTTTTGCGACACAGTTTTTCATACTAATAGGAAAAATTTTGTTTACGCCTAGTTCAACTGATTTTTGTATAATTGTTTCCATTTTATCTGATTTTGGAATTCCTTGAAATATATCTACTTTTACAGACGGTTCTGTATCATTTTCTTCTTTTCCCATAATAGCACATACAGCTTCATTTTTATTAATTTCTTTTATTTTAGATTTATATGTTTCAGCTGTGCTTTTATTTGTAATTAATATTTCTTCACCTATTCTAATTCTTAAAACATTTGAAATATGCTTCAAGTCATCGCCGATTATTTTTATTTCATTATTTTCTATTTGATTATCTTCTACAAAAAATTTATACATTTTTATTGTATTCCCCAGTCTTCTTCTTGATTTTTAAGAACCGCATTCATTTTATCTTTTTCATCTTGAACCATTTCTTGTTGTTTAGAAGTTTCGTCTTTTACTTGATTTATGAGTCCGCCATCCTCTATGGTTCCACTATATATAGCTACACCAGCAAGTATAACCATTACAACAATTGTTAAAACTAGTGATAATAAAGTTATTCCTCTTTCGTTTCTCATATTTACTTCCTTTATTTTAAATTTATATAAATAATACCACATATTAAATTAATTATTCAAGTTTTTTTAACGATTTATTTTCAATTACGAAAAATAGTTGTATTCCCCTTATATACTATGTTTTTTTATTTTTTTATTATATAATTTTTGTACCTTGCTTTGTATCGCACTCTTTAATAGGTGCATACATGGATAATTTTTCCATGTAAAATAGCATCATAAAGAGAGGAGGATATAAAATGAACAAATTAAAAATACCAGAAAATCATAGTGGAATCAGCAAAACTCTACGTCTTCCTGATAATGTTATAGAGGATATTCAGAAATTGGCTGATAATAAAAATCTTTCTTTTAACAAAACCGTTATAGCTTTATTGAAATATTCTCTTGAAAATTTAGATGATAATGACAGAGAATTGTTGGAGAAAAATGGTTAAGGAAATCCCTTAACCATTTTTATGTTAATGTTAAATAAACTGCCAAGATTATTTCTAGTATTAAAATTATTGGAAATCCAAATCTAAAATACCATTTCTTTGTTTTATGTCTAAACACATACATTCCTAGTATTCCACCTATTCCACCACCTAATAATACTAATATAAATAGAGCTTTTTCGCTGATTCTCCAGTCTCCTACTTTTGCTTCATGCTTATCCCACCACATTGCTAAAAAAGTTAAAATATTAATTACTACTAAATATATGATAATATTTTTTGTAGTAAATATTGCTGCTATTAATTCATTAAAATCTATCATGTTATTTACCTCTCACTTTTTATAATAACATACTATTAATATACTGTCCATTGTTTTGTTTTTAAAATTATTTTAATTTTTTTCAAAATTTCTATTGACTTTTATTAGATAGTATAGTAGAATAATTAATGTCGTTAGGAAATGCAGGTGTAGTTCAATGGTAGAATTCCAGCCTTCCAAGCTGGCTATACGGGTTCGATTCCCGTTACCTGCTCCAAATTATAACAACTTATGAACTATAAGGTTTGTAGGTTGTTTTTTATATAAACTAAAAATCTTTTCTTCTAGAAAGGAAGGGCAAGTTTTCAATAGTATAAATTTTAATAAAAAGAATTGTAAAAGCCTTGACAATAGTGAACAAATGTTTTAGAATATATTAACAAGAAAAGGATGTGAAGCTATGGAAGAAAATAAGCTAACAATTCAAAATGAACTATCTCATGTGGATATAAGAAATCTAATATATACTATAAGAGGAAAACAAGTTATGTTAGACAGTGATGTAGCTATGTTATATCATTATGAAACTAAAAATATAAATAAAGCTGTAAAAAGAAATATTGATAGATTCCCGGAAGATTTTTGTTTTCAGCTTACTAAGGATGAAATGGATAAAATGTGGTTCCAAAATGGAACCACATCAAAGGGAGAAAATAACAAATATAGAAGTGAAAAATATTTGCCTTATGCATTTACAGAGCAAGGAATAGCAATGCTATCAGGAGTATTAAAAAATGATATTGCAATAGAAGTAAGTATAAATATTATGCGAGCATTTATAGAAATGAGAAAATTCATAAATGCTAATAAAAATTTATTTGAAAAAGTAATTGACATTGAAAATAAAATGGACAAAAAATTCATTGAGCAAGACAAGAACATGTAGAAGTAGTTATTTTAACCTCTGATAAAAGTAATATTCAAAATATAGATATTCAAAAATTTAACAAAGAATATCCTATATTAAAAGTCGCTAAAACGAATAAATTTCATGATAGATTTATTATTATAGATAATAAAGAGATGTATCATCTAGGAGCTTCAATAAAAGATTTGGGAAAGAAATGTTTTGGAATTAATAAAATAGAAGATATGCAAATTATAAAAAAAATCATTAGTTTATAATGTAAAACGTGTGGTATTGTATTCATGCTATAATATTTGAGGAAAAGGAGAAGAATTATGACAAGTAAAGATAGAGCTTATTTAAGGAGTTTAGCCACAAATATAGACCCAATATTTCAAATAGGAAAAGGTGGCTTATCTGATAACTTAATAAAACAAGTTGACGATGCTTTAGAAGCTCGTGAACTAATAAAAATAACAGTTTTAGAAAACGCCCAAGAAAATCCTGATGAATTTGCTGCCGCACTTGCTTCAAAGACTAATAGCTCTGTTGTTCAAGTTATGGGTAGAAAAATTACTTTATACAGAAAAAAAGCAAAAGAGTCTAAAATAAACATTAATGTATAAGGCTAAATCTATTGAATTTAGCCTTTTTTAATTTATAATTTTAAAGGGGAATTTATGAAAACTTTAAAAATAGATAATAAAAATGATGGAAAAAAGTTGATAACTTTCTTAACTAGTGAATTTCCATCATTAAATATTAATTATATATATAAGGCTTTAAGAAAAAAAGATATAAAAATTAATGGTAAAAGAATCAATGAAAATATAGTCTTACACTCTTCTGATATCCTTGAAATTTATATTTCTGATGATATATTATATGGAGCTAAAAACATTGTGATTCCTATAATTTATGAAGATGATTACATTGTAATCTTCGACAAACCAGCTAATTTAGAAGTTACTGGTGAAAATTCTCTTACATCAATTATGAAGGAAAAATATACATTTTTAGAACCTTGCCACAGAATAGATAGAAATACCATTGGATTAGTCCTTTTTGCTAAGAATCAAGAAAGTTTAGAAATTTTACTAGATAAATTTAAAACAAATGAAATTGAAAAACATTATATTGCATGTGTTTATGGTAATATTCTAAAAAAAGTAGATACAATATATTCATATTTATTTAAGGACAATAGGAAATCTATTGTATATATTTCAGACAGTAAAAAAACTGGTTATGTTCCTATTAAGACATCATATAAAGTTTTAAAAGAGAACAAGAAAAATAAAGTTTCTTTATTAGATGTTACTTTGCATACAGGTAAAACACATCAAATTCGTGCCCAGCTTTCTCATATTGGACTTCCTATAATAGGAGACGGAAAATATGGTTCTTATGAAATTAATAAAAAGTTCCATGTTTCTAATCAGTTGCTATGTAGTTACAGTATAACTTTCGATTTTAAGTCAGATTCCGGCATATTAAATTATTTATCCGGTATGGAAATTAACCTAAGAAAAATACCATTTGAAAATTATTTAGGAGATGAAAAAAATGTCTAGTTTTGTTATAAAAATGATAGCAGTTATTTGTATGTTATGTGACCATGCATCAGATGCTTTAATTGGTCACTTTACATTCTTTAATATTATAGGAAGAATTGCCTTCCCTATATTTTGTTTTCAATTAGTTAATGGATATAGGCATACTAAAAATGTAAAAAAATACATAATTAGATTATTAATATTTGCATTCATATCTCAAATTCCATTTAGCATATTTACTTATATTTACGCTGGAATCTATGACAATCTAAATGTTTTCTTTACACTAGCATTTGGATTAATTGCAATGTATGCTTTAGATAAGGTTCCTAATAAATGGCTTTCATTGCTAATTAGCCTTATTTGCATAGCTGTAGCCGAACTCGTTCATGTAGATTATGGCGGACTAGGTGTTTGTATAATTTTATGTATATTTATTTTCTACAAAGATAGATCAATTAATTTGGATAAAAAAGATTTCCTTTATCCTTTTAAAAATAACATAATTTTTGCATTAGTATTTTTATTTTTGTGTATAGCAAGATATTTTAATAGTTTTAGGGCTAATGGACTATTAATTAATACTTCATTAATTTTGGCAACATATTCCCCTATTATATTCATGTTATTGTATAATGGAAAAAAAGGTCCAAGTATGAAGTATTTCTTCTATATCTTCTATCCAGTACATCTAGTAATTCTATGTGTATTACATTTTATAATATAAAAATTGAATATTCGAATTTAGAAATCCCGCGTGAGCGTTGATTGTAAATTTAGCCTCTATATTTAAATTGTATATTTGAAATTTTGCAGTCTCGCGCAGTTTGGAGAAGCTTTGCTTCGACAGCAAGAGACAAAAAATTTTCAAATATACAATTTAAACCTTTATAGCACTAAATTCCCCCATTTATCCCATGCGCTATAATCAGCTTCATATTATCAACCAAATCATCAACTTCTTTAGGAGTTACAGTTAAATTAAATTTAGATGGTTCTAAAACTGCTTTCATAAGCCTATATTTATCCTCCTTAGTTGCATTCTTTAATTGTGCAAATTCTTCAAATTGATTTGCGATAAGTTCAATACTATCAGCTACTATTGTTGCTGCTTCAACCAAAGTAGGAACTCCTATTGCAATTACAGGTACTCCCATAGTTTTCCTACTTATTTCTTTTCTAGTGTTTCCTACTCCTGCACCTGGTGTAATTCCTGTATTGCTAATTTGTATAGTTTTAAAAAGTCTTGAAATATCTCTTGAAATTAAAGCATCTATTGCAATTATTACATCAGGATTAACTTTTTCTACAATTCCTTTCAATATTTCCTGAGTTTCTATTCCTGTCGTTCCAAGCACTCCTGGTGCTATACCACTTAATTCTTTAGCATTTTTACCAACCAAATCAGGCGCATATTTCTTTAAATGTCTAGTTATTTTTAAATCTTTTATAACTTTTGGACCTATTGAGTCAACTGTTGTATCTATATTTCCTAATCCTACGACTAAAATTGATTTATATGGTTTTATTAGTTCTTGTATTTGCCCTGATAATATTTTACTTACTTTTTCTAATTCTTCTTCATTTATTACCTCTATTTCTTTTATTTCTATCGTTATATATGTTCCAACCTCTTTTCCAATTTTCTCTTTTCCCTGTTCATTAAGAACTCTTACTTTCGTTACTTTTATTTTGTCATTAACATTTATATTTTCAGATGAAATACCTTCAATTTTCCCTTCTTTTTCGCATTCTCTCAATCTTTCATCTGCCATGTCTGTTCTAAAATCTAACATAAAAATTCCTCCATTTCTAATTATATTATGTTAGAAATGAAGGTTAATTATACATTATGATTCCACCATAGTCTACTATATCTAATCCTTTAAAATCTTTCAATTTCAAATTATATTTTTCAAGATGTTCTATTATTTTCTCTTTATTTTCTTTTTTTAAATTATCTATATCTCCAAATATTATAAATTCATTTCCAATTACTGCACTTGCACCACCTATAAATCCTGTCATTTTGGAAATTGATTTATTTTTATTCAATAATTTTATATTGTCATCTTTTATTAGCAATACATCAATATTATGTTCTTTTAGAGTTTTATATATTCCCTCATCTGTTGTCATACAAGAATTATCTCCAGTAACAGAAATACTACATTTAGTATATCCTTGATTTACATAGATATTTATTTTATCTTTTATTATTGAATCTGCGTACTTACTTCCAATTACATTTTTACCAATTTGACAAATATTATATTTCACATCTTCTGGGTATTTTCTGCTGACTTTTTCTTCTCCAATTATAAAGTTATTTTCTATTATAGGTGCATTTGGAGCTGCATAGATTATACCTTCAATTTTTGTATAAAAAATATCACTATGTCCAGATATTTCTTCATAAACATCATTAGATAAAGGTATTCTTTTTACTTCTTGCTTCAAATCTTCTACTAAATATTTATATTCTATATCTCTTATTCTTTCATCAATTAATATCATTTATACCCTTTCTTTATGAACAATAATTGCAAAGTACTGATTCTAATCCAATGTTTATGTCTACTTCACCAGATTTTGAAAGTGCATCTATATTTATTAATTCTTCTAGTAATTTTCTAATCTCATCTTTTTGAAAATACTTTGCTTGCATACTATATTTACCAACTAAAAAAGATTGATTAGGCTTTAGATTTAAACTTTGCGCTACATTCTTATTTTCTTCTACTGCCAATTTTATAATATATAACTTTTTAAAGTGATTATATAGCATTACAAGTATTCTTTGAATAGGTTCTTTTGCATATATTAAATTGTTTAATACCTCAAGTGCATTTTTTATATTTTTCTTTCCTAAATTATCTGTTAAATCAAATATTATGCTTTCTGATTTTTTTATGCTTAGACTATCAATATCTACTTTTTTTATTTCTCCGTCTTTTCCAGCATATTCAATAAGTTTTCTAATTTCATTAATTATGTCACTCATATTTGTTCCAACACATTCAAGAAAGTACTGAGCTACATTTTCCTTTATTTCCACTCCATAGCTATTTGCAATTTGTTTTACTTTTTTAATAAGCATTGGCAGTGTTTGTTCTTTGAATTCTTCTACTTTTCCTTTTGCATTTATTACATTATATAATCCATTTTTATCTACTTCTTTTTCAATAAATACAAGTTCAACATCTTGCAAATTGTCTATATTATCTTTTAGATATTCTGAAATTTTATCAGCAAGTGAATCTTTCTTTTTGAAAAGACCTGTTTCTTTTGCGATTATTAACTTTTTTTCAAATCCAAATGCAGGAGTTTCTATATCTGATATTATATTTCCCTTATTTGACTCATCTATTTGCACATAGTTAATTCCTAATTGCAATGTTCCAAAAGATTTTTTTATTTTCTTTACATATTCATTTCTTAAATATTCATCTTCTCCAAATAATAAGTATACCATTTTTCTCCTCTATAAACATTTTGAAAATCTATTTGAATGTGCAAAACAAATTGCTGCTGCCATGCTATCTGTTGTATCATCTAGTTTTGGTAATTTGTCTACTTTCAAAATGGATTTTACCATTTTTTGAACTTGAAGTTTATCTGCTCTTCCATATCCTGTCACAGCTTGTTTTATTTGAAGAGGTGTATATTCATATATTGGCACATTCTTTTTTCTTGCTACTACTAATATAATTCCCCTTGCTTGTGCAACATTGATGGCAGTTGTTGTATTTGTATTGAAAAATAATTCTTCTATAGATATAACTTCTGGTTTATATGTATCAATAATTACCTCTAAATCGTCGTATATTTTTACTAATCTATCTGGAAACGATTCTCCTGCTTTTGTGAGAATCGCTCCTGAATTAATTAGTGAGAAATGATTTCCCTTATATTCTATTATGCTATATCCAGTTATTGCAAATCCTGGGTCTATTCCTAATATTCTCATTTTATATCCTCTTGTTTATCTAGTAAAATTCTAAATACTTCTGCAACACTCCAAGCTTGAGCAAAAGCTCCTTTTCCTTTGGTAGGTAATACAGAATCGTAAATCTCACTTATACTTCCAATTGTATTTCCTTGTTCTAATTCTTTAGTAAATGTATTTGCTACATTTAATTTAAATTGTGTTAATGTACTTTTTAATCTAGCTTTGCTTTGTTCATTTTTCTCGGCTTTTATCATATTTTTTAGAGCATCATAGTATTGACCTAAAAGCCATGTCCAAGTTACTCCTTGATGATATTTACTATCTCTTTCTTCTGGTGAACCTGAATAAATTGGTTCAAATCCTTTTTCTCCTGCTGCTAATGTTTGGAGTCCATATCTGTTAAGAAGTCTTTGTGTTATTGTAACAAATATGGTTTTAGCCATATCCTTATCACAATCTAACACTGGATGAGATGTACTAATTGCAAATATTTGATTTGGTCTTACTTTATCATCACCAAGCACATCGTATAAACATTTTTTATATGGATTATAAAATCTTTTTACAAAAGATCTTTGACAATTTTTTGCTAGCATTCCATATTCATATTGTCTACCTATTTTCATGAATTTCTTTGATAGGTCTTGCATTATTCTTAATGCATTATACCATAGTGCATTAATTTCTACTGCTTTACCATTTCTAGGTGTTACTGGCACTCCATTAACTTTTGCATCCATCCATGTATTTTGCGTATCCATTGTACCTGATGAAATAAGGTATGTTCTATCATCAAATCTTATATTATTTCCATCTATATTTGTATCATCCAAATAATTATCTATGATTTTTATCATTATTTTATATAATTTTTCTTTTACAAATTCATAATCATTGGTATAATCCAAATATTTTCGAACTTGCTCAAAGAATAGAAGTGATGCATCTGCTGAATTGTACAATGCATGTCCATCATATTCATCAAAACCATTTGGTACTATTCCTTGCTTAACATTGTTAGCATAAGTTAGTAGTACTTCTCTAGCAATGTCAAATCTTTTTGAAATTAGTAATAACCCTTCGAAAGCAATTAAACTATCTCTTCCCCAGTCTAAAAACCAAGGATATCCGGCTATTATTGTATGAAGATTCATACTTGGTCTATTTACTATAAAATTGTCTGAAGCTATAATATATTTTTTTACTAAATCTATATAGCTTTGTCTTTCTTCTTCATTTTTAGGTAAATTCTTTTCTTCTAATAACTTTGAAGCTTCTATTTGTTCATTAATTCTTTTAGTCTCATTTTCAATTATCTTTGAACCACTTAATCTAGCTAATTCATCTAGTTCATTTCCATATTCTCCTGAAAGTGAGCAAAGAAAGGTGATTTCTTTGTCTTCATTTGGCTTTATATCAACTTCAAAAGTGCCTGGAACTGCATGATTTTCTTCAGCATGGAAGCCTCTTTCAGCTTCTTTTGCATAATACATAGAATAAAATATATCGTCATGATGTTCTTGATATTTACTTCCATAAACACATATATTTATTTTTCCTTTATCCTTGCCAAAGTCTAATTCTAATCTATCTCTATTTATTTTTTGAGTATATTTGAATTTTAAGTCCTGAGTTTCAGCATGAAAATCTCTAAAGTTCACTATAGGAGTAAGTAACAATTTTGCCTTTGCTTTTTGGTTAACTATTCTATATACTACTGCAACTGTGTTTTTGCCATATAGCATACAAATAGATTTTTCGATTATTACATCTTTTACCTTATATGTGTATATTGGTATTATTGTTTTTTCAAAACTTGTAATGTATTTATATCCATTTGACATTTTTCCCTTACACTCATTAGTGTATAAGTCATATTTTTTGTCGTCTATAATAATACTTTCATCTACTTTTGATAAAATCAATTTTCTTAATCCAGGAGGATTTAATGGAGCTATTAACAATCCATGATATCTCCTTGCATTAAATCCAATATCAGTTGAAGCAGCGAATCCACCTATTCCATTAGTTATTACCCATTCTCTCATTTGTTTACTTCCTTTCCTTTTTCTTGAGTTTTAATGCTATTTTTTCCTTTTATTGCCCTTTTCAATATTTTCAATCATTTTTATTCTTGCTGCGGTGTTTTTATCACTATCTTTTATTGACTCTATTCTATCTTTGTATTTAGTATTAAACTTGCTTTTTGAAGTTTCTGGTCTTCTTTCAAAAGGTTTCTTTCCAGATTGTTGGAATTTTTTCTCTTTCTTTTCTCTTTTTTTCATTTCACGCTTTGTTTCTTTTAATCTTGAATTTAAAAGCATATACTTACTATCATTTTGCATATCTTCAAATTTTAATTCATCACAAATTAATTGTATTATTGTAGAAGCTATTACATCTGAATCATGTCTTATTGAATCTCCTTCTACTTTTGAAAGATTTCTTTGTATTAATTTAATACCCATTTCTTTTGCTTTTTGTGTATCTGGTAATACAATGTCTGACCCCTTGAAATTATATTTTTTAATGAATTCTGGTACAATTTCACCAGTATCATAAATACAGTAATCAATAACTCCTTCTCCAACATATTCATTGATTGTTCTAATATGGTCAGATAAAGTATATTCATCTGTTTGTCCTAGTTCTGTCATTATATTACTTACATATATTTTTATTCCTTCACATTCTTTTATTGCTTTGGCAATACCTCTAACTAATAAGTTAGGAATAACATTTGTATACAAGCTTCCTGGTCCAATTATTATTGCATCTGCTTCTTTTATTGCTTCTATAACCCCTGGTGCTGGAGTGCAATTAGTTGGGTTTATGTAAATTCTATTTATTTTTGTAGCTGTTTCACTAACATATTCAGGTATTTTATCTCTATTTTCTATTACTGTTCCATCATCTAATTCAGCACATATTTTTATTTCTTCAAGTGTTACTGGTAGTACTTTTCCTGTAATGTTTAATACTTCTTTTGAATTTTCAATAGATTCTGTAAAGTTTCTATGTATGTTATTCATTGCAAGGAAGTATATATCTCCAAATGTTAAGTCCTTTAATTGCCCTGATTTAAATTGTGTATTTAAAAGACTTTCCATTTCTTCTTCATTATATGATAAAGCAACTAAACTTTCTCTTATATCACTTAAAGGTAAAACTTGAAGCGCTTTTCTTGAATCTGTAGGTGTTTTTCCATAGTCTGAAACAGTTACTATAGCTGTTATGTTATCTGTATAATTTTTAAGTCCACGAAGTACTGTATTAAGTCCACTACCTCCACCTATTACAACTATTTTAGGTCCTTGATTATATACTTTTTTGTTGAATATTAATGTATTTACATTTTGAGTTTCTTTTCTTGTATCACTTTCTTCTACAAGTAGTTCCAATGTTCTTTTTTGCATGAACACAAACCCTATAATTATCGTAGTAAATCCTATAACAAACGAACCTACAATCTTTAATATTTCAATCGCGCCTAATGTATCAAAATATAGTAGTGTAGATATTCCATAACCGACTAAAATAATTCCTACTAATATTAATAACATCCATCTTTTCATTTTTGCCTTTGAAGTAAACCATTTAAAAAATCCCATAATTTGTTTTTCCCTCCATAAAATTATTCCCCTATAATTTTTATCTCTGGTTCTATTCTTTCTCCAAATTTTTGATATATTTCTTTTTGTACATATTTTATTAAATCTATAATATCTTTTTCTGTTGCATTTCCTTTATTCACAATAAATCCTGCATGCTTTGTAGATACTTCTGCTCCACCTATACTATATCCTTTTAATCCTGCTTCGTCAATTAATTTTGCAGTAATAAAACCATTTCCTCTTTTAAAAGTACTTCCTGCACTAGGCATATCTAATGGTTGAGAGTCTTTTCTTTTTTGTGCATATTCTTTCATTTTCTCATCAATTTCATTTTTGTTTCCATGTTCAAATTTGAAAGTTGCACTTAAAATTATTCCCTTTTTATTTTCAAAAATACTTTTTCTATATTCAAAGTTTGATTCTTCATTTTTGAAAACTTTTATTTCATTTGTTTCAAAGTCTAAGAATTCTGTTTCTAATACAACATCTTTCATTTCTCTTCCATAAGCACCAGCATTCATAACTATCGCTCCACCTATGGTTCCTGGAATTCCGGCTGCGAATTCATATCCTGTTAGTTTTTTATTTAATAAAGTATTTGCTAATCTCGCATTTGTCATCCCAGAATCTACTTTAACTATTGTATCATTTATTTCACAAGTATTTGCTGTATATTTTAATACTATTCCTCGAATACCTTTATCTGTAACTAATAAATTGCTTCCATTTCCGACAATAGTAATTTTCTCATTCTTTAGCATTTCAAGCGTTTTTAGTAATTTTTCTTTAGAATTTACTGTAATAAAAATGTCTGCTATTCCACCTACTTTGAAAGTGGTATGCTTGCTCATTGGCTCATTATACTTAACATTTTCACTACCTAATATGCTTTCTAATTCCTTCAATGAGTTATCCTCCTATCATGTTTCCTATTTTATCATTTTTATTTTTTTTTTACAATATTATTACAAAAATAACATTTTAAAAATTTTGATTATTTTACTTGATTAGTTTTTATGATTGTATTATTATACATACGCAAATATTTTTATAAGGGGTAATTAAAAAATGGGTGACATAAATGTATATTCTGGACCAATGAAATGTGGCAAAACTCAACAGATTCTAAATGAGTATAAGAGACAATTAATCGCAGGAAAGAAAGTAAAAATGTTTAAGCCTTCAATAGATACTAGAACAGCTAATAATGTTGTTGCATCTAGAAATGGTATAGATATCCCTGCTATTGCTATTAATAGGATATCAGATCTTGAAAAATATGATGCTGATGTTTATTGTATTGATGAATTTCAATTTTTAAAAGGAAATGTAAAAGTTATTGAACAAATGGCTGAATGTGGTAAGAAGTTTTTTATTGCCGGATTAAATCTTACTGCTGAAAAAAAGCCTTTTGGTAAAATGGCCGATTTATTATGTATATCTGATAATGTTCATATGCTTTCTGCTATTTGTGATAATTGTAAATGCGATAATGCTGTATTTACATATTTTAAAGGTGGAAAAGATACTGATATAGTTATTGGAGATCGTGAATACATGTCTTTATGCCGAAACTGTTATGATTTACTTACACGTCAGGATGTTTTGAATAGAAAACAAATTCAAGCTTAAAAGTGCTAGTTACAATTCACAGCGATTATAAAATACTTTAAAAATGTATATTTAAAGATTTTTTGTTTCTTGCTGTCGGACATAAAGTCCTCCAAACTGCGCAAAACTGCAAAATCTTAAATATACATTTATTTGCCTTTATAATTGCTGTAAATTATAACAATTGCCTATTATATCATAAAAAATAATGCTGCAAAAAAGATTAAAAAGTTAATTTTTGCTTCTTCTGGATTATCAAATAATACATCCGCTGATTCAGGAACTTCTTCTGCATTTATTACAGAAATTTTTATATGGTCTATTTGTTGATAATTAAAGCTAGCCTCAAATGAAGTTTCCTCTCCGACATTTAAATCTTTTAAATGAACATATTTTGTTCCTAATAATACATCACGTTTTGAATAACTCTCTATTTTTAAGTATTTTTCATTTACATCGATATCTGTATTGTTTTTAGCTACTCCTTTTAAATTCCCATTTACAAATGTAGCTTCTGCTTCTGTTACTTGTATATCTAGAATTGAATCTTCTATAGTGTAATCCTTTGTTTTATATGTACTTTTTAATACATAGAATGTTCCTAAATTAACTAAGAAATATACAATGACTATGGCTAAAAAGTACTTAAAAAAAGTCTTCATTCTTTTCATACAATTTTCCCCTTATTACATTTTTCTAAATACTCCTGCTACTTTTCCAAGTATTTGGCAGTCCGGAACAATTATTGGATCCATTGTGCTATTTTCTGGTTGAAGACGTATATATCCATCTTCTTTGTAAAAAGTTTTGACAGTTGCTTCATCATCTATTAATGCTACTACTATTTGTCCATTTTCTGCTGAATTTGTTCTTTTTACAAGAATATAATCTCCGTCTAGTATTCCGGCTTCAATCATACTTTCTCCTCTTACAGTAAGCATGAAACTTTCACTATTTCCAACAAAGTCTAATGGAATTGGGAAAGTATCTGTTATATTTTCAACTGCTAAAATTGGTTGACCTGCTGTGATTTTTCCAACAAGAGGTATGTTAACCATTTCTTTATTTGAATAGTATTGTTTTGTTTCACTTATTCCTTGTTGATCAGCGATTACATTATCTCCTTTATAATTTTTTAGGAGTCTTAATGTTCTTCCTTTTTGTGTTTCTTTTTTTAGAAATCCTCTTTCTTCTAATGATTTTAGATATCCTTGAACTGTTGCTGTAGAACTTAAATCTACTGCTCTTCCTATTTCTCTAACAGACGGTGCAAATCCTTTTTCGTCAATTTCTTTTTCAATAAATTTTAGAATTGCTCTTTCTCTTTTATTAAGACCATTTCCATCTCTTTTTGATTTATTCATTCCGCATCTCTCCTTTTTTTTAACTATTACTATATTACCACAAAGAAAACTGTTTGTCAAACAAAAGTTTTAAAAATATTTGTTTTATTTTATAACTAAAAAAAGCGCCAAATATTAGCGCTTTGACTGTATATTTATTTTAGGAACTTCCATCATATTATAATTTTAATATTTTTTCTTTGCTTAATCCAGTTGCTTTTTCTATATCTTCATCCTTCATTCCCATTTCCTTTAATTTTCTAGCAATTTGCATTTGTTTTTGTTCCATTCCTCTTCTATATCCTGCTTTGCTTATTGCCTTTTCATCCATTATTGCTTTTTCTCTTAAATCCGCTAGTCTTCTTATTTTTTCATCTTCACTCATTTCATGTACTTTTACTACTGCTTCTTTTATATCTTCATTTTTTTCCATTATCTCTCTTACCTCCTCTCTATTTGGGTCATCCAAGAACATCATCCATTGTGCCTTTGCATTGTCTTTGTTTTTTTCATATTCTCTCCTTACCTTTGGTAATTCTAGTATAATGAATTCCGCTTCTTCTGTCAATACTAATTGCGGATTTTTCGTCTCTTGTATCTTCCACCTTGTTTCGAATTCTTTTATTTCTTTTGTTAGATTTATTTCATAATTTATTATTGCTATTATTAGGACTTTTTTGACTTTTGTATAATCTTCTCCTATTTTTATTGTACTTCCATACAACTTTGAAAAATAGTATAATAGTCTTTCTTCAAAATTTTCTCTTTCTACTAATTGAACTTCTACATCTACTTTTTCACTGTTGTTAATCTCTAATTCTAAATCTAATACTCCTAATTTATCATCTGGTTTCTCTCTATACAATTCTTTTGTTTCATTAATTGTTATTTCATTAATTTTTCTTCCTATTAGTGCTTCTACAAATGCTTTTGTTATTTTTTCATTCTCCTGATTAAACAGGCATTGAAATACAACGTCATTCTTGGGTTTTAATAATTGCTTTTTTTCATTCTGAATATTTTCTTCCATAATATGTCCTCTGCTTTCTTCTAATCTGAGATTTAATTTTAATTAAATATTTAGAAATAATTTGTTACAATTTGCAGCACATATAAATTTTCAAAAGATTGTATATTCAAGTTTTTGTAGTTTCGCACAGTTTGGAGGACTTTATGTCCGACAGCAAGAAACAAAGAAACTTGGAATATACAATTTTAAAGAAATATGATATCCATAAATTGTAATAACAAAAATTTTATGATTTAAAATTTTGAATTAAATTTTATTGAATTAAAATTATATGATTAGATATTATATTTCCATTTTATGCCATAATGTTTTAAATTGCAAGTTAAATCGTACGTCAAATTTCTACTTTTTTCGACTATTGGTTTTCTCAGAATTTTCCGCTATTCTTTTTGCGTTTTTTCCATACCATATTTACATAGTAGACACGGGACCAAAAGATTCTAACAACCTGAAATATCTATCAATTCTATCTCTTTCTTCTTTAATTTTTTGCTGAACATACTATATACTATTCAAGATACGCAAATTACCATCCAGTATTTACTGGATGATAATGTTATATAGGTACTATAAAACTACCTATTTCATAAGCGTTATATTCATTATCTATCAAAATAATGGCACTACCATTTATAGAACACTCTATGATTTCTTTGTTTTCTATATTAAAAAATATTGGAACTGTCTCTATCATATCTCCATTATGTTCTATACCAACTAAATCCCCATTTTCATATAATACACAATTATTAAATGTATTTTTTATAGTATTTCCATTTGTTTCTATTAACTTTAATTCTTCTTGACTTTTATAATAGTACCAAAATTGGTTTTCTTCATCTTCTATTATTAAATCATAAGTTAATGCATATATATTAGTAGCATTTTTATTAATATTTAATTCTTTAAAATTATGTCCATTATATTCATATATTTTTCCGGTTTCAGTAAGAATATAATTATTTTCAGTTTTTATAATATTCATTCCTTGTATTGGGGAATTTTCCATATTATTTAAACATGTAAATTCATCATCATTTGTATACCACACATTTTTATTTGTATCTATTAATATGCATTCATTTAAAAATGTACTAGCATTTAGTGTAGTGAATTGTACATTATTTAATTCTTGTATTAATTCATTATAGCAATTTCCTTCATAATCCCATAACTTTCCATCAGTACTTAAGATAAATCTTGAGCTAAAACTCTTAGGAATACATTTTTCATTTAATACAGTTTTCTCAAAACTTATTGTATCATATTGTTCTGGATTAATTATTCTATATATTGCATTTGCTTTTTCATCAATGAGAATGCCTTCGTCTATTCTCTCTATAGATGAAGCATCAAAATCTATTTTCTTTATTTTAGTTGAAGCTACTGGTACTTTATCCATGTTCTCTCTATCCCAATAATATAAGTTTCCATCTGTACCTAAGCCAATGACATAGGTTCCGCCTGATACAGCATCTTTTAGCTTTATTCTACTGCTATTTTTGTATTTTTCCATGTACATACTTACTTGCATAGCACTTTGGTCCATGTTTTGTACTAGCTGATATATTTCACCTTTATATTCATATAGAGAATCAGAGATTACCACAATATCTTCTGGTATTTTACCACTTGTCATAGAATTAAATATTATTGGTAATAATTGTGCTTCATTATCTATACTTTTTACTTCTTTAGATGATTTTATATTTAAATCTTTTATACCGACACTGGATTCTCCTATTTCAATTATTACTTCCACAAATTCTCTGTATAATTTATCATCTTGGTCTCGAACACAGTCAAAATTTAAACTAGTTACTCTAGTATTTGCATCTATTAACATATCTAGTCTATACAATCCTTGCATACTTAGCATTTTAGTTAATTCCGTCAGTGTTTTTAGGATATCTTCTTCTGTTGAACCAGATGATGATGAATATACATCTATCATTGTCCCCAAATAACTCATTTGTAATTCTTCTTCTCTTTGAGCTCTTATCATTTCATCTCTAGCTCTTTCAGCTCTTGTTATTATTCCATTTTCTCCTACTGTCAAATTAATTGTCACAGCTGCAAGTATTATTAAAACTATTATTGTGACTACTAATGCTATTAGTGTTATTCCGTTTTGTTTGTCTCTTTATTTTTGTGATTATTCTTTCTTTTTTACTCACTTCTTTTGTCCTCCCATTTATTTCATTTTACATTTCATATAAAGCTCAAAAAAACTATACCTTTTAGATTCGTCTAAAAAGCATAGTTTCTTTTCCATGTTTACATAAGTCTGTTTTATTAAATCCTACAATATATATATATATATACAGCCCCAAGGTTTTTGCGTGTTTTCATTCGTTTTTTCTCCTTAATTTCTTCCATTTAGATTATACCATTTCTATAAATGCACTTCAACATTTTTTAATCTTCCCATTCCATTTCATAGTCACCTATTTTTACTATGTCGCCTTCTTTAATACCTTGTTTTTTTAATTCTTTATTTAGTCCAATTTCATCTAATTTTCTATGCAAATAGAATAATGATTCGTAATCTCCTATATTTACTCTTCTCATTATTTTATCTACTTTTTCTCCATTTACAATAAACATACCTTTTTCTCTAGTTATTTTAAAATCTTCTTTTTCATCTTCTAATGTATATACTTTTTCTTTTTCAGTTATTTCTACTAAATCTTCTTTTGGTAGAGTTTTCAATAAAGATGAAACGTAATTCATCAATTCTTCTATTCCTTCTCCTGTTACACCTGAGATTTTAAAAATTTTTTGGTTATGTTGTTTTGCAACTTTTTCTAAATCATTATATAAACTTTCATCCGTCATGCTATCTATTTTATTAGCTACTATTATTTGTGTTCTAGTTGCTAATTTTTCACTATAAGTTTTTAATTCTTCATTTACTTTGTTATAGTCGTCTACTGGATTTCTTCCTTCTATTCCAGAAACATCTATAAAGTGTAATAATACTCTAGTTCTTTCAATATGTCTTAAGAATTGTATTCCCAGTCCTACTCCTGTACTTGCGCCTTCTATTATTCCAGGAATATCTGCAATTACAAAACTGTCTCCATATTTTGATTTTACTACTCCTAAGTTAGGTTCTATAGTTGTAAAATGGTAATTTGCAATTTTAGGTGTAGCTGATGTTACTACAGATAAGAATGTTGATTTTCCAACATTAGGGAATCCTATTAATCCAACATCGGCTAAAAGTTTTAATTCTAATATAAGTTCTTTTTTTTCACCTGGTTCACCATCTTCTGCAAATCTTGGAGCTTGTCTAGTTGATGTAGCAAAATGTGAGTTTCCTTTTCCTCCTCTGCCGCCTTTTAATATTAGCGCTATTTGTTCTGGATTCGATAAATCAGCTAAAACGTCATTTGTTTTAGCGTCTTTTATTATTGTTCCTATTGGTACAGGAATATATAGGTCTTCTCCGCTTTTTCCGTATCTATGTCCACCTTCTCCATTTTGCCCTGGCTCTGCTTTAAATTTCTTTTTGAATCTGAATTCAATTAGAGTATTAGCATCTTTATCTACTTTAAAATATACATCTCCTCCTTTTCCTCCATCTCCTCCATCAGGGCCACCAGCAGCTACATATTTTTCTCTTCTGAAGGCTATTGCTCCATTTCCACCTTTGCCCGCTTCTGCATATATTTTTACATAATCTGTAAACATATCTTTCTCCTTATACTTTCTTTAATAATCTAATTTCATAGCTTTTTTAACCTTGAGCATTGTTTCTTTTGCAACCTTTCTTGCATTTTCTGTTCCACTCATCAGTATATCCCTTACTTCTTTTGGATTTTCTTCATAGTATTTTCTTTTATTTCTAATTGGTTCTAATGTTTTATTTACACTTTCTATCAATTGTTTTTTACAAGCTACACATCCTCTTTGGCCTTTTTTACACTCTTCACAAATATTTTTACATTCTTCTTTATCTGTAAATAATTTATGATAATAATAAACCATGCATATATCTGGATTTCCTGGATCATCTTTTTTTATTCTAGCTGGGTCTGTTAATGCAGACATTACTTTTTCTTTTATTGTTTCTAAATCATCTGATAAGTATAGGGCATTACCTAAAGATTTACCCATTTTTTCATTTCCGTCTAATCCTTTTATTCTACCATTTGAGCTAAGTACAGCTATTGGTTCTCTTAAAGTTTCTCCATATATGCTATTGAATTTTCTTACAATTTCTCTACATTGTTCAATAAGTGGAAGTTGGTCTTCCCCAACCGGAATATATCTTCCATCAAAAGCTGTTATATCTGCTGCTTGGCTTACTGGATATCCTAAAAATCCATATGTAACACTTTCTCCAAATATGTTTCTTTTTTGAGCTATTTCTGTTTTTACTGTTGGATTTCTTTCTAATCTTGCTATTGTTACTAGATTTGAATAAAATACTGTAAGTTCTGCAATTTCTGGAATTAATGATTGTAAGAATATTGTTGACTTGTTTGGATCTATTCCAACAGACAATTGGTCCATAACAATTTGACTAACATTTTGCTGTACTTTTTCTGGATTATTGAAGTTATCTGTTAAAGCTTGTACATCAGCTACTTCTATAAATGTTTGAAATTTGTCTTGCAAACTTACTCTACTTTTTAATGAGCCAAAGTAATGTCCAATATGCATTTTTCCTGTTGGTCTGTCGCCTGTAAGTATTCTTAAGCTCTTATCTGGTTTTATATCTTCAATTTTTATTTTTTCATCTTCCATAAATTTCTCCTCCATTAACAGTAAGTTTTATTAAAAGGTCTTTGTTATCATCTTCTGCTGCTTTATTTTTTCTTATTGCACCACATTTACTACATTTATATACTATGACATATCCTTTTTTACTATCTAGTTGCACTTGCACAGGTTTTAGTATTCCATGGCAGCTTTCCATTCTATCACCTGGGAGACAGTCCACATGCTTAGAACATAAGCAATATGGACAATGGTCTCTTGAGGTATATCCTAATTTATCTACTTTTTTCCCGCAATTTTCACATATAAATTCTTCATCTCTTTTTGTGAATTGTTTCATTTATTTCTCCTAATATTCAAATATACTATCTCCTATAAATTCACGAAGTATAGAGTTGTTTGGTATTGCTTTTTCATCTATTTTATCAAAATATCCTAATAATGTACTTAATCTTTTTGCTTCTGCATATTCAGGTACTGAATTATCTATGTCATCTAATAATGGTTTCGCATATTTTGCAAGGACTGCTAATTCATATACTAATGAACTATTGAACATTATGTCTGCTTCTTCTTGGTATGGGAAAATATTTTTGTTTTCACCATTATTTACAGATCCCCATCTTTTTAGTGTGTCAAGTGCAGAATAACTTCTAAAGTTATTGTCTCTAACTATTCTTCTTATAAGTCTTGTGTCTGTTGTAGAAATACGATTGTAATAATCTATATTTAGTACTGTTAAATCACTTATATATATTTTAAATTTGTTTTCTTTTGGTATATTTGCTGTTAGTCTATCGTTTAAAGAATGAATTCCTTCTATTACTAGTATTTCATCATCATTTAAACTCATTTTCTCTCCATTATATCTTTTTGTGCCTTCTTTAAAATCAAATGTAGGTACATCTATTTCTTCACCATTTATTAATTTTGTTAAATGGTCATTAAAAAGTTTTAAATCAAGAGCCTCAATTGCTTCAAAATCATATTCTCCATTTTCGTCTTTTGGAGTTTCTTGTCTTTCTACAAAGTAATTGTCTGTTCCTATTGTTACTGGTTTCGCTCCATGCAATCTTAATTGTATTCCTAGTCTTTTAGCAAATGTAGTTTTTCCAGAAGATGAAGGCCCTGCAATTAATACAATTTTCACGCCTTTTTTTGCAGCTATTTTATCCGCTATTTCAGCTATTTTCTTTTCGTGTAAAGCTTCGGCAGTAAGAATTATTTCATTAGTTCTTCCTTCTTCAATAGCATCATTTAAGCTTTGAATTGTGCCTATATGCATTAGTCTATTTATATCGTCATATTCATCTAAAGTTGATTGTAATTTTTTTGTTTCTTTAAATTCACCAAGTTCTCCTGGATTGTTTCTACTTGGATATCTTACTATAAATCCATCTCTATATTTTTTTATGTCAAATAATTTTATATATCCTGTTGAAATTGGCATTACTCCATAAAAATAATTATAATATTCTTCGCAAAAATACAATGATACTGTATTTTTTTCTTTGTTTTCAACTTGCAGCCTTCCTCTTATTGTATTTTCTTTGTCATAGAATTCTTCCGCTTCTTTTTTATCCATGATAACTTTTTTTATTTGAAAGTCTTGGTCTATTATATTTTTCATTTCTGTTTTTACTTTTTGAAGCATTGACTCTGTAACATTCATATTTGTTACTTCGCAAAACATCGCATTAGATAATTGATAATTTACACTTAAAAATGCGTCGGGGTATAATCTATTAAATGCCATTGCCATAATATATAGAATTCCTCTAACATATATTCTCATTCCATCTTTATCTGTTATATCTATTAATTCTATATTATCTCCATCTTTTACTACAAAATCTAAACTTTTAATTTCATTATTGCATTTACAAGCAATAATATTATTTTTTGAGAACTTTATATTCTCCTTAAATAAATCAATCACTCTTGATTCTTCCATAGGTACTCCTACCTCTCTTTCATGATAATAAATTTTCATAAGTATTCCCTTTCTTGCTCTTTGTTATATTGTATTTTTTAATTCATTTTTTCCTTGATTTTAGATAAAATATTTAGTGCATCTATCGGTGTGACTTCTTCTAATTTTATTTTATCCAACTCATGTGCTATTTCTGCCAACTTATAGTTATATAAATCTAGTTGTCCTTCATTTTTAGCTTTTTCTTCTTTTGTAATATTTCCTTCTTTTAATATACTTTTTCTTTCTAAGGTTTTAAGTATTTCATTTGCTCTTTTTGTTACAGTTTTTGGTACTCCTGCAAGCTTCGCAACATGAACACCATAGCTTTCGTCAGTCCCACCTGGTAGAATTTTTCTTAAGAAAATTATATCTTCTCCTTTTTCTTTAACGGCAACATGGTAATTTTTTATACCTTCTAATTTGCTTTCAAGACCTACTAATTCGTGATAATGTGTTGCAAATAAAGTTTTCGCTCCACATGTTTGTTTATCCCAAATGTACTCTGCAACTGCCCATGCAATTGATAGTCCATCATATGTTGATGTTCCTCTACCAATTTCATCGAGAATTACTAAACTTTTACTTGTGGCGTTGTTTAGAATAGAAGCTACTTCCATCATTTCTACCATAAATGTACTTTCACCCATGCTTAAGTCATCAGATGCACCTACTCTTGTAAAAATTTTGTCTACAACTCCAATGTGTGCTTTAGAAGCAGGTACAAAGCTTCCTATTTGTGCCATAAGTGTTATTAAAGCTACTTGTCTCATATATGTTGATTTTCCTGCCATATTTGGCCCTGTAATTATTGCTAATCTGTTTGAAGCCGAGTCCAAATATGCATCATTTTGCACAAAAGCTCCTGATGGCAATATTTTTTCTATTACTGGATGTCTTCCATCTTTAATGTCTATAACATCTCCATTGTCCACTTCTGGCATTGAGTAGTTCATTTCTTCAGCCACTTTTGCAAGTGAACTTAATACATCTACTTTTGCAACAATGCTTGCTGAAGTTTGCAATCTTTTTGCGCTTTGTTCTATTGTGTCTCTTATTTTTGCAAACGCATCATATTCTAGTACCACTACTTTTTCTTGTGCACCAATTATTTGATTTTCTAAGTTCTTTAGTTCTTCTGTTATATATCTTTCACCTGTTGTTAATGTTTGTTTTCTTATATATCTTTCTGGTGCCATTTTCACAAATGATTTACTTACTTCTATATAATATCCGAATACTTTATTATATCCTATTTTTAAGTTTTTTATACCTGTTTCTTGTTTTTCTTTATTTTCTATATCTAATAGCCACTTTTTTCCGTTAGTCGTTGCATCAATTAATTCATCGATTGTCTCATCATAGCCTTGTTTTATAATTCCTCCTTCTTTTACACTCATTGGAGGATCATCTACTATTGCTTTATCTATTAATTCAAAAATATCATCAAGAGTATCTAGTCCATTATATAAATTTTGTAGCATTTCAGATTTTGTATTTGAAAGAGCTCTTTTTAAATCTGGTAATTGTCTTGCAGAATTTTTTAGAGATATTAAGTCCCTTGCATTCGCTGTTCCATAAGATATTTTTCCAGCTAGTCTTTCTATGTCATAAACTTTTTTAAGAGATTCTACTATATCATCTCTAAGCATTAGATTTTCCTTTAATTCTTTTACTGCATTTAATCTTCTATTTATATCTGCAACATCAATTAATGGGTCACTAATCCATCTTCTTAAAAGCCTTCCTCCCATTGATGTATCTGTTTTATCTAGTACCCATAAAAGGGTTCCTTTTTTTGATTTATCCCTTAATTTTTCAGTTAACTCTAAATTTCTTCTTGCATTTATGTCAAGTGACATATATTTTGTTGTATTATATACTATTATTTGATTAAGATTTTCCATTTTAGCTTTTTGTGTATCTTCTATATATGACATAAGTCCATTAATAGCAGAAACAGAAAAAAGCTTTGTTTTTATTGTTGGTATTTTATTTCCACTATCATCTAAAATTTCAAAATCTTTGTCTATATTTTGAAAATCACCATTAAATTCATCTACTTCTGATATAAAGCAATTAAATCTTTGCTTTATATATGAAATTTCATCTGTAGATTCTTTCATCATTTTATTTACTATTATTTCAGATGGATTATATCTAGAAATTTCATCTATTAGTTTAGCAAAATTATTTTCTTCTTTTATTTCTGTAGAATAAAAATCCCCTGTTGAGATGTCACAAACAGCAAGTCCAAAATATATTCCTTCTTTATAAATTGACATTATGTAGTTATTCTTTTTTTCCTCTAATAAACTACTTTCCACTACAGTTCCTGGTGTAACTACTTTTATAACATCTCTTTTTACTATTCCTTTTGCAAGTTTTGGATCTTCTAGTTGCTCACAAATGGCTACTTTATATCCTTTTTCAATTAGTTTTGCAATATAGCTTTCTGCTGCATGATATGGAATTCCGCACATTGGAGCTCTTTCATCTTGCCCGCAATCTTTTCCTGTTAAAGTTAATTCTAGTTCTCTTGATACATTTACTGCATCATCAAAGAACATTTCATAAAAATCTCCTAATCTATAAAATAGTATACAATCTTTGTATTTTTCTTTTGTTTCAATATAATGTTGCATCATTGGTGAATATTTTTTTAAATTTTCTTGGTTTTCTTCTTTTTCAATTATTTCTGACACGTCTTTTTCCTCCGGATAATTATATGTTATCATATTTCCCTTTTAAATACCACATGTGCTCTGAAACTATTTTCATAGGTAATATTTTTCCTATCATATTTTCATTTCCTTCGAAATTAACTACTTTATTGGTTTCAGTTCTTCCAGTATATATTTTTTCATTTGTTTTGCTTTTTCCTTCTACTAATACCAATTCTGTTTTTCCAACATAATTAGCATTTTTTTCTGCAATTATATTTTCTGCTAGTTTTTTTAGTTTGTCAAATCTTTGATGTTTTATTTTTTCATCAATTTGGTTTTCCATTTTATCTGCTACTGTTCCAACTCTTCTTGAATAAATAAACATGAATATTTGCTCAAATTTTACTTTTGATACGACATCCAAAGTATCTTCAAAGTCTTTTCCTGTTTCTCCCGGAAATCCTACTATTATGTCTGTTGAAAATTCAATATTTGGAATTTTATTTTTTATTTTCTCTGCTAACTCTAAATATTGTTCTTTTGTATATTTTCGATTCATTGTTTTTAACACTTCTGTACTTCCTGATTGAAGTGGAAGATGTATAAGTTTACAAACTTTTTCTGAATCCCTTATTGCATCTATTACATCATCAGTAAAGTCTTTTGGGTGTGGAGAAATAAATCTGATTCTTTCAATTCCATCTATTTCATTTATTAGTCTTAATAGTGTAGCAAATGAATTAACTTTGCATTCATCACCATTTTCTTTTTTTACAATAAAATCTACATTTTCGCCTTTTGCTTTTTCACTTACCAAATATGAATTTACATTTTGACCAAGTAGTGTGATTTCTTTATATCCTTGTTTTGCTAAGTTTACTACTTCATTATATATGTCTTGTGGATGTCTACTTCTTTCTCTTCCTCTAACATAAGGCACAATACAATATGTACAGAAATTGTTACATCCATTCATTATTGTTACTGATGCTTTTATTTTATCTTCTCTTGCTGTTGGTATTCCTTCAACTACTTCTCCATCTATATCTAATATATCTTCAATTTTTTTATTTTCTATTATTGAATTATATAGGTCCTCTGGAAGTTTTTGAAGGGTATGTGGTCCAAATATTACATCTACAAATTGATAGCTCTCTTGTATTTTTTGTATCATGTGTTTTTCTTGCATCATACAACCACCAATTGCTATTATGCATCCGTTTTCTTCTTTGTATTTCTTAACTTCTCCTAGTTTTCCAAACAATCTATCTTCAGCATTTTCTCTAACACAGCATGTATTAAAAACTATTACATTTGCTTTTGATAAATCATTAGTTTTGGTATATCCAGATTTTTCTAGCATTCCAGATATTCTTTCTGAGTCGTTTTCATTTAATTGACAGCCCATTGTAAGTATTGCATATTTTTGGTTTTTATTTAGTTCTTTTATTTTTTTGATATATGTGTCTTGCATTTGTATTTGTTTCATTTTATAGCTCCTTTTGTGGTTATATTTTACCATAAAAATCTAAAAAAATTAAGTGTTTTTTCATTGTTTTTAGAAAAACAAAAACTCTGCAACTTTTTGTTACAGAGCCTTTTATATATTTTTAAGCCAATCCGTATTTTTTCTTAAATCTATCAGCTTTTCCACCAGTTGTTTCTTTTCTTAAATTACCTGTCCAAAATGGATGACATTTTGAACAAACGTCAACTTTTAATTCTTTTTTTGTTGAATTAGTTTTCATAACATTTCCACAAGCACATGTTACTGTAGCTTCTTGGTATTCTGGGTGTATTCCTTCTTTCATTTAGTTCACCTCTTTCTTTCAATCTTAAAATTAGTTAGCTTTTTGAGATATAACTTCAACTCCATCATAATATCCACAACTTGGACATACTCTATGTTGCATTGTTAAGCTATGGCAATGTGGGCATTCTACTAAATTTTTGTTTTCTAATTTCCATGTAGATCTTTTTGTATGTGTTCTTGCTTTAGACCATCTTCTTTTTGGTTGTGCCATTTTTATCCCTCCTTATGCTCTTAAATATATATATAATCTCTTTTTACTTAAGTCACTTATATATTATACAGATTTATATTGTCTTTGTCAAGAGATTTACAGTTTTTTTCTTACAGTCCTTGTAAAAATTCAAGTACTAGATTTGGTCTTGGTTCTACTACCTCTCCGTTTAACACTCTATTATACATTTCTTGCATTCTTTTTAGTATTTCTTCCCTAGTCAAGTTCGCTGAATTAAACAAATACATCCTTTGATTTTCTGCAATTATATATATGTTCCAATCAGGAAAAAAATCTTTTCCTGCAAATTCTTTCAATTCATATATTAAATTTACTGCTTTTTCTAATTGTTCATTATTCTCTATTTCTATGTACTGTTCATATGTTAAAATGTTATTTTCTTCTGTGTATTCACTAGTTTTTAGCATTCCCTTATCCTCATTTTGCCATTTTTCATAATAATATTTGTGACATCTATCTGAATAGTCTTGCTTCAAACTATTCCACTGAACATAAGCATTAAACTCAATATCTGGATTTTCTTTTGTAGTCAATATATAAGTTCCATTTCTATCCTCATCTATGTTTTTTGAAACAATTTGCACATTCTTATTGTACATATTTGATATAGTTTCTACTGGGTCAACATGTAGCTTTGAGTCTATATATTGGTAATATAAGATGAGTCCTGTTATGGTTACTATTATAATTACAAAAATTAATATTATTAATATTGCTTTTGCAACTTTATATAAAAAATTAAAAAGCTTTTCTAATACTTTTGTACTCTTCTTTTTCTTTTTTTCATGAAAAATATCTACGCCATATGTTTCAATATAGTTCATCTTCTGTTTTTTCCACTTTTCTAACTCTTCTAAATCTTTTTTATCCATAGTGTACTCCTTATATTTCATTTTATATTAACTAATTTTGTTTTACAAGTATTTTACTTAAAAATCATTTTACTTTTTTTATAAAGCATGTTATAATTATACTATTACGTTCTATTACTCGACTAATTTAATGGAGGGATAATCCATGTTGGATAAAAAAGCTCTGCGGGATGACTTTGAACAAGTTTGTCAGCTTTTCGCTCAGAAAAGAGGAATAAGCCCACTACCCGAGAAATTTATTTGGAGGTGTATAGAAATTCCTGAAGAAGGATTTAATGTGCTTTATGCACGAGGAGAAGTTAAAAGATATTTTCCATTGATTTCTCCTGCTGTTGATGATGCATCAATCAAAAAAATCGGTACATTTTCTGTTGAGGCAGGAATTTGCATTTTTGTCTATGTTGACGGTAAAACCTACCTCACCAAAAACCGGGAAGTTATCCAAGCATTACAAGATTCTGGTTATGAGAAAAGGGATTATGATGTTCCACTTTCTCAACGAGGTAAAATTAAAGACAACGAGGATTTTGCTCAGCTTTGGGCAAAATTAAGAAGGTAAAAATGGCAGGCTGGGCTTATAGGCTCAGTCTGCTTTTATGTATGTATATAACTTTTATTTAAGTTTTTAATGCTTATTACTTTTTCCCAAGGTAATTCTTTTTTCCCAAAATGACCATAATTTGTTGTTTTAGTATATATTGGTCTATCTAAGTTTAGATATTTTATAATTCCTTTTGGTGTTAAATCAAATTTTTCTTTTATCATTTCAACTAATTTTTCATCATCTAATTTTCCAGTTCCATAAGTATTTACACATATAGAAAGTGGCTCTTCCATCCCTATTGCATAAGATACTTGAATTTCACATTTTTTTGCATAACCATTTGCAACTATGTTTTTTGCAATATGTCTAAGCATATAGGCAGCTGACCTATCTACTTTGCTTGCATCTTTTCCTGAAAAAGCTCCTCCTCCGTGTCTTGCATATCCTCCATAAGTATCTACTATTATTTTTCTTCCTGTTAACCCAGTATCCCCTAAAGGTCCTCCTATTACGAATCTTCCCGTTGGATTAACATATATTTTTGTATTTGTATCTATCATATTATTAGGTATAACTTTTTCTATTACTTTTTCTATGATATCTCTTTTTAATTCTTCTTGTTTTACTCCAACTTCGTGTTGTGTAGAAATTAGAATTGTTTCTATTCTTTTTGGAATATCATTTTCGTATTCTACTGTTACTTGTGTTTTTCCATCTGGTCTTAAATAAGGAATTGTTTTATTTTTTCTAACTTCTGTCAATTTTTTTGCTAACTTGTGTGCCATACATATACTATATGGCATATATTCTTCTGTTTCGTCTGAAGCATATCCAAACATAATACCTTGATCTCCTGCTCCTCCTATATCAACTCCTAAAGCTATGTCTGGACTTTGTTTTGTTATATTTGTATATATTTTGCAGGTTCTATAATCCATATCTGTATATTCATTATCATAACCTACTTCTTTAATTACACCTCTTACTATTTTTTTAATTGGTACTCTTTCTTTTAATGTAATTTGTCCTGCAACTGTTACAGTATTTCCTGATAAAAATGTTTCTATTGCTACTCTTGCATTTTTATCTTTTTTTATGCAATAATCTAATATACTATCAGAGATTAGGTCAGCCAATTTGTCTGGATGACCTTCTGTTACACTTTCTGACGTAAAAAAATAATTTTTCATTTTGCTTTTCCTTCTTTCTAAACTTTAATTTGTAGGGATAGTTGCTAAAAAATTAGCAAATACTTATATTTGCTAACTATTCATCTTTTAAATATTTTTCCCAATCCATAAAAGCATGACCTATTCTTACTACTAATGCTTTAGAATTTTTGTCATCAACAATATAAAATACTATATAATTTCTTACATTGATTTTTCTAATGTTTTTATGTCCAGTTAAATCCTCACTTAAAATAGGCATACTTACTGCAATGTTTTCTAAATTTTTTAATTCCTGTTTAAATAAGATTTTGTATTTGTCTGCTATAATATCTTCTGCTAGCCTAAATTGTAGATATGAAATAATATTTTCTAAATCTTGTTCAGCAGTTTTTGAAATCTCAACTACATATTTTTTCATAACATTGCTCCATTCTCTTTATATACTATCAATTTTAGCAAATGCTTCATCTAAAGTAATTACTCTATTTTCGTTTATATCATCTAAACCTTTTTGTAGCTTTTCTTTTAAATCTTTTTTACTCTTTATTGTTACGCTATCTGGAGCTTCTTTATCTATATATGATAGTTTTAAATATTCTATAAAACTGATAACTTGATTTGTAAGTTCTTCTGGCAATGTTTCAATTTCATTATACAATTTTTGTTTTTCTTTCGACATATTTATTACCTCCATAAATCAATTTATATTATTATACCATCTTTTATATTTAAAATCTATGAATTTTAAATATTTTTGAAAGTATGGTTTTATATTGTATAATTTTCATAATGAATATCACAAACTTTTTAATTCTAGCATATAGTTTATTCTTATTTTTCTTTATATATTTATATCACATTTTATAACTTTTTCATAGTTTTTTCTAACATATTTTAAAGAACATGTTTTTTTGTAATACAAGAAAGAAAAATTTATATGCACCCCAGAGGAGCAATGATTATTAAAGAAAAGCATAGAGATAAGATGTATTTTATGCACAAAAAAAGTAGCTATTGCTAACTACTTCAAAACATTATGGTGCCTTGAAGTGGAATCGAACCACTGACACAGGGATTTTCAGTCCCTTGCTCTACCGACTGAGCTATCAAGGCTTATTAATTATTGCTTCATCGAGGCATACTTATATATAAAAAAATGGCGACCCGGAACGGGCTCGAACCGTCGACCTCTAGCGTGACAGGCTAGCG
>CAKNIZ010000015.1 GCA_930980855.1 uncultured Clostridium sp.
CTCAAACCATATATTTTTCAAAAAAGTGTGACATATGATTGACTAACCTACAAATGCTTAAACAAAAAGGAGAAATTTTTATTGCAAATTTCTCCTTTTTGTTATATAATTCTTTAAGTTATGGAAGGAGAATTTAAGGATGAAACAAATAGAAATTACTGTAAGAGTCAATGAAAATATTGAAGATGCTCTTGAAAAATTAAAACACCTAGGATTTAAGATTATAAGAGAAAGTGATATTGATGATATCTATATGACTTCAAAATTACAAGAATTGAATAAAAATAATATACAATATATTTTAAAGAATTCAATATTACTTAGAAATCTAAAATTAGCTGATAAAGAATTAAAAAAGATTACATATAAAAATAAAGAATATGATATTAAGCGGTGATGTAATATCAGAGCAAAAAATAAGTTTAGATATTCAAGATATAGAGAAAGCAAAAAAAATCTTTGAATGTTTAGGATTCAACGAACTCGTTGAAGTTAAATATCATGTCATTGTTTATGCAAAAGATGGAACAGAATTTGCATTTCAAATAGTTGAAAATTTAGGAACTTTAATTGAATTCGAGAATGAAAACGATTTTGAAGGAAAAACATTAGGGGAGATTAATAGTGTAAAACAAAAAATGTTTGAAGAAATGAAGAATACTGGAATACAAATTTCAAATGACATAGATATAAAAAAAGCTTATGAACTAATTAAAATGAATTTAAAAAATAAACAACAGTAAAAAAAGAGAGGTAATTTTAATGAAATTAATTTTAGCATCAAATTCTAAAACAAGAAAAGATATTTTTGATATGGTTGGTTGGAAATATGAAGTTGTAACCAGTAAAGTAGAAGAACATAGTAATAGTATTAATCCAGAGCAATATGTAATAGATTTATCAAAAGATAAAGCTAATTCAGTTGCCTCACAAATTTCTGATAAAGCTCTTATAGTAGCAGCAGATTCTATTATATATATGGATAATAAAAAATTTGAAAAACCTAAAAGCAAAAAGGAAGGTTTTGAAAACATAAAAAAGATGAGTGGAAAAGTAAATTATGCTGTTACAGGGGTTACTATAAAAGATTTATACCAAGATAAAGAAATATCTTTTACAGATACTACTGAAGTATTTTTTAAAAGTGTTACAGACAATGATATTTCTTGGTATGTAGAAAATGAAAAATATTTATTAAATAGAGCTGGTTATTCTATTGCAGGAAAAACCTCAATTTTCGTAGATAAAATAGTTGGAGATTATTATAATATTTTAGGAATGCCTATCAGTAAATTATATTCTAAATTAAATGAATTAGGATATAAAATTTCGGACTTTGAAATGAAAGAATAGAAAATAATAAAAAGCAAATAACCTTTAGAGTAATTCTAAAGGTTATTGCATATTTATGAGTTCTTTAACCAATCAATCAATTCATTTTCACTAATAACACCATTATTAAATTCCTTAACTTTTTCTTTAGCAAGTTTTTTCCAATTATCAAATTTGTGCTTTATATTTTCATTTTCAGAGCGTTTAGCATACATTAGTTTTTTTTGATATGTTTTTCGATAAAGTGATAAACATGGATTTTGTTTTTGTTTTTTCTTATATGTTACTTGAATACCAATATCTTTACAAATTTCTTCATTTTCAGAATAAGTTATTCTGCAATATTTTTCTGGCGCTTTTTTATAAGATATAAAATACTTACCACAATTTTGACAAATTCCAATGGAAACATTAGAATTTGTTACTATTTCATTCAAGGACAAATAAACTAAATTAGAAATATATTCACTATTATATATATTGCTTTCAGTTGGATTAATAATCCTATCATCAATTTTTTCTTTTACAGCCAAAGGTGTGATATTTGTAGCTTTTATATCATTTACTTTATATGCATAGTTGATATTATAATAAACATTTATATTTGTTGCATATTTAAATAAGTTTTTATTAATTGAATAAGCAATAAATTTAGTAATATAAGATGAGTTTTTATATTTATCTTGTCTTTTTAAGTTATATGTATGATTGACACATAATCTTATATTATTTTGCAATTCTTTCAATTTTATTTTTGATTGATCAAATATGTCTTTGTATGTATCTTTAAATTCTTGTTCAGAGTTAAAGGCACGAATTGTTGGAATATTATTACAAAATTCTTCAAGCAATCCAATTCCATAAAAACAGAAATATGTAAGATATGCACTTTCAAAAGAAGAAAAATCTGCATTTATAAAATTTATTAAAAACATTCCGTAATTTTCTTCAAAGGGATTTAATATATCAGATTTACTAAAGTAAATTTTTTCTTCTCCATTAAATCTTTTAGAATAATTCTTTATTAGTTTTATAGAATTAAATTTATTATCTATTTCTTTAATAAATTTGATTTTACACATTGCTAATTGCGTAATGTAATATTCTTTTTTATATTTTCTATCAAACCAAATATAAAAACTATCCTTGGGTAAAAAATTAAATTCTTGTAACATTTGCTATCAATCCTTTTTATTTCAATTTTTTTACACTTTATTATTGACTTACTCCCTAAAAATGATATAATATGCGTAGCACAATAAAGTATAAATACTTAAATTGCTAACATTTTATCATTTTTTCTAAAAAATTGCAACATTTTAAGAAAATGAAATGGCTAAAAGTATTGATACTGTTAGATTTGGTTAGAACTCAAAAATATTCAAAAAAATTAAAAATGTAGACCTTATATTTTGGCTTCAAGTGAGAAAACAATTGGAAGGATATAAATACCTTTTAATATTTCTGAACAAGGAGGTCAAAGAAAATGAAAAATTCAAATGAGTGTAAACCAATGTTAGTAATTTATACCACTGACGATGTTTGTAAAATGTTTCACTTAGGTAAAGTAAAATGCTTAGAATTATTCCGTAGAGATGATTTCCCTGCACAAAAATATGGCAGAGGATACGGAGTAGAAGCAGAAGCTTTAAAAAAGTATATGAGTACAAGACATATATTATCATAGCTTTTCTAGGTACAAGCTAATCTCTATGAAAATATTTAAGTGAAGGAGAAAACATGAAAAAAATACATTATAAAGAAGGTATAGATTATACAATTCATGAATACATAAGAAAGAAAAAAAGAACATCAGAAAAAGCCATTTGCCCTATTTGTTCACAATGCAAAAGTAGAAGAATATGCTTAAATAGGAAGAGCAAAGAAACAATGGATAGATGTAACAAATGTAAAACCTGCACAAATGCAGAAAATTGTGATAAGTTTTATATCTATAGCGAATACAGAGCTGAAATTTTAAGATTAGGAACAAATCCAAACAATGGAAAGCCTATAAGACAGCAATTAACAGGAACTAACAGAGAAAAATTGGTAAAAAAAGTAATAGCTAGAATAATTAAGAATCAAGAAGAAGGAATAAAAGAAAAAGTATATAAGCCTAATGAAGATTCTATAATTACAATTGCTAAAGAAATTGAAGAACAGAAATATAAAGACAGAATAACAAAAGGTGCAGGATATAACAGAAATATGCAAACGATAAAAGCTATTAGCAGTTATAATTTTGCATTAAAACCAATTCAATATGTTACAAGAGGAGAAATTGAAAGATTTTTAGAATGTGAGCGAAACAAGGCTAATTCTACTATTGGAAAAGAATACAGAATTCTGAAAATGGTATTCGAAAAAGCATATGCAAAGAAAAAGATAAACGATAATTACTTTGCAGGATATGAAGCTATCAAAAAGCCTATAAGTTATAAAGAAGATAAAGATGTTAAAGCATTTACTATTTTTGAACAATATCAATTTATAGCTTATTTACAAACACATCCTTCTAAATATAATAATATTTTATTATTATCTCTTTTTACTGGAATGCGAATAGGAGAAGTTTTAGCATTAAAATTGCAAGATATAGATATTGATTTAAATTATATATCTGTAAATCAAACAATGACTAAAGATAAACATGATAAAATAATAATTGGAAATACTCCTAAAACAAAGAATGGAAAAAGAAAGATAAAGGTATTATCACAAGCAAAACCAATTTTAGAAAATTCAATAAAAGAAATGATACCTAATAAAGATAACCTGTTGTTTATCAGAAGTGATAATAAATATTATGAAGATGGACAAGTCAATTCAGCTTTTAAAAGAATATGTATGAATGCTGGAATACGAGTAAAAAATTCAAAGCATAAAAAGTATTCAGATAAAAAAGGCTTTTACTATGTAAATCAAAAAACATCAGATGTAAATACTCATATGTTAAGGCATTCTTTTGCAACTAGAGGAATTGAAGCAGGTATGACAAGTACAGTTCTAAAAGATATTCTAGGACATTCTGATATTCAAACTACAATAAATATCTATGGAGATGTGTTTAGTTATTATCAAAATTCAGAAAGTGAAAAAGCTGAAAAATATTTAGAAGAACAAATGAATAAATATGAAGAAAGATTTAAATTAATTGAAAAAAATTCAAGAGAAAAAGTAGTGAATTTATAGAAAATATAGTGATTTTAAGAGGAATAAAAAGTTTTCCTAACTTGGTTAGGAAAAAAGCATAAATCTCAAAACACTTTGAATATAAGGGATAGATGGCAAAATATTTAAGGCTATCTGCACCAAATAATAGTAATTTTTAAGAGTTTTTAAGAAAACTCAAGAGAATTCTAAAATGGTTTAATCCCAGTATTCAAAGTAATTTGAGTACTGGGGTTCTTTTTGATATAATAATCTTGGAGGTTGATATTAATGAAGAATTTAACACAGGTATATTTAATAAGACATTCTGAACAATTAAAAATAGAGAATAAAATTGTAGGGAACGAAGAAAGCCAAATAAGTAATAAGAAAATAAGTATTAAAATTGTTATTTGATGGTAAAGACTTAATTGAATTAGTTCAAGTAGTATAAAATATAATTATTTTCAAAGATACTGTCAATTTTATTGTTTTGGTTATTTATAAAAAATGATATAATATAAAAAATATGGGAGGTAATTTAAATGAAATTAATTTTAGCATCAAATTCTAAAACGAGAAAAGATATTTTTGATATGGTTGGTTGGAAATATGAAGTTGTAACAAGTAAAGTAGAAGAACACAGTAATAGCATTGATCCAGAGCAATATGTAATAGATTTATCAAGAGATAAAGCTAATTCAGTTGCCTCACAAATTTCTGATAAAGCTCTTATAGTAGCAGCAGATTCTATTATATATATGGATAATAAAAAATTTGAAAAACCTAAAAGCAAAAAGGAAGGTTTTGAAAACATAAAAAAGATGAGTGGAAAAGTAAATTATGCTGTTACAGGGGTTACTATAAAAGATTTATACCAAGATAAAGAAATATCTTTTACAGATACTACTGAAGTATTTTTTAAAAGTGTTACAGACAATGATATTTCTTGGTATGTAGAAAATGAAAAATATTTATTAAATAGAGCTGGTTATTCTATTGCAGGAAAAACCTCAATTTTCGTAGATAAAATAGTTGGAGATTATTATAATATTTTAGGAATGCCTATCAGTAAATTATATTCTAAATTAAATGAACTAGGATATAAAATTTCGGACTTTGAAATGAAAGAATAGAAAATGATAAAAACAAAAAACATTTAGAATATCCCCGGATAAGCGAGGAATACTTATTGGATTAGTTCAAGTAGTTTTATTACTAAACTAATAGTTGAGAAAAATAAACTAAATATTTGTTTACTTTGTTTTTAATATGTAGTAACATTTCCAAAAGGAGGTTAAAAATATGAAGAATATAGGAGAAACTATTTCATTTTTTAGAAAGAAAAAAGGGATGACACAAAATGAATTAGCAGAAAAGATGAATGTTACTGATAAAGCCGTATCAAAATGGGAAAGAAACTTATCTTGTCCAGACATAAATACTATATCAAAATTAGCAGATATACTTGATGTATCTGTTGAAGAACTTTTACAAGCAAAAAAGCAAGACTATGAAAATAATAAAATAGGAGATTTAATTAAATTAATTTTAAAAGCAGTGTCAATAGCTATGGGAATAGCAGTAGTAGTATTAAACATATTAAACAAGATAGATGAAGAAACATCAATTCTTATGTTAGGAATAGCAATTATATGTTTATCAATTAATTTATTAGATGATAAAAGAGAAAACAATTAAAAAAAGAGTGGTATATGCCACTCTATAATTACTAATCATCATCTAAATCATCAAAAAACTTGCTGTTATAAAAATCTTTAATAGAAATTCCAAACCCTATACAAATATAATAAATAGTTTCAGATGAAGGAGCTTTTTTTATAAACTTAAATATACTCCTAATTGTAGAAGGGTTAATTCCAGAAGCTATAGATAATTGATTTATATTCATATTATTCATTTTGCAAAGTTCTTTTATTCTGTTTCTAGTTGCATCTAGCAAGGTCATATTATCACTCCTATTAATATAAAAATACAAAAATAGTATAGCAAAAAAGAGAAGATAATATGATTGAAATATAACGCATTTACGTCAATAACGCTTTATGAATTTTTAAATAAATTAATCAAAAACAACATCTAAAAATAACTCATTGTCAAAAAAATCTTTAAGAGAGATATCTAGGCCTTCGCATATATGTAAAATAGTTGAAATTTTTGGATCCTCACTTTTTCCGTTTAAAAAACTACTTAGAGTAGAATAAGGAATACCAGCATCTAAAGATAGCTGATGAAGTGAAACATCATTTTCTATTGCTAAATTAATAATTCTCTGCCTTATTGCCACAGATAATAGCATAAAAAAATACCTCTTTTCAAAAAAGAAGTATAACAGATAAAACGAAAAAACGTTGACGATGTGTCGTAAAACACTAAGAGATACTTTAAATAAAATAAAAATCCAATCCATAAAAGGACTGGATTTACATTATATATAACAAAATACAGAAGAATTGAAGAAAACTGCCTAATAAAATGAATAAGTGAAATATTGAATGAAAATACTTATGCTTTTTGCCAATACCATACAAGATAGCACCAATAGTGTAGGCTATACCACCAGCTACTAATAATATTATACCAGCCATATCAACAGATTTTATAAGTAAATCAACTCTAAATATAATGCACCAACCCATAAGTAAATAGCAAATCATTGAAAATACTTTAAATTTTTTTAAATCTATAGAATTAAGTACAATACCAATTATGGCTAAAGACCATATAACACCAAAGATAGTCCAACCAGATGCAGAATCAACTTCACGTATATTGCATAGAGCAACTGGGGTATAACAACCAGCTATAAGTAAAAATATAGTACAATGGTCTAATATTTGAAAAACGCGTTTTGAAAATAACTTAGGACTAAGTCCATGATAAATACTAGACATTGTATACAATATTATTAAGCTTGCACCGTAAATTGCACCACTAACAATACCATATGTGCTGCCATGAATTGCAGCAAATATTGTACAAAGTATAGTTGCAACAATACCTAAAACTCCACCAACAATATGTGATGTCATATTAAATATTTCTTCACCTTTGGTATATGTAGGTAAAACTCTGTCAATTAATTTTGTTCTTCTCAATTTTTAATACACCTCTTAATTATCAAAATAACTACTAATTTCTTCTAAACCAAAAAAATCACTCTGTCTTAAAACCTCATATGCAACTACACATACAGAATTAGACAAATTTAGAGAACGCAAATCCTTTCTCATAGGTATACGAATAGTCTTGTCTATATATTTAAGTAATAAATCTTCGGGTAACCCTTTTGTTTCTTTTCCAAATAGCAAAAATACTTCATTCATAGAAGAGTAAGAAGGCTCTGAATATATATGTTTTCCTTTTGTAGTAGAAAAAAACATATTATTGATTTCAGGAGGATATTTTTCTAAAAACTTTTCTAAAGAAGAATGTTCTTCTATATCTAATTTATCCCAATAATCTAATCCAGCTCTTTTTACTGCCTTTTCTGTAATACTAAAACCCAGGGGATATACCAAGTGCAGTTTAGCCCCAATAGCAGCACAAGTTCTGGCAATATTTCCTGTATTTTGTGGAATTTCTGGTTCTACTAAAACTATATTTACTTTCATCATTATATCCTTTCTGCGAATAAATATACCTATATAGAATACAACAATATAAGAAAAAATACAATAAAAATCAAAATTTTAAGCAAATCAACCTATTGTTATGATTCACGCATGTTATTAATTTTAAAAATTTATATTTGAAACTTCGCAGTTCCGCGTTAGCGTTCAAACGAGCTGGAAGTATTTCCAGCGAAGTGCGTTTGGAGCGAAGCGACCGCAAGGAACCAGAAGTTCAAATATAAATTAAAAAAATAATAATAGTGGTAAATTATATTACTTATCTGTTTAAAATTTTGATTTTTATTGAAATTTTTATTAAGCTGTGAATGTTTATTTCTTAGTAGAAACAGTATCTCTGACATCTTCTGCTTCAACATCCTGGAATAATTTATCTTTAAAGAAATCTTCTAAATTAATATTAGCACCTTCGCATAAATGTAATAATGTTGTTAATGTAATACTATTACTTTTGGCATTCATAAAGCTACTTAATGTAGAGTAAGGAATACCAGAGTTTAATGCCAATTTGTGAAGTGTTATATTTCTTTCACTAGCAATATTTATAATTCGTTGTCTAACGGCTGTACAAAGTAACATATCCATACTCCTTTCTATATTAAAAAAGTATAGCAAAGGATACGGAATAACGATGACGCTAAAACGCTAAAAATAGCAATTTCTACAACTTTTTATATCATTTCTTAAATGTATAGCAAAAATAAATGGGTATTGTTATGAAATAAATTTTGTGATATACTGTAAAAAACAAAAATAGGAAGGAAAAATATGATTCATATTATTATTTTCAGCATAATTGCGCTATCAATATTTATAATAACTTTTTTAAAATTAATAAAAGAAAATAACTCAAACTATATTTTTGCACTCATACCAGAATTTATAGGACTTATAATCGATTTTATTTGCATATTTTCTTCGATTAATCCAAATGGAATTACTATGATAATAATGTATACTTTGAGCATAATAATTCCGATAATAGGTTTTATATTAGAAAAAAGTAATGTAAATCTATTTGAGATAATAAATTTGGCTAAAGTTAACTTTTACGAAAATAAAAATCAGAATGATTTAGCAAAAGAGGTTTTACTCAAAAGCATACAAAAACATCCAAATAGTTATATAAGCCATAAAAAAATGGCAGAATGGTATGAAAAAAATAACGAAAAAGAAAAAGCTGAATATGAATATATTAAAATTATAGAATTAAAACCTAAAAATTTGGAAAACTATTTAAGACTAGCTAATATTTATAAAGAAAACGAAAAATATGAATTGTCAGTAAAAACATTGCAAGATATACTAAGAAAAAAACCAGAATATTTAGATGCAAGTCTTTTGTTAGGAGAAGTTCTATATGACAACGAAATGTTTAAGGAAGCAGTAGGAATTTATCAAGAAGCTATAAAATATCATCCAGGAGAATATAAATTATATTATTGTATGGGAATGACATACACAAGATTAAACGATTTCCAAAATGCAAAAGATTATTACAAAAAGGCTGCGACAATTAATTCACTTTTAGATGTAGCTAAACTAAATTTAGGACAAATTAGTTTAATATTTAAAGATTATGATGAAGCTGAAAAATACTTTATGCAATGCATTGAAACAGAAGATGAAAAAATACAAGCTGAAGCTTATTATTATCTTGCAAAAATAAAATTGATAAATAAACAAAATGATTTAGCAATGCAATATGCAAATATTTCATTAGAATTAAATCCTAAAATGATAAGAATAATGGAAAAAGATGTATATTTCGGAGTGATAATAGGTAAATTAAAATTGCACGAAGATAAAAAAGTAAAAACTAATATAAATGAAAAAGAAGCAAATCTTATATCTTACTTAGAAAATACCTATGATGTAGTAGAAAGACTAACCGAGAATGATAAAAAACAGGTAGAATTAAATATTAATAAAGAAAGAGAAATATAACAATAAAAATTGTAGTTCATAATATAATCTATAAGGAGGAAAATTATGAATTACAATTTTTTAATTATAGGTGGAGATAAGAGAATGGGTATGTTAGCACAAAAGCTTAAAGATGATGGAAACAAAGTGAAAACATTTGCTAATAAAGTAGAGGATATAAATGAACTAGATAGTATAGAAGATATTTACAAAAGTAATTATGATGTAGTAATTAGTTCACTTCCACTTACTAAAGATAATATAAATGTATATACACCATTAAGCAATAAAAAAATAAGCTTACAAGAACTTAAAAAAATATCAAAGGATAAAATATTAATAACTGGAAATGATATACTTAGTGATGAAGCGACTACAATATTAAACACGATACCAACAGCAGAAGGTGCAATTCAAGTAGCAATGGAAGAAACAAATTTTGCACTTCATAATTCAAAAGCGCTAGTTTTAGGATTTGGAAGAGTAGGAAAAATTTTATGTAGTAAATTAAAAGGGATAGGGATGGATGTATATTGCGAAGCTAGAAAAACAACAGATTTAGCCTGGATAAAAGCATATGGATATAAAGAGATTCCAATTGAAAAACTAAAAGAAAATATATGTAAAATGGATATCGTATTTAATACAATTCCTTACAAGATTTTAGACAAAAGTACTCTTATATTAATGAGTAAAGAAACATTAATAATAGATTTAGCATCTGCTCCGGGAGGTGTAGATTATGAAATTGCAGAAAAGCTTGGAATAAAAGCAATTTTGGCTTCAGCGCTTCCAGGAAAAGTAGCACCAGATACAGCTTCAGATTATATAAAAGAATATGTTTATAGAAAAATTCTATTTTAACATATAATATGGTACATAAATATATTCAATCGTATATTATAAAAATTGTATATTTAGAATTTCGTAGTTCCGCGTAAGCGTTCAAACGAGCTGGAAGGATTCCAGCGAAGTGCGTTTGGAGCTTCGCTCCCGCAAGGAACTAGAAATCTAAATATACAATTAAATTAATAATAATCGGCAAATGTATAAGGCATTTAATTATACAAATATTACAAATGTTACAAATGTTACAAATATTACATTTTTTTGACATTAATAGACAAAATATTGACTTTTAAATAAAAAAATATAAAATGTATATGATAGATAAAAAATTGGAAAAATAAAACTGAATATTTGTTTATTATATGTAAACTATAATAATATGAAAGGGAGTAAAAAGATGCAGGAAAGTTTAGGTATTAGCATAAACAACCAAGTGATAAAGTATGCAAAATTAACAAAAAACAATAATCAAATAGAAGTTGCATCTTTTGGCATGAAGTTTTATGATGACTTGGAAAGAAATATTAATCAAATAATCAATGAAACAAATAGTGCTAACATTCCAATTTGTATAAATACAAAAGATGAAAAAAATAGTTATTTTAGCGTTTTTGGATTACTAAATAAGAATGATACAAAAAAAACAATATCTACAGAATTCGAAACACTATGTTCGGACAATCATTTAAACGCAAATGCATATGAAGGAAGATATATAATTGTAAGTGATTTGGTAAACAAAGATAGAAACAGAGTTATATATTTCTATGAAAGCAAAAACGATTTAGAAGAAATATTGTCTACAATAAAGACAGGAAAAGTAAAATCAGTAACGCCACTGGCAACATCAATTGCGAATATAGCAGATATTAAAAAAGGCGAAAATGTAATGATTGTGAATATCGAAGAAAAAACAACTGTTACAACAATATTGAATCAAAGAGTTTATAGTGTGGATTCCATTCCAAATGGTATGCAAGAAATAATAGAAAAAATAAATGAAAAAGAAAATTCTTACTCAAAAGCATATGAAATTTGCAAAAATACTACTATATATACAATGGAAACTAATGAAAATGATGATCCAAATAACAGGTATTTGTCATATATAGTGCCAACATTATTTAATATAGTTCAAGAAGTTAAGAAAATAAAAGAAGAATATAATAAAATTGATAAGATATATTTAACTGGATTAGGAACTGCAATTAACAATATAGAGCTATATTTTCAGGAATATTTTCAAGAATCTAAATGTGAAATACTAAAACCATTTTTTGCAATAAATAATAATAAAATAAATATAAAAGATTATATAGAAGTAAATAGTGCTATAGCTTTAGCTATGGAAGGACTAGATTACGGATTAAAGAGTTTAAATTTTAAGACAAGCTCTTGGAAAGATGATTTAAATACGTTATTACACTCAGATATAAAAACATTAGGAAAAAATAAAAAAACTGGCAATAGAAGTAATTCATTCAGCTTTGATATGAACATGAAGGGAACACTAAAACCAAGTGAAATGTGGCTAGTTAGAGGATGTGCTACAGTACTAATGGTTGTTATTATATATTCTGTATGTTCAATATTCCTTGGAAATCAGATAAGTAAAAAAACTCAAGATGCGCAAGAAGTTACAGCAGACACAAATAAACAAGTAGCAGCAGTTACATCTGATGATAATAAGGTTTTAGAAAAGAAAAAAGATTATGACAGTTTTATGGCAGAATTAGATGATGCTAGCTCTCAAATTGAATCAAAAAGAAGTAGAAAAAATGAAATACCAACATTGTTAAATCAAATTGTATATATAATTCCAAAAAGTGTACAATTAACAAAAATAAACAACACAGAAGTAACAGTAGATGAACGTACAAGACAACACATTACTATTACAGCACAATCTACAAAATACGAACAATTAGCATATTTTAAAGCTAGAATAAGCAACAATGGATATCTAGAAAATGTAACATCTACAGAAGGAACAAAAGAAGGAGATTATGTAGTAGTAACTATAGAAGGAGACTTACCATAATAAAGAAGGAGAAGGCAATGAGAAAATTATTAATATCAATATTATTAATATTACTAATAATAATGGCTGCGTTATGCATAAAAAATGGTATAAATATTGGACCATTGCACGTATTAGGTGTAAGTCAAATACAAGCAGCAAATGATAACTTAACAGGAAAGATTAATGAAGCAAAAACTGCAAATCAAAATTATGAAAATATGCTTTCAAAATTGAAGGAAGATATTTCGGCATTAACGCAATCTAAAGAAGAGTGTTTAAGCAGAATAAACTCTAGCACGGAAAGTCAATTACAAGATGCTACACAAACAAAGAATTATACGATTGAATATTTGTGGAGCAAGGTAGGAAACCATGCTACAAAAGAGGGCGTAGTAATAAAAATGGATGTTACTTCAGGCTCTATTGCAAATTCAGAATATAGAAATTTGGAGTTTACTGTAACCGGAAATTATCTTGCCATCACAAACTTTATTACAGAATTAGAAAATGATTCAACATTAGAATTTACTATAGATAACTTTTCAATGACGCAAAATCAATGTACTTTTACTGTGAAAGATGTTAAAATACAACAAGAACAAACAACAGTAACAACAAATGCAGGAAATAGTTCAACAACTAATACTGCAAATAATGCAAGAAACTCAACAAATGAAGTACAAAATACAAATACTGTAGAATAGGAGAAATTATGGTAAAGACTATTTTTAAAGAGGTTTTTATAATATTGTTAGTTTGTATAGCGATTATTTTAATTATGGCTGTAATATTTTACAATTATATTCCAACTAATAAGATTATTCCAGCTAAAGTAACAGCATACAAAACGCCAGAAAATATAGAAGCAGAAATAACAGAAGATACTATAGGAAGTTATACAACGCAGGAAACAGAATACACAATAGATAATACAGACTTAACACAATACCAAGTTACTCAAAGCTATAATCCAGGAAAGCCAGATCCTTTTTCTGAATATAGTGAAGCAAATGTAACTGGAAATACAGCAGAACCAAATGGAAGTAATTCGGTAGATAGGAATACTACTGACAATTATTACACATCTGAAAATATAAATAAGGGAACAAAATAACCTATTTATATAACATTATTTTAGGTAATATTTATATTTTATAAATATATACAAATTTTTACTAAGGAGGGAATTTTTTATGTTTAAGAAAGAAAGTGGTATTACATTAGTTGCATTAGTTGTAACAATTATTGTTCTATTAATACTAGCTGGTGTAGCAATCAGCTTAACAATAGGTCAAAATGGAATATTCACAAGTGCTCAAAATGCTACTCAAAAATGGGATGAAGCAGAAAAGAATGAAGCTGGAGAAATGAATACTTTCACAAACACTTATGACAATTTATTACAAAATTTAGGATTAGCTGACTAATCCTGAGTATGATTAAAAAATACTTCTATTATTTAAAATAATAGTACTAAATATGGAGGTTACCTAAATTATTCGTATTTAGGTAACCTTTATTAAATAAAGGATGAAAAAATGAATATTATATTGTATGTAATAATCTTTGCAATGGGATGTGTTTTTGGGAGTTTTTTGACATTAGCTACTTATAGAATACCACTTAATCAAAATATAACTCATGAACGTTCTTATTGTCCAAAGTGTAACCATAAATTAGCTTTCTTAGATATGATTCCAATTTTTAGTTATATTTTTCTTAAAGGAAAGTGTAGATACTGTGGTAATAAAATTGGTCCAAGATATTTTATCATTGAACTATTTTCTGGTATCGCATTTTTATTATTGGCTTGGATGATTAGGATAGATGTATATAACATGACAGTCCAAAAAATAATTGAATTTGCTTTTGGAGCATTATATATAGTGTTCTTGTTTTTAATAGCTGGAATAGATAAAGAACACAATAAAATTGATAAAAGAGTTTTAATATATGGATTAGTTATTTCAATTATGTATATGTTGTATCAATATATTACTATAGAAGCATTTAATCCAAATAGATTCATTATATATTTAGTTATAATAGCAATTATATTAATTTTAAATACATATAGGTTGAAGAAAACAGGAAAAGATGAATATGAACTAAATGTATTAATTTTATGTATAATTATGGCTTTCTTTACTTATGAAGTTGCAACCATTATTTCAATTATAATAACAATGCTAATTGTAGGAATAAAAATTATAATAAATAAAATATTAAACAAAAGGGAAAAATATAATATAAATATAACAAAACAACCAATAGCTTTATACTTATGTATAGCAAATTCTTTAACAGTGTTATTTATCAATATTCTTAGTTTAGTAGGTGATTAAATGAATGAAGAAAAAATAAAAATAAAAAAAGAAAATGGTGCAACTGGTTTAGATGTAGCAACAGGAGCTTTGATTTTTATATTATTTACTACAGTAATATTAACTTTATATGTTCAAATTTATAAACAATCAGCCATCATAAAAATACATGAAAACGCAATGGGATATATAATTCAAATATGTGAAGATATTGATATGAGGGAATATGGAGAAATAGAAAATTTGCAAGAATATACAAATTTAATAATTGCAAAAACAGGACTACCACTAGACAAATATACCCTTACATTAACTCAAGAAAAATATATAGATTCTCATCCAGAAGCTCAAGATATTGTAAAAAGAATAAATGTAAACATAAGATATAATTTTGATGGACAAGACAGAGAAATAGAAGTAAATAAAATAAAAGTAAAAGAGTAGGTGAAAAAATGAAGTCTGAAAAAGGTATAACACTCGCAATTTTAGTTATATATGTAATATTTTTTAGCATTATCATAGGATTACTAGCGGCACTAAGCACTTATATTTATTCAAATTTAGAATATATAAATGACGATAGTGTGGATGTGAGTGAATTCAATAAATTTAATATGTATTTTATTGAAGATGTAAAAACAAATAAGCAAGCAGAAATAAAACAATTAATGAGCAATGATGGAAAAAATGTTTTACAAATTGCTTTCGAAGATGGAGATACCTATAGATATATAAAAGAAGAAAAAACAATTTATAAAAATATGCAGAAGATAGCTAAAAATATACAAGATTTAGATGCAATGCAAATAGAAGATGCAACAAGTAATAAAAAGTATATAGAAATAAGAATAAAAATTGGGGCAAAAGATGAAACAAATTACGAGCAAAAAATTAATTATGTATTAAAATATTGGTAATTTGAAAGGAGATTTATATGGCTACAAATCAAAGACAGCCTTTAGGAATTGAATTAGTAAGAAGAGGAATAGTAAAGCAAGAAGATATTAGAGAAGCTTTAGAATATCAAAAAACACATACCAAGGAAAAATTAGGAGATATTTTAAATGATTTAAAATTGGCTAATCCTAGAGTATTACTAGATGCAATGGGAGAAATATTAGGAGAAAAAGTATTTTATTTAACAGAAACAGATGTAAAAATTGATGTTACAAGATATATTTCTTTAGATATTGCAAAAGAAGCAAATGTAGTGCCATTTGAAGTTCAAGATGGAATTATAAAAGTGTGCTTCTCAGATATAAGTAATAAACAACAAGTTGAAACAGTAAGATTACTTATGCTTAATAAAGGTTTAGTAATGGAAAGATATATAACTTTTAAATCAAACATTGAAGAAGTATTGTCTTCCATTTCAAATATTTCAACTGAAACTATAGATACAGAAGCAACAGGAACAAGTATTGTTGATAACATAATAAGAACAGGTATGGCAAAAAGAGCCAGTGATATTCATATAGAGCCATTAGAAAAAGAAATTAGAGTAAGATATAGAATAGATGGAAAACTATTAACAGTAGCAAAAGTAGATAAAGAAAAACAAGTTCAAATAATTGGTAGATTAAAAGCCATTTCAAATATGCATCAAGAAAAGCAAGAACCACAAGATGGTAGAATAATAATGTATCCAGACTATAACATTCGTGTATCTTCACAAAAAAATATAAATGGAGAAAAATTTGTTTTAAGATTACTAAAAAAAGACACAACAATAAAAGGATTATTTGACTTAGGATATCCAAGGGATCCTAAACTTTTAAAAGATGCCTTTGATAAAAGAAATAGTATAACTGTTATAGCAGCACCAACAGGAGAAGGAAAAACAACAACTCTTTACAGTGTTATAGATTATTTAGACAAACCAGAAATAAATATAACAACAATTGAAGATCCAGTAGAAATAAGGATTCCTGGATTAAACCAAATTGAAATAGATCCAAAAACAACATTTGCAGGTTCTTTAAGAACAGTTTTAAGACAGGACCCAGATATCATACTAGTTGGGGAAATAAGAGACCAAGAAACAGCAGAAATAGCTATGCAAGCTGGACAAACAGGTCATTATGTACTATCTACAATACACACATTAAATGCAATAGAAGTAGTTTCAAGATTAAGAAAAATGAATATTTCTAATTACGATATATCAAGTACTCTTGCAACATCAATATCACAAAGATTAGTTAGAAAACTGTGTACAAATTGTAGAAGAGAGAGAGAATTCACAGAGCAAGAAAAAGAAATAATAACAAAAATAGGTAATAAATACGGTGTAGAATTTAATTTAGACAATGCAAAAACATATGATGCAGTTGGTTGCGAAAAATGTAATAACAGTGGCTATTATGAGCGAATTGCTATATTTGAAACACTACTAATTACTGATAATATCAAAGAACTTATTGCAAAAGATGCCCCAACATTAGAAATAAGAGAAGAAGCTTATAGAGAGGGTTATAAACCTTTAATAGTGGATGGACTAAGAAAAGTTGTAGAAGGAACTACTACATTAGAAGAGCTAAATAGTAAATTGTTATTTTATTAGGAGGAAATAAGATGATAGATGTTAATGCAATTTTATCAAAAGCAAAACAGATTGGTGCATCTGATGCACACTTTATTCCGGGAATAAAGCCTACACTAAGAATAAACAGAGACTTGGTTGAATTAGATGAATATGAAAATATATCAAAAGAAGATATATTAGATGTATATGATTATTTCTTAAAAGGAAATTTGGATAAAGATAAATTTTTTAGAGAATATAAAGTATTAGATACATCAGCAGTTTTTGAAGATATACGTTTAAGAGTAAATATTTCCTATTCAAGTGGACTTCCAGTTATAACAACTAGATTAATTAGAAATGAATTACCAACATATGAAGAACTTGGAGTTCCAGATATAGTAAGAAGAATGACTCATCAACAACAAGGTCTAATACTAGTTACTGGTAAAACAAATTCTGGTAAATCAACAACATTAAATGCATTAATTAATTATATTAATGAAAACGAAAACAAGAAAATACTTACACTTGAAAGCCCAGTAGAATATAAACATAAATGTAAAAAATCAATAATTGTACAAAAAGAAGTTGGTGTTGGAGGAGATGTTCCAGCATATAGTATAGGTACAAAAAATTCATTAAGAGAAGATTGCGATATTCTAATCATAGGAGAGATAAGAGATAGAGAAACAATGGATGCAGCAATAGAAACAGCAGAATCAGGACACTTAGTTATAGGAACACTTCACACAAAATCATGTGCAGAAACTATAGACAGAATGATAAATTTCTATGAAGTAGGAGATCAATCACAAATAAAATATTTAATTGCTTCATTACTAAAACTTGTTGTGTCACAAAGGTTAATAAAAAACAAAAGAGGAACACTATCATTAGTTCCAGAAGTAATGGTTGTAGATAATGTTGTAGCAGGATTAATTAGAAAAGATAAACTAAGTGTAGCAGAAATAGAAGATGCTATACAAAGTTCATCAAACAATGGAAGTATTGGTTTAATAAATTCTCTTGCAAAATTATTTACAGATGATATAATAACACTAGACCAAGCAAAAGCACAAATAGAAGAAAAGAATATAGAAGTATTAAATAGAACTATTACACAATTGAAAATCAAAAAAGAGGAAGAAGAACAAAGAAATAGATTTTAAACATTTCATGGGAAGGAGGTAGAATATGCCTGAGTATATATATAGAGCAGTTGATGAAAATGGTGTTTTAGTAAAAAATAGAGTTCAGGATAAAAGTAAACAAAATCTTATAAAAAAATTAAAAGTAAATGGATTAATGCCAATTGATGTTACCCAAGTTAGCTTTGGTAAATATAAAAGAACAGGAATAAAAAGAAATGAAACAAATATTGATGAAATAATGCAAATTGCAAATGCTCAAGTAGGAAGGGAAAAAACAGGTCGAAAATTTTCAACAATAGAGAAAATTAATATGACACTTTCAAGAACCGAAAAAGTAACTGAAAGAGATATAGTTATATTTACACAAAATCTATACTTGTTAAAAAAAGCTGGATTTAACAATGTTCATGCATTGTCTACCATCATTCAATCAACAGAAAATATAACATTAAAAGGTATATTAGAAGATACATTAGCAGGTGTTGAAGCCGGAGATTATATGTATACAACAATGGAATATTATTCAGATATATTCCCATATATATATATAAACCTAATAAAAGTTGGTGAGCTTTCAGGTTCTCTAGAAGAATCACTTAGACAAGCTGTAGAATACCTAGATAGCTCTACAGAATTAACAAAAAAATTAAAGAAAATATTAATTCCTAATATAGCACAATTCGTAATATTAACTATTATATTATTCTTTGGAAGTATGTATGTTGTGCCAATTATACAAGATGTATTTGAACAAGTTGGTTCAACAGATCAACTACCATCATACACAATAGCATTTTCAAACTTCTTAACAAAAATACAGGAAAATTGGCTAATACCTACATTAGTTATAGCAGCTATAATTGGAGGTATAGCATTATATATAAAAACGCCACGAGGCAAATATAAGTGGGATTACTTTAAATATAAAATGCCTGTGTTTGGTAAATTAATTTTTGCTATAGACTTTTCAAGATTAACAAAAGCCATGGTTTTAAACCTAAAAAATGGTATGAGAATACAAGAGGCTTTAGAAATCAGCAAAAACGTTGTTAAGAACCTAGTTATGCTTTCTATAATAGAAACAGCTATCAATAATATAATTGTTGGTGATTCTTGGGTAGACCCATTTGAAAAATCAGGATTAGCAGAGCCTATGATAACAGAAATGTTAAAAATAGGTATGCAGACAGATTTACCTACTATGATGGAAAAATTAGTAGAATATATGGAAATGGATATAGATCAAATACTAGATAGAATAGTAAAGATATTACCACAAATTTTATATTCAATAATTGGTGTTGTAATTATCTTTATAACAATAGTTGTACTTGTTCCTTGTATTCAAGTATACATGGGTACATTCCTATTATCAGCAGCAGGATTTTAAAAAAGGGCAATGCATATTGCTCTTTTTTTATTGAAATATCAATTGTATATTCAAAGATTTTTTATTTCTTGCTGTCGGACATAAAGTCCTCCAAACTGCGCGAAGCTGCAAAATCTTGAATATACAAATATATAAATTAGGTAATAGCGATGAATCAAAATTTTTAATAGAATAAAGGAGAGCTAGTATGAAAATTGGAATAGATATTGGTGGAAGTCATATAGCTTGTGGAATAGTAGAAAAAAACGGAAATTTGATAGCCAAAGAAACACGAGATATAGACATAAATGAAATTAAAGAAGAAAAAAGAGCAGAAAACTTAATAATTGATATAATAGATAATGAAATAAGAATATTATTAGAAAAATACAATTATACAAAAGGAGATATTTCAAAAATAGGAATATCAGTGCCTGGAAGTCCTAAAGGAAGTAAAATTAGAAACTTAGTAAACTTAAATATAAAAGAATTTGACATAGGAAAAGTGCTTGAAGAAAAGTACAATACTGTTGTTAAAATAAAAAATGATGGAAAATGTGCAGGAATTGCAGAAAAACAATATGGCTCATTAAAACAATATAATGACTGTGTATTTTTGTGTTTGGGAACTGGAGTTGGAAGTGCAGTATTTTTAAATGGTGACTTGTTAGAACCAAAACAAAATCCAGGATTTGAATTTGGACATATGATAATTGAAAAAAATGGTAACTTATGCAATTGTGGAAAAAAAGGCTGTTTTGAAACTTATGCATCAATGAAAAGATTTAAGGCAAGAGCAATAAAAGAATTAAATTTAGAAGCAAATACAGAGGCAGAAGAAGTACAAAATTATATTAGAAAAAATATAGAAAAAGAAAAAGTAAAAAAATTTGTAAATGAATATTTAGAAAATGTAAGTATAGGAATAGCAAATATAATAAATATATTTGAACCTGAAGCAATAGCTTTTGGAGGTAGTTTTTCATACTATGAAGATATTTTCTTACATATACTAGATGAAAAATTAAAAGATAAAATCTTTAACAAAGATACTAAAGTAAAATTATTACCAGCAAAACTAAAAAATGATGCTGGAATAATTGGGGCAACAGAAATTTAATAGTATTATCTATAATTGTATAAAAATATATATGGTTTATAATTCCCGGCGTGAGGACACGCCGTACGGCTTACTCATGCTTACGCAGTTCGCTCCCCTTGAATTCTAAACCATATATTTTTTATTAAATAATAATAAATTAAATTTTGTATAAAAAATACTAATTTTCCTCTTGATTTTCAGGAATAATAATATTTTCCTTTTTATTCTCTTCAGGTTTTTCAAAAGTCAAATTATCTTTAACCTCAGAAATATTTAAATCTTTAGATGTACCTTGAACAATTTCAATTTTTTTTCTCTTTTCATTATTTTCTTCTTCGTACATACAATCACCACCTATTAATATTCTAATTTTTACCAAGATTAATATAGCATAAAAAGATAGATAAATCAAGATATATTGACCAGAAATAGGTATAGATGATATAATATATACATATTTTAGCAAAAGAAGGAATAAATAAGATGGAACAAGAAAAATTACAAGGAGTAATAGAGGCAATTTTATTTGCTGCTGGAAGAGTTGTTAAAATAAGAGAATTAATGGCAATTCTTGAACAGACATCGGATAAAATAATAGAAACAATCAATTTAATGCAAGAAGAATATGTAAAAGAAAATAGGGGTATAGAAATTGTAAGAATAGAAGATGGGTATCAGCTATCTTCAAAAAAAGAGTATTATGAATATTTATATCCTTTATTAAGCAAGCAAGTAAAACCCACAATTTCTCAAGCATCATTAGAGGTATTAAGTATTATAGCATATAATCCGAGAGCAACAAAATCAGATATTGATGCAATAAGAGGAGTTGACTCTTCAGCATCTTTATATAGATTATTAGAATATGGATTTATAGAACAAGCCGGGAAGGCAGATCTGCCCGGAAAGCCCATGACATATAAAGTAACAGAGGAATTTTTAAAAACTTTTGGACTAAACAGTTTAAAAGATTTGCCTAAATTACCAAAATATAAACTAGATAGTAATAGACAAATTGTAATAGATGAATTAGAAAATGATGAAATTTTTGAAGAACAAGATTTAGAGGCACTAGAGCCGAGTGAAAAAGGCGAGCAAACAAAAAAAGATGGAGGAGAAAATAATGAGTGATAATAAAAACTTTGTAAAAGAAATAACTAATATAGAAGAAGACTGTGCCAAATGGTATACAGATATAGTATTAAAATCAGAACTAGCAGATTATACAGATGTAAAAGGATTTATAACAATTCGTCCATATGGATATGCAATATGGGAAAATATACAAAAATATGCAGATGAAAAATTTAAAAAGCATGGAGTAAAAAATATTTCAATGCCAGTATTAATACCAGAAACTCTACTTCAAAAAGAAAAAGACCATGTAGAAGGATTTGCACCAGAAGTTGCATGGGTAACTATGGGTGGAGGAGAAGAACTAGAAGAAAGACTATGTGTTAGACCTACATCAGAAACAATATTTTCAACTATGTATGCAAAATGGTTAAATTCATGGAGAGATTTGCCATATTTATATAATCAATGGTGTAATGTATTAAGATGGGAAAAAGAAACAAGACCATTCTTACGTTCAAGAGAATTTTTATGGCAAGAAGGACATACAATACATGAAACAGCAGAAGAAGCAAAGAAATTTACTTTAGAAATATTAGATGTTTATACAGATGTAATAGAAAATTTATTAGCAATACCAGTATTAAGAGGCATAAAAACAGAGTCAGAAAAATTTGCCGGAGCAGATGCAACATATACAGTAGAAACAATGACACATGATGGAAGAGCGCTTCAATCAGGAACAACACATTATTTTGGACAAAACTTTACAAAACCATTTGAAGTAAAATTCCAAAATAGAGAAGGAAAAGAAGAATATGCATATCAAACATCTTGGGGAATTAGTACAAGATTAATAGGAGCTCTAATAATGGCACATGGAGATAATAGAGGATTAAAATTACCACCAAAAGTAGCTCCAATTCAAGTAGTAATAGTGCCAGTTGCAATGCATAAAGAGGGTGTAAAAGAAAAAGCAGAAGAACTATGCAAAAACTTATATGAAAAATATAGAGTAGAATTAGATGTTAGAGATCAGTACTCACCAGGATATAAATTTAATGATTGGGAAATGAGAGGAGTACCAATTAGAATAGAAATAGGACCTAGAGATATAGAAGCTGGAAAATGTGTAGTGGTTAGAAGAGATACACTAGAAAAAATAGAAATTAATTTAGATGTGTTGCCAGAAAAAATTGCCGAATTACTAGCAGATGTACACAAAAATATGTATAATGAATGTAAAAAAAGAATGGAAACAAAAACATCAATTGCTACAAATATGGAAGAATTTAAAAATGCTTTAGAAACTAACCAAGGATTTATTAAAACTATGTGGTGCGGAAGTGCTGAATGTGAAGAAAAAATACATGAAATTACAGGTGCAAAATCAAGATGTATGCCATTTGAACAAGAACATTTAGAAGATAAATGTGTATGCTGTGGAAAAGATGCAAGTAAAATGGTAGTATGGGCTAGACAATACTAAAATTTATTGTATATTTAAGATTTATTGTAATTAAAAAACAAAATCTTAAATATACAATTTTTTTATTCAAAATGTAGAATTATGTAAAAAAATAGAATAATTTGACATACGATTTTTCTTGAAATACAAAGAAAGATGATGTAAAATGAAAAAAAGAATTAATAGACGAATACACATGTAATGTAGCATCAAGAATATTACCAGAAATAAAAATAGAAGAAATAAGAGAAAAAGTAAGAAAAAAAGAAGGAGGAGAAAGTATGTTAGCAGATGCATTATTGAAAATGAAAGAAAAATATATAGTGGAAGGAAAAATGGATGGAATAGAATCAGGAAGAAGAGAAGAAAAACTAAAAATAGCTAAAAGCCTAAAACTAATGGGATTAAAAGTAGAAGATATAGTAAGAGCAACAGGATTGAGTAAAAATGAGATAGAGAAATTATAATGAAAGAGCTGAAATTTTATCAGCTCCTCTATTTTTTAGTATTTTTAGTTAAAAGTCCAATCAATTTTGGATAAAGCTTAGAAGCATTTTTCTTCCAGTTATCAACTATATTTTGAGCTTGTTCACGAGAATAAGCAAAAGTTTTTATATCAAATATAACTTCATTATTTTCAACAATTTTACATTGAACTTCATATTCATTTTCACTTTTAGGAATATACTCAGCCACAACAGATTGAGCGTTTTCAAACATTTCAATACTACTTTTTAAATTAGTATCAACTTTTAATTTTATAATTCCAGGTAAAATATCTAAAGTTAAATCTAAAGTATTTTTTCCTGATTCAGTAAGTTCATATACATCTTGAGTTTCTTTTGTATAGCAAACAACATACTTAACTTCAATTAAATCCAACAAAAATTGTTGAAAATAAAAATAATTAAGGTCAGTGGCCGAAGAAACGATACTATACAATGCATCATTAGTAATTGGCTTATTCACAGTATCAAGAACATATAAAATTAGAACTTTGTTTTCAGCCAATGTTTCATTATCAGATGTAATCTTCACTTAAAATTTCACTCCTTCAATTAAATTTAGAAAAATTATACCACAAAAAGAGTGCAAATACAAGATTTTTGAAATTTGATTTATATTAACAAAAAATCCCCTTGTCAATTTATAATCAATATAGTAGAATATACGTATAGTCTTATAGGAGGTTTACCATGTATGACGAAAAAAATTATATAATTGAAAATGAAACCACAGATATCACGAAAAAAGAGGACATTCTTAATGGCGATACCGTAAAATACGTAAATTATCAAGAAATTGAAAGTTATTTTGATTACGACTTTAAAGAAGAAAAAAGTTTCGACTACTCAAAGCTAAATAATGATGAATTAATAAATCATATTGCAAAATTTACTTCAAGCATATGGCAGGTACATCCTTTTGGAGAAGGAAATACAAGGACAACAGCAGTATTTATAGAAAAATACCTTAATAGTATGGGTTTTAATGTTAATAATGAGATGTTTAAAAATAATAGTGTGTATTTTAGAAATGCTTTAATAAGAAGTAATTATGGAAATATTCCAAAGGGTATATATCCTACTTTTAATTATCTGAGAATGTTTTTTGAAAACTTGTTACAAGGAAAAAATAATGAGCTTGTAAATAAAGATTTATATATTAAAGAATTAGTTGAAGATAGGAAAGAAAATGGATAAAAAATTAAAGGTAAAAAATAAAAAAACACTTGACTAAATAAAATTGTATATATAAAATATAAATGATTAGAACTATTTTGAGCAAATAGCAAAAGTACATTGAAAAAGTTAATATTCAAAAGGGAAAATGTATACATACTATTTGTGAAAAATGGGTATAATTAAAACAAAAGAAGATGAATGAAAAGCAAAATACCGAAAACAAAAGAAAGGAGAATTCTAATGAAAAGTAAGAAAAAAGCAATGAATATTAACAAAATGAAAAAAGAAATAAAGCGGAATAACCTTGATAGCATTGGTTGTTACAATAATAGTACTATTAATATTAGCAGCAGTTGCAATAAACTTAACAATAGGAGAAAATGGAATATTTACAAGGGCGCAGAATGCTACAGAGAAGTGGCAAGAAGCAGAAGTAAATGAACAACATGAAATGAATGGAGTAGTGAATTTCATAGAAAACTATAATAAAAATCAAGGACCAAAGAAAGTAGCAGACGTAGTAGGTGGAGACAAATTTGAAAAAACCGAAACAATACAAGATGATAATGGAAAAGAGGTAACAATACCAAAAGATTTTAGTGTACACCCAGACTCAAATACAGTAGTAGATGAAGGAATAATAATAACAGATGGAACAAATGAATTCGTATGGGTGCCAGTAGACGACCCAAGTACAATGTTTGAAGAAATACCAGAAGGAGAAGAACCAGCAACATTAACAGGAGTAGAAACAACAACAAATATATATAGTAAGTTAAGACAAAGAAATGGAGATTCATATACATCAGGAGCACCAGGAACGACTGGAATAAGAGAGCCAGATGTATTAACTAGTTATGATACAAATCCACAATATTATCAAAACATATTAGGATTTGAAAGTACAAAATCTATGGCAGATAGTATGGTTGCAGAATATAAAGCAATGAGTGTTAGTGTAAAAAAATATCATGGATTTTGGATAGGAAGATATGAATTAACAGGAACAGTTGACACACCCACAGTAAAAGCAGGAGATGTTCTTACAGCTTCATCAAGCGAAGCAGGAAATTGGTATGGACTATATAAAGCATGCCAAAATGTAATAAAAAATAATACAGATGTAAAAAGTACAATGATATATGGATGCCAGTGGGATGAAACAATGAGCTGGTTAAATAAATGTGGATATAATACAGATACAGATTCAAGCTCATGGGGAAATTACAGTGGCTCACCAATAAATACAGGTTCAGTTTCAACATATAAGGCAAACGAGATATTTGACTTAGCAGGAAATTACTATGACTGGACACAAGAGGCGAGCTCTACTGGCAGCCGCGTTAATCGTGGAGGCTACTCCTCCCATTCCGGCTCAGGTTTTCCGGCAGCAGACCGCGGCACTAACATTGCGTCCTACAGCGGCGGCAGCCATTCAGCTCGTCCCACACTTTATATAGCGTAGTACTGTACGCTGTATTGGCACTTTCAGTGCCAATGAAAATAGTGTTCGTACAACGAAGCGCAAAATTTTAATTTTATAAATAGTAGGTAGGAAACGGTCTTATAGCGTAAGCTAAAGGTCGTTCCTACCGGACTAGTCCTACCGGACTAGTCCTACCGGACTAGTCCTACCGGACTAGTCCTTATTTTTTGCAAAAAAATAAGGACAGTCAGAAAGAATGAGGTAGGAATATGAAATATATAGAATTAATTGAAAAATTACAAAAACAAGAAAAAGATAGAATTATTATGTCTAAATGTGGAGCATTTTTTGTAGCATTGGGTAAAGATGCAATAATGCTAAATAAATTATTAGGGTTAAAGTTAACATGTCAAAAAGAAAAACTTTGCAAAGTTGGTATACCATTACAATCCATACTAAAATATATAGATGAACTAGAAAATTTAGGTTATAGTTTTTCTATATACGACTATTCAAAAGAGAAAAAAGAAATTACTTTAGAATATAACTTTGATGGAAAACCAAATCATATTATTGCAAATTGCTTAGACTGTAGTAAATGTAATGGATATAATCCATGGAAAAATGAAGATCAAAGAAATATATATAAAATATTAACAGAGAGGCAGAAAAAAGATGGAAAAGGAACTACAGTTGATACCAAAGTATGAAAAATATATTGAATATATATTAAATATGTTACTAAAAATTCCTAGAACAGAAAAATATAGTATAGGAAATGAATTTAAAAGTTCAATGTATCAAACAATAGAAAATATTTTATATATACAAAAAATAGAAAATAGTAGGAAACTATATTACCTAAATAGTATAGATGCAAAAATAAACTGCCAAAGAGTATATTTGAGAATAATGAAAAATAATAGATGGATTGATGAAAAGAAATTTAATATTGCAATTGAATTATTATTAGAAATAGGAAAAATACTAGGGGGATTAATAAAGTACTATGCCAAAAACACTAAGAAATAAATGGAATAAATGTCTTACATACGAGAAGCTGATGGAAGCTCATAAATTAAGCAAAAAATCTAAAGGACATAGAAAAGAAATAATACTATTTAATTTAAAAAGCGAAGAATATATACTTAATTTACTAGAAGAATTAAAAAATAATACATATAGACCAAGTATGTACACATCATTTTACATATATGAGCCAAAGGTAAGAAAAATAGAAAAAGCAAAATATATAGATAGAATAGTAAATAGATGGTTAGTAGATAATTTTATAAAACCAGTATATATTCCAAAGTTTATAAATACGACCTATGCATGTATAGAAGGAAGGGGAATGCATAAAGCTTGTTTAGATATGCAAAAAATGATGAAGCATTGTAAAAAAATATGGGGAAACTATTATATATTAAAAATGGATGTTAAAAAATTCTTTAATAGCATTAATAAAGAAATATTATTAAAGATATTAAAAAGAAACATTGTGGATAAAAAAGTATTTGGCTTAATAACTCAAATACTATACATACAAGAAAAGCAAGTAGGAATAGAAATTGGAAATTATAGTTCACAAATGTTTCGGAAATATATATTTAAATGAAATGGATAAGTATATAAAACATGCATTACATATAAAATATTTTAGTAGGTATATGGATGACGCAATTTTACTTGTAAAAACTAAAGAAGAAGCAATATTAGCTCTTGAAAAAATAAAAAAGTTTTTAAAAGACAATTTAGAATTGGACTTAAACAATAAAACACAAATATTCAAAAGTACGCAAGGAGTGAATTATTGCGGATATAAAATAAATGAATATAGACTAAAGATAAGAGATAAAGGAAAAAAGAAACTAAAGAAAAAAGTAAAATTATTAAAATATGAAATAAGATGTGGTAATATATCAAGCAAAGAAGCTAAAAAGTACTTAGCAGGTCATATGGGATACTTAAAGATAGCAAATACTAGAAATCTAGAACAAAAAATTTTTGAAAGTTAAAACATGGGGATAAACTGTAAGGCGAACTCTACTAACAACCGCGTTAATCGTGGAGGCAACTACAACAATTCCGGCTCAAGTAATCCGGCAGCAGACCGCAACAATAACAATGCGAACAACAACAACGGCAACAATTCAGCTCGTGCCACACTCTAATATTATTTCAGATTATATATTTTAAGGAATATATACAGCAAAATATTAGATATTAAAGAAGTTTATCCCTTCCTAATTTAGGTAAACATATATATATGATGCTTGTATGAGTAACAAAGGCCAAAATATGAGCATTATTTAATTAATATAAGGAAAAAATATGAATAGAGTATATATAACTGTAGAAATATTGGAAATAAAATATAAGTTTCTACCAAAAGATAAGAAAAATGCAGTATGCAAAATAAAGGGAATATTAAATAATAATTCAGAAATAGAAATATTAGCATATGATAAAATGGCAGATAAATGTTATAGGAAACTAGAAAAAAATAAAATAGTAGTTATTGAAGGAGTTCTAAATACAGAAATGAAAATTATATTATTAAGTTTTGAAAATATGAGCTATTAAAAGACAATATACAAAAATAGTATTTTACGAAAAACGTTGACAAAACAAAGTATTACTCCATATAATATATACAAAAAAACAAGGAGAAATTATGAGAATACGATTTAAACCATGGGCAAGAGAAGAACTAGAAACAAGTCCAATATATATAGATAATCCACAAGAGTATAAAAATAAGTGGAAAAATGTGTTTGAAAAACAGGCACCAATACATGTAGAACTAGGATGTGGTAAAGGAAGCTTCATATCAAAACTTTCAAAAACTAATAAAGATAAAAATGTAAATTATATTGCTATAGACTTGGTAGATGCTATGTTAGGATTAGCAAAAAGAAATCTTGAATTAGAATATGGAATTAGAACTACTTTAGAAAAAGAAGATATTGAAAATGAAATAGAAAAGCAAAAAGCCATTAAAAATGTAAAACTAACACGTTATGATATTTCTTTAATAAACGATATCTTTGGAAAAGAAGATAACATACAAAGAATATACATAAACTTTTGTAATCCATGGCCAAGAGGAAAACATCATAAAAAAAGATTAACACATGAAAGACAATTAGAACAATATAAAAACTTTTTACAAAAAGGTGGAGAAATATTTTTCAAAACTGATGATGATAATTTATTTTCAGATTCTTTAGGGTACTTTGAAAGAAGCGGATATAAAATATTAAAGAAAACTTATGATTTAAGTAATGAAAAAGACTTTTGGAATGGTGAAGAAAATATAGAAACAGAACATGAAAAAATGTTTAAAGAAGAAGGTATAAAAATAAAGGCACTAATTGCCTTTATTTAAAACCTATAAATTATACATATTATCCTTTTTTATCCATACAGAAACACTACCACCATTAACATAGAAGATACCATTACCTTCGTTATCAACATATACTGTTTCCTTTATATTTCCTGTGCAATCATATAAAATTGAATTAGCTAAATTCTTGCCAACATTCATAGCTTTGCAACCACCATTTCCGTCACTTAAAATAACTGCCATACCAGAATCTTGATGGTAATAATCTCCTTCACGAACCCAACCAATTATATTTTCATTATCTAAATAATCTCTTTGAATTCCATAAGCTAAATATTTTCTAGCTAAAAGTAAAATATCCAAAAACTCCTTCATAGGAGGAAAGTTTTTTTCTGGAATACCATAATAATCACCATAAAATATGCAAGGAGTACCATTTTTTCGTAATAAAATCATGGCATATGCCAAAGGCTTAAACCAATCTTTTACCCAAGACTCTAAGCTCTGACCTGGTTCAGTATCATGATTATCAACAAAAGTAACAGCTTTAGACGGTCTTCTATCAACTAAAGTGTCCTCAAATATTTGCCTCATATCATAATGCCCAAAGCTTTCTGAAGCTATTTTGAAATGGTCATGCAAAGGCACATCAAATAAAGTATCTATTTCATCATTAGCAGATAAATAATCAATTAAAGCATTAACATTACAACTAAAATATTCACCGACAGTAAATAAATCTTTTTTAGTTTCTTCTTTTAAATCATGTAACCATCTTTTATAAAAAGATGAACGAATATGCTTAATGGCATCTAACCTAAAACCGTCAACATTAGTTTGTTCTAAAAACCACTTCCCCCATAAACTTAAATCATTTACAACATCTAAGTTATTAAAATCAACATCACAGCCCATTAAATAATCGTAATTGCCAAGTTCTTTGTCAACATCATTACTCCAATGCTTACCATAAAATCTAAAAATTCCATTTTCCTTTTGCTTATCATCATAATCTATACCGTTAAAATGAGACCAATCCAATTTAAAATCTGAATAAGCATTATTTCTGCCTTCAAAATTAAATTTGGTCCAAGCTTCAATAGTCCTATATGTGCCAATAACTTCATTTCTATTACTAGGATTAACTTTATATGCAATAATTTCTTGTTTTTCATCAGCACCAAATCTATGATTAAGAACAATGTCAGCTAATACTTTTATTCCAGACTTTTGCAAAGATTTTATTGCATTAATATATTCATCTTTTGTGCCATATTTAGTTCTAACAGTTCCTTTTTGATTAAATTCACCTAAATCATATAAATCATAAACACCATATCCAGTATCATTTATTCCACCAGAAGACTTACAAGCTGGAGGAAGCCATATAGAATTTATGCCCAATTTCTTAAGTGTAGGCCCCATGCTAGATAAATTTTTCCAAAGCATGCAATTATTAGGTAAATACCATTCAAAATATTGCATCATTGTATCATTTGTTTCTTTCATTTTATCACCTGAAAATATTATAACATTAATTTTATAAAAATAGATGAAAAATTTAAAAAAATATTATATAATACAAATAATTATTAGTTTGGAGGAATATTAATGAATAAAATAGATGAATTGGTAACCTGGATACAAAGTATAGAGATTACGCAAATCCTTGATATAATTATAGCAATAGTTGTAGCAATTTTTTCTGTAATCATAAGTCCACTTTTAAGTTTACTAATAGCCAAAATATTTAATTGGAAGAAAAAGAAAGTAGAATTAAAGGACAGTGTAATATATACAACATTTAAAAGTTTCTTTTATGTTAGTGGAATCTATTTAGCGACTCAAATTTTAAATTTTAATACAGAAATACAAGATTTTATAAACAAAGTATATAGAGTTGTAATTTTGTGGATTATAGCAAAAGCAATAGTAGATTTATTTAGTAAAGGAAAAATCTTTAAATCAAAACTTAGAGATAAAGCAAATGATCCAGTTGTAAATATAGTAAATAAAATTATAAAAATAATAATATATATTTTTGTAGGATATTTATCACTTAAAGAATTTGGATATGACTTAGGAGTAGTACTTACAGGTTTAGGATTAAGTACAGCTATTATAGCATTAGCAGCACAAGATGCAGTAAGAGACCTGTTTTCAGGACTTGCAATATTCTGGGATAAACCATTTGCTATTGGAGACTGGGTTGAGATAGGAACAGGAACCACAACAATATCTGGTTCTGTCCAAGAAATATCATTTAGAAGTACAAAAATAAAAGCAGTTGATGATACAATAATTACAATACAAAATTCAAGCATAAGTACACAAAATATAATAAATTGGAGTGTCATTCAAAAAAGAATATATAAAACAAATTTAAAACTACCACTAGAAACAGAAGAAGTAACTGTTGAAAAAGTAATGAATAGAATTAAATTCATATTAAGATATAACAAAGACGTTATAAACGAATCAGTTAGTGTATATTTAAATAACATACAAACAGATGGAATCAATATTTATATTTATTTGGAAACACATATAGTAGATTATGCAGAATACCAAAAATTCTGTAATAAGCTTAACCTAACTATATTAAATATACTTGAAACACAAGGAGTAAAACTAGCTTATCCAGGACAAAATGTGTATATTAAAGGAATAGAAGAAACACTAGGTAGAAAAGAAAAAATTAGAGAAATAGCAGCTAAAAAACATTCAAAAGTAACAAAAACCAATAAATAATTCACAGAATAGACATAATATCGTGGTAAAATATATAAGAAGTTTTAAGAAAGGTAAGTTAATATATGGAAGATATTACAGTTTTAATGGTAGATGATGAGTATAGAATGAGAAAACTAGTAAAAGACTTCTTAGTAAAAGAAAATTTTAAGGTGCTAGAGGCAGAAGATGGAGAAGTAGCACTAAAAATATTTGAAGAAAATAAGGAAAAAATAGATTTAGTATTATTAGATGTCATGATGCCTAAATTAGACGGATGGTCTGTTCTAAGACAAATAAGACAAGAATCAAAAGTTCCAGTAATAATGCTGACAGCAAGAGGAGAAGAACAAGATGAATTATTTGGATTTGAATTAGGTGTTGATGAATATATATCAAAACCATTTAGTCCTAAAGTTTTAATTGCTAGAGTAAAAGCTATAATAAATAGAACAACTGAAAAGCAAAAAGAAAAGAAAGACTATGATGGAATAGAAATAGATGTAGATGGGAGAACTGTATCAGTAGATGGAAAAAGTATTGAATTAAGTTTAAGAGAATACGAATTATTAAAATACTTATTAGATAATGAAAATGTTGCATTATCAAGAGATAAAATTCTAAATAATGTTTGGAATTATGATTATTATGGAGATTCAAGAACAATAGATAGTCATATAAAAAAAATAAGACATAAATTAGGAAAAAAAGGGAAATATATAAAAACCATAAGAGGTGTGGGATATAAATTTGAGGTAAAATAATGAAAATATCAGAAAGCTTTAAATCAGTAAGATTCAGATTATTTGCAACACTTTGCGTATCAATCTTTTTAATAATTGTATGTCTTATAATTGTAAATAATGTAGTATTGGAAAGTTTTTATTTATATACAAAGACTTCAAATGCAGCAGAACTTTGTGATGATATTAATGACTATTATAATGGAATTATTCAGTATGATATTAACCAAAGGCTAGAAGAACAAGAAAGAAAAAACAATATAGATATACTAATATTAGATGAAATGTATGGAGTTGTTTATTGTAATAATTTAGATATTATAAATAGCATAAATTCATTTAATTATAATTTAAGGTCTAGAGTTATATATACCAAAGAAAATATAACTCTTCAATCTGTTGAAGAAAATAGAAATAATAAATATTTAATTCTATCAGCAAACCTAGACAATGGTTATACTACATATATAAAAATACAAGTACAGCCAATAAAAGAAACTGTAAAAATATCTAATAATTTATTAATCATAATAGGGATTTTAATGATAATTATTGCAGCAATTATTGCATCAGTAATTGCTAATAAATTTACAAAGCCTATTTTACAATTAAATAAGATAACGAAAAAAATGGCAAATTTGGACTTTAGTAGTAGGTATAGAATTTCCGATACAGAAGATGAAATAAATATGCTTGGAAGAAATATCAATGAAATGTCAGATAAGCTAGAAGTGACAATAAAACAATTAAGACAAAATAACACTGAATTAGAACAGGATATAGAAGAAAAGTCGAAAATAGATGAAATGAGAAGACAATTTATATCAGACGTATCACATGAATTAAAAACACCAATTGCTTTAATACAAGGATATGCAGAAGGATTAATAGAAAATGTAAATTCAGATGAAGAATCAAGAAAATTCTATGCAGAAGTAATATTGGATGAATCTAACAAGATGGACGAAATGGTAAAAAGACTGCTAGAACTTATGAAACTTGAATATCAGGAAAGAAAATTTAATGATACAAATTTTGACTTAACAGAACTTATAAAAGAAGAATTAAGAAGACAAACTGTTGTTATTAAAGAAAGAAATATCAATGTAGAATTTGATGATAGTAAAAAAGTAATGATTTGTGCAGACCAAGAATACATTGAACAAGTAGTAAATAATTATTTGACAAATGCCATAAAACATGCAGACGAAAAAAACGGCAATAAGAAAATAATTATTAGAACAGAAGAAACAGATGAAAATAAAATAAGACTTTTTGTATATAACACTGGTGAAAAAATTCCAGAAGAATATATAAAGAAAATTTGGGGAAGATTCTACAAAGTGGATTCTTCAAGAAATAGAAATCAAGGTGGAACAGGGATAGGCTTAGCTCTAGTTAAAGCTATTATGAATAATTACAATAATAAGTACGGAGTAAGGAATTTTGAAGATGGAGTTGAATTTTATTGTGACCTAAATAAACCTAAAGAAAGCTAAAATAAACTCATTGTCGAATTATGTAATAATTTGACGATGAGTTTTTCTTGAATGTTTGAAGTATGTGTGATATAATAAAAAGCATGATTAACTACAATAAAAGAAATTTAAACATTCTATCTTTTGTAATATCTATAATAATTTTTTCATTAATCATTTATATCTTAAACTTAATAAGTTTAAAGAATTCCAATCAAAGTAAGTTTTCATATGTAAACAAAATAAGTAAAAATAATGTAGAAAATAATGTACAAGTTATGGATACATCATTAGAAAATATTACAACTTGGAAAATAGTAATTGAAAAATTAAATTTAGAAGCACAGGTTAAAGAAGGCGTTGATGACAACAATATAGAAGAATTTGTAGGACATTATCCAGAGTCAAACTATCTTTATGGAAATGTGTCTTTAAAAGCATATAATACAGGCGAAAACAAGAATTATTTTGCAAACTTGAAAGAATTAGAGTTGGGAGAAGAAATAAAGTATATAGTAAATGATAAAGAAATGATATATAAAGTAATATCAAATCAAATAATAGATAATGAACAAGAGTATACAAATAAAAAATATGAAAATGATACAATAACATTAATTACATATGTAAAAGATATAGAAAATAAGAGAAGATGTGTGGTGGCAGAATTAGTTTAAAATTTTCGTTGACATATTAGTCCTTCGAATATATAATTATATTGTCAAAAATAATAAAAATAAGGAGATATTTTAATGAAACAGAAGAATAGAAACACAAAAAATATAATTATATTAATAGTAATTTTAATAGCAATAATTGCAGTAATTACAGGAGTAGTAATATTTATAAATAATCAAAGATATGAATATGAATTAAGTCAAATTTCAAATGATCAAATTAAGTATTATAAATTAGAACAAGACGGAAGGTACGGAGTAATAGATAGAGAAGGAAATGTAGTAATAGAGCCTAACTATGCAGAATTAGATATTCCAAATCCAACAATGCCAGTTTTTATAAAATCTGAAGATGGACAAAACTTTTCAGCAATAGATAATAATGGAAATGATATATTAACACAATATGAAGATGTTGAGGCAATTTCTATTAACAACATATCTAGTAATATACCATATGAGAAAACTGTACTTAAATATAAGCAAAATGGTTTATATGGAATAATGGATTTTGAAGGAAATAAAATAACTGAAAATATATACAATTCAATAACCAATATTGATTATAAAGAAGGAAATCTAAAAGTAGAACAAAATGGACAATATGGAGTAATAAATATTAAAGGAACAACAATCTTAGAACCAGAATACGAATCAATAATTTCAGATGGATACTATGATGAAGAAACAAAATATGAGCAAGCTGGATTTGTATTAAGAATAAAAACAGATGATGGATATAAATTTGGCTATGCTGATGAAAGAGGAAAAATAATCCTAGAGCCATTATATAATGAAATAAATCGTATCACAGAAATAACAGGAGAAGATGTATATTTAATAACAGCAAATAATGGAAGATATGGTGTTGTAAAAAATGGAAAAGAAGTTTTAAAAAATGAATTTACAGAAATAAGTTTTGACCCAAATAATAATCTATTAATTATACAAAAAGATAATTCTCAAGGAGTAGTTGATTTAGAAGGAAATAATATTATTCCAATAGACTATGATGATATAATTATAGGTGGCAAATATATAAATGCACAAAAAGGAGAAGAAACACTTATTTTTGATGCTACAGGAAATAATATAGATACAGACATATTAAGCTATAATCAAGTAAATGACAATTATGCAATAGTAATAGATAAAGATAATAATTATAACATAGTAGACAATTCAGGAAATAAAAAGTTAAATCAAAATTACACATATATAGAATATCTTGATGACAATAAATTTATTGCAACTATAGATGGAAAAACAGGAATAATTAATGGTAATGGACAAGTAATAACTGAAATAAAATACAATGCAATACAAAAAATTGAAGATTCAAATGCACTTCAAGCAGTTGATAGTGAGCAAAATAGAACAGACATAATAGATTCAGAAATGAAAATAAATGAAGGAATTGCTAATGCATATATTTCAAAAAAAGATAACTATATAAAGTTATACTCAGAAACAGATGTGAAATATTATAACTTAGATGGTAAAGAAATCACATATAAAGAAATTGAACCGAATAATAGCTTGTATGCAGATAAAAAAGACGGAAAATGGGGACTAATAGATAGTACTGGAAAGGTTGTTGTAAATTATGAGTATGATATGGTAACAGAACAAAATGGAAATGTAGCAGGAATAAAGAAAGATGGAAGATGGCAAATTGTAGATACAAATGGTCAAATAATATCTGAAAATGCAATAACTCTTCAATCAGTAGATGCAACATTTTTAGGAAAATATTATCAAACAAGTAGTTCAAAATCAGGAATATTGTATAGTGGAACGATTTAATATGAATATAAAATATCGCTGTAAATAAAAAAGAAAGTTACCATTCATAGTTTTAATTTTATTATTAACTTTAATATACCTTCTTGAACATTTTAAGTGAGCGTAGGTGACGTAGGAGCGAAGCGCAACGTGCGAGTGCTGAGCGAAGCGAACCACGAAGTGAAATGTGAAAGAATGTATATAAAAGTTTAAGCAAATTATTAAAACTATGAATAGTAACAAAAGAAATGAGGAAAGTAATGTATAAAGAATATGGAATTAGTGAAGAAACAATAAATCTTATAAAAAAGTGTGAGACAGAAGTACAAGATGAATTTAAAAAAATAAACGAAATATGTGAATATAATTCATTAAAAGTATTAAAAGCTTTTCATGATAATAACTTATCAGAAGTACATTTTGGCGAAACAACTGGATATGGATATGATGATATAGGAAGAGAAGCAATAGAAAAAATATATAGTCAAATATTTGGAGTGGAAGATAGTTTAGTTAGAGGACAATTTATATCAGCATCACACGCTTTAAATGTAACTTTATTTGGACTATTAAGACCAAATGATATATTATTAAGTATATGTGGAAAGCCATATGATACACTTGATGAAGTAATTGGAATAAAAGAAAATCCAAGTTCTTTAAAATCATTTGGAATAAAATATGAACAAATAGAGTTAGAAAATAATGATTTTAAATATGAAGAAGTTAAAAAAAGAGTATCAAAAAATGATATTAAAGTAATAGAAATTCAAAGGTCAAGAGGATATTCACTAAGAAAAAGCATAACATTGGATAAAATTGAAAAGGCAATTAAAGAAATAAGAAAAGTAAATAATACTGCAATAATAATGATAGATAATTGTTATGGAGAGTTTACAAATAAAATAGAGCCAAGTAATATTGGAGCAGATATATTAGTTGGTTCATTAATAAAAAATCTAGGAGGAGGAATATCTCCTAATGGAGCTTATGTAGTGGGAAAAAAAGAACTGATAGAACTAGTCGCAGAAAGATTAACTCTTCCTGGAGAAGGAAAAGAAGTAGGACCAACACTTGGAATGAATAAAAAAATATTACAAGGACTATTCTTTGCACCAAGTGTAGTAGCTAGTAGTTTAAAAACAGCAGTACTTACAAGTAAAGTAATGGAAGAGCTAGGGTATGATTCAGAACCTAAGTACAATGAACCAAGAACAGATATTGTACAAACTATAAAATTTGGTGATAAAGAAAAACTAATAAAATATTGCCAAGGAATACAAATGGGTTCACCGGTAGATTCAAACTCAATTCCAGTACCAGGAGATATGCCTGGATATGATGACCAAGTAATAATGGCAGCAGGTGCATTTACACAAGGTTCATCAATTGAATTAAGTTGTGATGCTCCATTAAGAGAGCCATTCTTAGCATTCCAACAAGGTGGACTTACATATGAATATGGAAAATTAGGATTAATGAAAGCGGTAGAAAATATAAAATGAAAGTAATAGTTATTGGTGGAGGACCAGCAGGTATGCTTGCAGCAATTAGTGCAAGTATGCAAGGAAATGATGTAACAATATTAGAAAAAATGAATTCATTAGGAAAAAAACTATGTATAACTGGCAAAGGAAGATGCAATATAACAAGTAGTCTTCCAATAGAAGAATTCATTAAAAATACGCCAGGTAATGGAAAATTTCTATATAGTGCCTTTCAAAACTTTAATAATCAAGACATTATTAATTTATTAAAAGAACAAGGGCTAAAAACAAAAGAAGAAAGAGGAAATAGGATATTTCCTGTAACAGATAGAGCATCTGATGTATTAGATGCTCTTATTAAAAAACTAAAAAAACAAAGTGTAAAAATTATAACTAATTGCAAAGTAGATGAAATATTAGCAGAAAATGATAGAGTCATAGGAGTAAAGGTTCAAAATAAAATATATGAAGCGGATAAAATCATATTAGCTACTGGAGGAAAGAGTTATCCTACAACGGGTTCAACAGGAGATGGATATAAGTTTGCAAAAAAATTAGGTCATACAATAATAGATCCTAAGCCATCATTAGTTGCATTAGAAACAAGAGGACAATCATTAGAAATATGTCAAAAACTTCAGGGATTAACACTAAAAAACGTAGGAATTAAATTTGTAAAAGATAATAAAGCAATTTATGAAGACTTTGGAGAAATGTTATTTACACATTTTGGGGTATCAGGTCCAACAATTTTAAGTGGTTCAGCACATCTTGTAAGAACAAATATAGAAAATGTAAAATTAATAATAGACTTAAAACCAGCTCTATCAGAAGAAAAATTAGAAGAAAGAATACTAAGAGATTTTGAAAGTGAAAAAAATAAGGATTTCAAAAATAGTTTAGACCAATTATTACCTAAAAAACTAATACCAGTAGTGGTAGAAATGATGAATATAGATAAAAAGGTAAATGAGGTAACAAAAGTAGAAAGAAAGAAACTAGTAGAAATATTAAAGAAACTGACGATAGAAATAAGTGGATTTAGACCAGTAGAAGAAGCAATAATAACTGCTGGAGGAGTTTCGGTAAAAGAAATAAATCCAAAAACAATGGAATCAAAATTAGTGAAAGGATTATATTTTGCGGGTGAAATAATAGATGTAGATAGCTATACAGGTGGATTTAACTTACAAATAGCATATTCTACAGGCTACACTGCAGGATTGAATTAATATGTTTAAATCAATAGAAAAAGAAGCGGAAGCTGAAATCGTAGAAAAAAAGTCAAGATTCATAGCACAAATTTTTGCGGTAAATAGTAAGGAAGAAGCAGAAAATGTATTATCCGAGGTTAAGAAAACATACTATGATGCAAAACACAATTGCTATGCATATATAGTGGACAATATAGAAAAATGTAGTGATGATGGAGAACCTTCTGGAACAGCAGGTTCTCCAATGCTTGATTTACTTAAAAATAATGGACTAAATAATATTATAGTAGTAGTTACAAGATATTTTGGAGGTACACTATTAGGAACTGGAGGACTGGTAAGAGCATATACAGAATCAGCCAAAAAAGCATTAGAAAATGCAAAAATGATAGAAAAAGAATATGGAATAAGATATTTATTAGAAATATCTTATGGAAATATAAAAGAAATTCAATATATTTGTAAACAATTAAAAATAAATATAATAGATTCTGAATATGGTGAAAATGTAATATTAACATTAGAATCAAATGAAGAAAAAAAGAAAAAACTAGAAAATAGCGGAATAGAAATAAAAAATGAAAAAATCTTAAATGATAAAATAATAATAAATATAGTATAATGTCGAAAAAAGATATACGAAAAATATCCCTAAAAATAAGCTTTTGTGAAACTATTTGGAAAAATATGGACAAAAAGTATTGAATAATCCAAGAAAAACATATATAATCAAATGGTAAAATTTTACAGAAGATTAATTTAGGAGGTAAAAAAAGTGAACGACAAAATAAAAGTTTTAATAGCGGATGATAATTATGAATTTGGAATGACATTAAAGAATTATTTAGTAAATGACGAATCGGTTGAAATTGTAGGAATGGCGAGAGACGGTGAAGAGGCATATTCCGACATTGTAAGATTAAAACCTGATGTAGCATTATTAGATGTAATCATGCCACATTTAGACGGAATAGGGGTTTTAGAAAAACTAAATCAGTCAAAATTAGAGAAAAATCCTATAAAAATAATGGTATCAGCTGTTGGACAAGACAAAATAACACAAAAAGCGATAGCTTTAGGTGCAGATTATTATATTGTTAAACCATTTGACATTACTTTATTAATAAAAAGAATAAAGGAAATAAAAAATGAAGATCCAGAACAAATTAGAGATACAATTATTAGTAGAGAAATAAAGTCACCATATATAAATGTCAATAAATCTGAAGAAAATAGTAAGGAAAATTTAGAAGCCGCAGTTACAAACATAATACATGAGGTTGGCGTTCCAGCACATATAAAAGGATATCAATTCTTAAGAGAAGCAATAATAATGTCAGTTGAGAATATTGATATGATAAACCAAATAACCAAACAATTATATCCAGATATAGCATCAAAATATGGAACAACTCCAAGTAGAGTAGAAAGAGCAATCCGTCATGCAATAGAGGTTGCATGGGGTAGAGGCGACCAAAAAACAACAGAAAATATATTTGGATATACTGTATCGGCAGATAAAGGCAAACCTACAAATTCAGAATTTATAGCAATGATAGCAGATAAGTTGAGATTAGAATTGAAAACAGCATAAATCAATTCAATATATTTGCATAAGTTTAACAATCATAAAAATCCTACATATAATATATGAGGGGTTAATATGGATTGTAGTTGTAAACCGAAAAAAAAATTATTATGTTTAAAAATATTAATTAGTATATTAATATTTCTAGTTTTAATATTCTTAATATTTAGTTTAAACAAAGAAAACAAAAGTATATTAACAGCTATTGCAGTAGAAGGAGATAATACTCAGCTAGGAACTACAACAATAAAATTTAGTCAAAATGAACTGACAATAGGAAATGCATTGACACACGAGCAAGGAAGCGATGCAATTAATGTTAATAAAAGTGGAATATATCAAATATCTTATCAGTTATTTGGAATTAAAGAAGGTAGAGGAAGTTTTAATTTTAACTCTGCATTAATAGTAAATGATAATGTAATAGATAGTACTTTTAATGATGGACCTGTTATAGAAGACTTAGTAAATAATCGTAATACTCTTACAAGTACCGTAATATTACAATTAAATGAAGGTGATGTTTTAAAATTAGGTGGAATTTCAATAGAAGATATAAGTTACGAAAAAGCTAGAATTGATATAGAAAAAATAGATTAAAATAATAAGCTTTAAAAAATGTAAGTGATTAAAAACACTTACATTTTTTGCATTTAAAGAGCATAAAAAATTTGACGAAAAACAGAATTTATAGTATAATCTATAGAAGCGTGTGAAAAAATAAGCTGTAAAAAATCTCATTAAAAATAACAATAGTAATCATAAGATACTAAGATAGGAGAAAAAGATGGAAAAGAAAATTACAGTGATTATACCAGCTCATAATGAAGAAAAGACAATAAGAAAAGTGGTAAAAATTTTGAAAAATCATCCTTTAGTAGATGAAATACTTGTAATCAACAATGCGTCTACAGATAAAACTGAAGAATTAGCAAAAAAAGAAGGAGCAAAGGTATTAAATTGTACAACTAAAGGTAAAGGCTATGCAATGGAAATGGGAATACAAGAAGCATCAAATGAAGTTTTAATATTTTTAGATGGAGATATAACTAAGTATGATAGTGATATAGTTAGGGACTTATCAGAACCAATAATTGATAGAGACATAGATTTTGTTAAATCTCGATTTGATAGAACAGGTGGAAGAGTAACAGAACTTGTAGCAAAACCATTATTAGACATAACATTTCCAAACATTCAAAAATTTGCACAACCATTAAGCGGAGCTATTGCAGGTAAAAAATCATTATTAAAACAAATTGTTTTAGAAAAAGATTATGGAGTTGACATAGGAATATTGTTAGATATGATAGCTTTAAATGCTAAAATTGAAGAAGTCCATATAGGAAGAATTAAAAATGATTCACAAGATTGGAAAGCGCTAGTACAAATGTCAAAAGAAGTACAGCAAGCAATACTTAAAAGAGCATATAAATAAAAAATGAGAGAAACTATCTCTCATTTTTTTCATATATTTCATAATTACAATTATCTAATTTTATTGATAAAAGGTCCTTATTTGAAGGAAATCCGTTAAAATAGCATGATGCAGCAATATTAACTCCATTGTGAGATACTAATAAAATATTTTTATCAGGATATTTAGCATATAAATTATCAAGAAAAGTTGCAACACGTTTTAAAAAGTCTTGAACCTTTTCAACATTTTTATATTCATAGTTCTTCTCATAATCCCAAAATAAGTATTTATCATAATCATTACCATTAACTCCCTCAAGAACGCCAAAAGACCTTTCTATTAAAGCAGAATCAATTGATAAAGGTAAATGTTTATCAGAATTAATTATATTTGCAGTATCTAAAGCTCTTTTTAGAGGAGATGAGATAATAAAATCTATATCTAAATTGTTTATTTTTTCTTTTAAAATTTGAGCTTGATTAATTCCAGTTTTATTTAAAGGAATGTCTGCAGAGCCTTGTAAACGATGCTGGATATTCCAATCAGTTTGTCCATGTCTTACAAAATAAATTTTCATATTTCCCTTGTATGATATATTTAATAACTTAAATAACCATACACTCCTTTCTTTAAATTTT
>CAKNIZ010000016.1 GCA_930980855.1 uncultured Clostridium sp.
TCTTTCAATATTTAATTTTCAATTTACATGTGACATATCTATTTTAAACCTATATATTTTTTTGTTCATACATTTTCGATTTTAATTTTTACGAAAATTAAAGTAATCATAAACCTAATTTTAATTCAATTCCATCCCTTGTGAAAATCAAAGTATATTCCTTCTATTTTTGGAAATACTTATTTAAAAAGGAGGTTTTTTCTTTGATAAACAAGGTTGAAATTTGCGGTGTAAATACTTCTAAATTGCCTGTATTGTCAAATGAAGAAAAAAATGAACTCTTAAAAAAAATAAAAAATGGAGATAATGAAGCAAGGCAAAGATTTATAAATGGTAATTTAAAATTAGTTCTGAGTGTTATAAAACGCTTTAGATGTAAGAATGAAAATGCAGATGATTTATTTCAAGTTGGATGTATTGGGCTAATTAAGGCTTTGGATAATTTTGATTTAGCACAGAATGTTCAATTTTCAACATATGCGGTTCCTATGATTATTGGTGAAATAAGAAGGTATTTAAGAGATAATAACCCAATTAGAGTTAGTCGTTCTACTCGTGATTTAGCTTATAAAGCCTTAATGGTTAGAGAAAAGCTATTAAAAGATTCTGAGTTAGAACCTACAGTAGAGCAAATTGCTAAAGTTTTAAATGTAGATAAGGAAGAAATTGCTTTTAGTTTAGATGCTATTCAAGATCCAGTTTCTTTGCAAGATTCTGTATATGGAGATAGTACTGATAATATCTATATTATGGACCAAATAAGTGATAAAAAGAATACAGATGAGAGATGGACTGAAAACATTGCTATAAATGAAGCTATGAAAAAATTAACTGAGAAAGAAAAAACTATTATTAATAAAAGATTTTTTGAATGCAGAACTCAAATGGAAGTAGCAGATGAAATTGGTATTTCTCAAGCTCAAGTTTCAAGATTAGAAAAAAGTGCAATTAATCACATAAAAAGATTTTACAAATAATATACTTATAATAGTATAATTATTTAGGAGGTCTTTTATGGGTCAGAAGGGTATGGACTTTAGGCATAAAGAAGTTATAAATATTAAAGATGGAAAAAGGCTAGGATATGTACAAGATGTTTGTGCTGATTTACAAAGTGGAAATATTACATCAATAATAGTTCCAGGAACATCTAAGCCTTTTAATATTTTTACTGGTGCTAGTGATATAGTTATAGAATGGAACAAAATAAAATGTATTGGTGAAAATGTGATTTTAGTAGAAATATAATTTTCAGTTAGGGACGGTCCTTTTTCGAAAATTTCTATATTTTCATTTTAGGAGCGTCCCTAATCGAAAATTTTCGAAAAAGGACCGTCCCTAACTGAAAAATCACCCTGTTTTACTCAAAATTTCTTTTTTCATTTTACTAATTATTTTCTTTTCTAGTCTGGATATGTAGCTTTGAGATATTCCAAGCATGTCTGCAACTTCTTTTTGAGTTTTTTCATCTCCAGTTTTAAAGCCAAATCTTAATTCCATTATATTTTTTTCTCTACTATTTAATTTAGATATAGAAGATTTTAATAATCTCTTATCTACCTCATCTTCTATTCTTCTAGATGTAATGTCATCATCGGTTCCTAGTATATCTGATAACAAAAGTTCATTACCATCTCCATCTTGGTTTAAAGGTTCATCTATTGAAACTTCTGCCTTTATTCTATTACTTCTTCTTAAATACATAAGTATCTCATTTTCTATACATCTTGAAGCATATGTTGCAAGTTTTATATTTTTATCTGTATTAAAAGTGTTTATTGCTTTCATTAGTCCAATTGTTCCAATTGATATTAAATCTTCAATCCCTATTCCTGTATTTTCAAATTTCTTAGCTATGTATACAACTAATCTTAAATTGTGTTCTACTAATTTTTGTTTCGCTTCTTTACTTCCAGTTGAAAGTTTTTCAATTGCTTCAGCTTCTTCTTTTCCTTCTAATGGAGGTGGAAGATTATCATTTCCTCCTATATAAAATATATTTTCAATATCATTATTTTCATCTTTTTGAATGTACTTTTCGTACATTTTGTTTAACAATTCTAATATCTGCATTTTTTCTATCTCCTTCCAATAATTCCAATCCAATTAAAGCATTATATTCTTTATTTATTTTTTTATCGTACAATCCTATTATTACGTTTTTAAAATATTTTTCGTTATCATCAAATATTACTTTTACGAAATCTGGCTTTATTCCTATTAGCATTCCATTTTGCTTCCCTATTGAATTAAATGGAATTATTCTAAAATTTATACTTTCTATGTTTTGATTATCACCTCCTAAAATTTTTTCTAAATCTATATTAACTAGATTTTTTATTTTTTCTTTTTCTACAATTATGACTGGTATATTTGTAATTGGTTCTTTTAGCATATTACCTGAATCTATATATGCTTTTACTTTCTTTGCTTGATTATTTATACTAATTTCTAAATCACAGATCATATCTTTTTTCTTTACTTGCTTTTTATTTAAGGCAAAGGCTATTTGAATTACGGCAAAACCTATAATTCCTGCTATTATAGTTACTTTTAGTGGATATGTTCCTACTAGCACTCCATTTTCAAAGTTTATGTTTTGTGGATTTATTACATATAATAATGCTAGTGCACATCCGCCCATAACAAATGATGTTAGGTAAAACAAAAGTATAGTTTTTAACATTTTTTTATAGTTTTGCATATTAAAAGCAATATATACCATAATTATTGACAGTAATATTTTCATAAAAAAACTTGAATAAATTGGTATTATATTTAGATAAGATGCTATTGCATACATTCCTCCAAATAAACTTGAAACAATAAGTCTTATTTGTTTCATTTCTAATCTTTGTATAAATCCTGTCGCAAATAGAATTATATAGTTCATTAGTATATTTTCAATTAAAACTATATCCAGATATACAGTCATATTTTCCTCTCAGGTTTTATTTTAGTACGACTTGTATAAAAATTCTGTCAAATTAAAGGACAAAAAAATAAGAAATGGACGACTTTTTTCGTTCATTTCTTACATAATTTTAATTCATATTTAAATAATCTATTTTCCTAAGTTTTTATTTTTCTTTAGGAATGGTGGTATGTCTAAATAGTCTGTTCCTGTATCATTGTTAGGCATTGGTGTAGATGATTTTGTTGGCCAAGCTGTTTTTCCAATTGTTGTTTCTTTTGCTCCTGGCTCTTTATCGAATCCTGTTGCAATAACTGTTATTACTATATCTTCATCTAAACTCTTATCTATTACTGCACCAAATATGATATTAGCTTCTGGATCAACACTTCTTTGTACTAGTTCAGCAGCTGTATTTACTTCATGTAGTCCTAAGTTTTCACCACCTGTTACATTTATTATAACTCCTCTTGCCCCTTCAATTGTTGTTTCTAATAGTGGACTTTGAACTGCTTGTTTTGCTGCATCTTCCGCTCTATTTTCTCCTGATGCTCTACCAATTCCCATATGTGCCATACCTGTATTTAGCATTATAGTTTTTACATCAGCAAAGTCTAAGTTTACTAATCCTGGTACTTTTATAAGATCTGATATACCTTGAACACCTTGTCTTAATACATCATCTGCCATTTTGAAAGCTTCTACTATTGATGTTTTTCTATCTATTATTTGTAATAATTTATCGTTTGGAATTACAACTAGTGTATCAACTTTTCCTTTTAGGCTTTCTATTCCTCTTTCTGCTTGTGTTAATCTTTTCTTTCCTTCAAATGTAAATGGTTTTGTTACTACTGCTATTGTTAGTATTCCCATTTCTTTTGCTATTCCTGCTACAATTGGTGCTGCACCTGTTCCTGTTCCTCCGCCCATTCCAGCAGTTACAAATACCATGTCTGCACCTTTTATTGCTTCCGATATTTCTGCTTTGCTTTCTTCAGCTGCTTGTGCTCCTATGTCTGGATTTGCTCCAGCTCCTAATCCTCTAGTTATTTTTTCTCCTATTTGTATTTTTGTAGATGCCTTTGATAAAAGTAGAGCTTGTCTATCTGTATTTACTGTAACAAATTCTACTCCTTCAATTCCTGAGTCTACCATTCTGTTTACTGCATTATTTCCAGCTCCACCAACTCCTATTACTTTTATGGTTGCTGTATCATCCATTCCATAGTTTTCTTCATAGTTATTATCCATCAACATAAAGCTTTCCTCCTAAATATTTATATCTTTTTAATTTTATGAATAAAAGAATTCTTTGATTTTCTCTAATATATTTTTAAAGAAATTTTCGTCTGAATTTATATCTAAACTGCTTGAAACATTTTTTGCAAATGGTCTTGCAGCAATATACCTTACCAATGCATAAGCTGTTGCATAATTTGGTTTTATTATACTTGCTATTTTGTTGTTCGCCATTTTTACTGGTATGTTTAATGTTATTTTTCCAACTATATCACTTTTACTTATATTTGTAATTCCTTGACCAGTTATCACTACTGTATTTATGTTTTGTTTTATTCCCTGATTTGAAACATCTTGATTTACAAGTTCAAACATTTGCTCAACTCTAGCTTCTATTATTTCTACTATTTCTGAACTTTTTACTATTTTGTTACCATCTTCTTTTACACTATTAAGTACAACATCCGTATCATTATCTATATATGATTTTAATGCTAGTCCATATTGTCTTTTCAGTCTTTCAGCCTCATCAATAGTTATTCCCAATACTAGCGAAATGTCATTTGTTATGTTGTTTCCTCCTACTGGAATAGAGTTTGTATATACATATCTATCTCCATCAAATACGCCTATATTCATAGTTTCGGCTCCTATATCAAGGAGCATTACATAATCTTTTTGTTCTATTGGGTCTAGTATAAGATTTTTTTCTGCAAGTGTTATTGGGACCATTCCGTCTATATCCACATCAACTTTTTTGAATATATTAGTTATGACTCTCATATAATCTTTATCTGCTAAAATTATTTGAGCATTTAATGTAAACTTGCTACTGAAAGTTCCTATTGGGTCTTCTACTACTTTTCCATCTTCTAATATAAAATCATTTGTTACTATGTCTATTATTTGTTTTCCTTCAGGTACATCGATATCTTTTGCTTGCATTAAGCTACTAGACACATCTCTTGATGATATTCCTGAATATTTATCTTTAGCTTCTTTTGTAACGCTATTTTGTACAATGGTAACATATTTTCCTGGTATTGTTATGTAAGCTGAATTGATTTTCATATTCATTTCTTTTTCAGCTTCTTTTATAACATAAGATATAGATTCACTCAAAGACTGTTCATCTACTATTTTTCCTTTTTGTATTCCATTGCTTTTTTTACTGGTGTTACAAATAACTTCTATTTGATTAAAGTTATTGACTTCTCCTACTACTAAGCTTATTTTAGATGCTCCGATGTCAATACTTACTATTATGTCACCTATAGCCAAAGCAAATACCTCCAGTCTGTCCTAATTTTTTCTAGTATGAATATTATTATATTTTTTTTAAAAAGTCAATAGAATTCGACACATTTCTGTAATATTTTTGTAACCTGATTGTAATAATGTCGAATTCTATTTTTACTTTCAATCTTTTTTCTTAAATAGCTTTTTTTCTGATATTACATCTAAATAATATCTACGTATTATTCCTAGATTATTAAACATTCTTCCTACAAAAACTATTATTGCTGCTAAATATATATCTACATTTAATTGTTCACCTAAATATGTAAGTATCATCGCTAATATTGCATTTACAAAAAAACCTGATATAAAAACTTTTATGTCAAAATTCTTTTTTATGTTTGATGCAATTCCTCCAAATACTGAATCTAGTGCAGCTACAATTCCAATTGCTAAATATTGTGATACAGTATAAGGAATTGTTGGAGATATAAATCCAATTAAAATTCCTAATACACATCCTACTATAATTGCTAGTATCATCATTTTATTCTACCTCCTTCATGTAGTTACTGCTTAATTCTCCTGTATATGCCTTAATTTCTATATTATTTTTTTGCTCAACTTCTATTTTCATTCCATTTGCTTCCATTTGGTCTATATATCCACTGTTTTTCATATTGAGTGTACTCATTAAATATGTTTGATCTCCTATTGCCTTTACTACATATGGAGATGAAATTCTTGTACTTCCTCCATTCATTACAATCAAGTTTTCGCTAATCATTGCTATATCTGTTAAGTTTATTACTCTATTGTCATTAATTGATATTGCTTCTGCTCCAGCATATTTTAATTCGTTTATTAATAAAAGTAAATCATCTGCTGTATATGTATAAAGAGCTTCTTCAGTATCTGTTAATGTAACAACTACTCCGCTTCCTTTAACATCTGTTAAGCCTAATAATGTTTTAGCTTGTTGTAATTCTTGATCCAATATTTCTGTAGTTTCAGCATTTTCGCTCATTGCTGTTCTGTATTCTTGAATTTTAGCTTGGTTGTCATTATATTGTGCCATTGTTTCTTCATACTGAGCTTTAAAACTTGCTATTTCTGTTCTTAATTCATCTTCTCGCAAGCCTTCTATATCTAGTTCTTGTGATACATTAATTGTTCTAACTTGTACAAAAATTGATGCAACTAGAATTACCGCTATAATTCCACATGTGATTGATAATATTAACGTATTTCTTTTATTCTTTTCTTTCAATATTTCTCACCTCTTTATTTTGTCTCTTCTATTGAGTTCTGTGTTAATGCTCCTGAATATTTTGGTATTTGGATATTTGTCATTTTTTTTGCATCTGCTTGGATTGACCTTGATTTTAACATTGAGGTATATCCTCCTGGTCTTGTAATTGCTCCATATAAACTTTCTGGGTTTCCTATGGCCTTTATTTCAAACGGTGAACCCACTCTTTTTCCATTTATTTGAATTACATTACCTGCACATGTGACACACGAAGAATTTACTATTCTTTCATCATTTATTGAAATGGCTTCTGCTCCCGCATTTGCTAATTCATTTATCAGATTTCTTAAGTCTGAATCATGAACTATTAAACTACTCATATCTAATAATGTAGAGTCTGCACTACTATCTGAAACAGTAAGTACTATTCCTTCCCCTGTTACATCTGTTAGTCCTATTAGCTGATTATATTTTTTTAATTCTTCCTGTTTTTCTGATGCACTATTATCATCAGTAGTTGATTCTTTTCTTATAGTTTCTAGCTCTTTCGTGGATTTTTCTAAATCTCTTTCTGCATTTTCAGCTCTTTCTTTCCATTCAAGCAATGAATCTTTTAATTCACTATTTGCTGTTGCAACTGAAACAGCTGAACTTTCTTCCTTCATTGTTCTTATTTGTACAGTTATTGCAGCTGTTAATACTACACATACTACTGCAATTGCAATATAGGCATTTTTATTTTTCAATTTATCCTCCTTCTTTTATACTTTTTCTCTAAAAAATGGATTTTTTTCATTTAAATTCATATTTACGAAGATTTCTCCTGCATGCTCTTTCTCTTTTTCTATGATTACTTTTACATATGTCATTTTTGTATCAAGCATTGTAGAATCACCTAAATATACTGTTTTTTGTTCAGAGTCCAAATATAAATAGTAGTTATTTTCATCTTCAATATTTATTGTAGTTATTAAATTGTCAATTTCATTTTTTCTTGCTTCTGCCATTATTTTCAAAACAACATTTAATTTGTTTAAATCTTCTTCTTGTATTCTATTTCCTGGAATAATATCTTCTTCTTTTGTTACATAACCTGATATCTTAGGTAGTCCATCTTTTGGCGTTGCTGAAATTTCTAAAATGTACCCTTGATTGTCCATATATGCATACGAACTTCCATGTTCTAACATAAATGTTGTTACTCTTTCTGTTATAGTAATTTCTATTGTATCAGGCCATATTCTATGTATTTTTACTGTTTTTACAAATGGATTTTCTTTTATTTTTGCTATCGTTTCTTTGTTTGAAGCTTTAAATAAGTTTTCTTCTTTTTGAATCTCTGATAAACTTATTATCTGCTCACTTGATATTTGTTCGTTTCCTTTTACTGTTATATTTTTTATATTAAAAATTGGTGATAACAATAAATATATTATTAATCCTGCTAATACTGCCAATAACAGTAGTATTTTTATTGTTAATTTTATTCTTTTATTTCTTTTGATTTGCTTTTCAGTTAATTTAGATGCTCTATTTCTCTGAAGTCTCTTTCGTCTTAATTTTTCTTGTTTTCTTTGATATTTAGCAAGTTGTTTTTCTTTTGTTCTTTTCTCTTTTATTTTTTCTTTTTTAATTTTTTCAATTTTCTTTTTATTAACAGGTGGTACTTCTTTTGTTCCTATATAAAAGTCATCATTGGCTTGCAATTCTTTTTTCTTCTTTTTTCTTGTTGCAGTTTTAGTTTTCTTGGTATTTTTAGATTCTACCTGTTCATTAAAATTAAAAATTCCCTCTTTATTATTCTGCTTTGTTTTTATATGATTAGAATTCTTTTTCTTTTTTACTTTTGGCATTTATACCACCTTTTCTTTTTTTATCTCTATATTCGCTCCTAAACTTTTTAGTTTAGTGTCTAAATTTTCATATCCTCTAAGTATATATTCAATGTTTTCTACTTTTGTAATTCCTTCTGACATAAGACCTGCTATTACTAAAGCTGCTCCTCCTCTTAAGTCTTTGCTCATTACAACTTTACCTTCTAATTTATCTACTCCAATTATTTCTAGTTTTTTATCATTTTGTATTATATTAGCTCCCATTCTAACAAGTTCTTCTGCATATTTAAATCTATTTTCAAATATATTCTCTGTAATTGTAGATTTTCCTTCTGCTTTTATAAGAATTGACCCCATAATCGGTTGCATGTCTGTTGGAAACCCAGGATAAGGTTCTGTTGATATATCTATATGTTTTAGTTTTTCTGGAGCTTTTAGACTTATTTTATCTTTTCTTATTGATATTTTGCATCCCATTTCTTTGAACGAATACAAAACTGTTAATAAGTTCTCTGGATTTGTATTTTCAACTGTTACACTACCACCTACTCCAGCTACTGCTGCTAAAATAGTACCAGTTTCAATTCTATCTGACATTATTTTATATTCTGTTTTATGTAGTTTCTTGACTCCAAAAATTGTTATTTCTGATGTTCCTGCTCCATATACTTTGGCTCCCATACTATTTAAACATTTTGCCAAGTCTTTAATTTCAGGTTCTTTAGCAGCATTAGTTATATGAGTCGCACCTTTTGCATATATTGATGCTAAGATAATATTTTCTGTTGCTCCTACACTTGGAAATTTCAATTTTATTCTTCTTCCCACAATTTCCTTGCATTTGCAATGAATATAGTCTTCTTTTTCTTCTATTGCTATGCCCAGTTTTTTAAAAGAATCTAAGTGTAGGTCAATAGGTCTTGCACCAATGTTGCATCCTCCTGGATAAGCGAATGTGGCTTCTTTAAACCTACCAATAATTGCTCCTGCTAGAACAACTGTTGAACGAAGTTTGTGCATTAAATCTTTTGGTATTGAGGTTTTATTCATATTTGCACTACATATAGTTATTTTATCACTATTTCTAACTATTTTGCAACCCAATATTTTTAATATCTCAAGTGTTATCTTAGTATCTTCAATATCTGGGATATTATATAGAGTTACTGGCTCCTTATTTAGTATTGCTGTAGCGATAATAGGCAGTGCTGCATTCTTTGATCCTGCTGCTTTTACTCTACCATTTAGTTTGTTACCTCCTTTAATTATGTAACTTAACATACTATATCTCCTTTCTAACTTGTTATATAGTATGTTAAGTTATTTTTTTATGTTACTATTATAATGCTTGCAATTGTATATTCTAAATTTCGCAGTTCTGCGTGAGCGTTCAAACGAGCTGGAAAGATTTCCAGCGAAGTGCGTTTGGAGCTGGCAAATTCGTAGAATTTGAGCAGCGACCGCAAAGAACAAGAAATTTCAGAATATACAATTGCAAAAAATTATTATGTAACAATTAATTAATACTGCAACCAATAACTTATACTGCATCCTTAAGTTTAATAGATAGTAATTTACTAATTCCGCTTTCCTCCATTGTTACTCCATAAACTGTATCTGCTGCTTCCATTGTACCTTTTCTATGTGTAATAACTAAGAATTGAGTTGTACTACTAAATTTCTTTAGGAATTCTGCAAATCTATATACATTTACATCATCAAGTGCTGCTTCAATTTCGTCAAGAATACTAAATGGAGCTGGGTTTATTTTTAGTATTGCAAATAGTATAGCAATTGCAGTTAAAGCTTTTTCTCCACCTGATAAAAGCATCATGTTTTGTAGTTTCTTTCCTGGAGGTTGAGCTTTTATATCTATTCCACATTCTAATATATTTGCTTCATCTTCTAATACAAGTTCTGCTTTTCCACCTCCAAATAATTCATAAAATACTTCGTTAAAGTTTTTATTAATTTGTTTGAACTTTGTTTCGAACTGTGTTTTCATTGTATTTGTCATATCACTAATCATATTTCTTAGTTTAGCCATTGTTGTTTCTAAGTCAAGTCTTTGTTCGCACATTGTTTCATATCTTTCTTTTGTTTTCTTATATTCTTCTATACTATCTACATTTACACTTCCTAAATCTTTTATTTTACCATGCAATTCATTTACTTGTTTTTGTGCTACTTGCATATTTTCAGGTTTCGAATAAATCTTAGCATTATTTGGTGTTATTTCATATTCATTCCAAAGTTCATTAATTGTATCTTCTATATCCTGCTGTATATTAGTTGTTTTTATACTTATTTTTACAAGTTGTTCTTTTACATCTTGAATTATTTCAAATTGCTTTTCTACATCTTTTTCTATAGAATTCAATTTTTCATTTTCTTTTATTCTTGTTTGTTTTAATTCTTCTGATTTTGAAGAACTATTTGCTACCGCTTCTTTGATTTTTTGAATGTTTTCTTCAAATAAAGTAATGTTATTATTTAATTCAATATTCTGAGATTCCATTTTTTGTATTTGCTCTTGTTTAGATATTATCAGGTCATTTTCTGTTTTTATACTCTTATCTATTCTTTCAACTAACTCATCTATTGAAGTAGAACTCTCATCAAATGAAGAAACAGATATTTTTAAGTTTGTAATTTCTATATTTAAATCATCTATATATTTTTGTTCATCTTTATTTGACTTAGCAAATTCTTCTATCCCTTCTATTAATTTGCCTATTTCTTCTGTTAAATTCTCTACTTGCAATTTTATTTCTTCTTTTTTAGTCTTGCACTCTTCTTTTCTAGTCTCGATGTTAGCTATTTCTTCAGATAGTTTTTCTTTTTTAGATATAATAGTTTCTATTTGTTCATTTATTTGGTTTAGTTTTTCCTTTTCTGTAGCATATGTAATTTCTATTTGCTTAAGCTCTTGATTCTTTTCTTCTAATTCTACTGATTGACTTTGTTTTAGTAGTTCATCTTTTTCTTCTGATATTTTACTTATTTTTTCTTCTAGTTCTTTTATTTGTACTTCTAATTCCTTTATTTCATTTGCTCTTCCTAATAGGTTAACTGTTTTTTTATTTATAGAACCTCCTGAAATTGCTCCTGATGGATTTATTATATCTCCTTCTAATGTAACTACTCTAAAAGAATAATTATTTAGTTTTGCTACTTTAATAGCACTTTCCATGTTGTCTACTACTATTGTTCTACCTAGTAGATTAAGAACTATACCTTCATATTCTTTTTTGCACTTCACTAAATCTGATGCAACACCAATTACACCATTAGTTTCTTTTATTTTTTCAACTTTTTTACCATGCACAGATGATATTGGTAAGAATGATGCCCTTCCTAAGTTGTTTCTTCTTAGATATTCTATCATTTTTTTCGCATCATCTTCACTTTGAGTTACTATGTTTTGAAGACTAGAACCTAAGCACATTTCTATTGCAGTTTGGTATTTACTGTCTGCAGATACAATATTTGCTAATATTCCGTGTATTCCTTTTTTTAATTCTGAATCTCTTTCACATGCATTTAGCAATTCTTTTACTGTTTTCGAATATCCTTCTTTTTCTCTTTCTGTTTCTATCAAGAAATTCTTTCTAGTAGTCTTCATTCTAATTTCATCTGTTATCTCATTTATTTTATTTTCAAATTCTTTAATCTTATTTTCAAATTTTTCTTTCTTCTCTTTTTGTTTTCTAATTATTTCTTCATTTTCATTTTTTACTTTTTCAATCTCTAAAAATTTATTATTAAAGTCATTCTTGATAGTTCTTTTTTCATCTAGCTCTGAAATGGCTTGCACTAATTCTTTATCTGCTTGTTTTTTCCTATTAACTAAATTTTCATAATTTACATCATACTGTGTAATTTCATTTTGAAGATTGTATCTTTCTTCTCTAAAGTCTTCTAATTGTTTCTTTTTTTCTTCTATTTCTAATTCTTTTCCACTTAGTTTTTGAGTTATTTTCTTTAATTCTTCTTCTTTTTCTTCTAACTCTTTAGAAAATTTTTCTTTGTTTATATCTAAATTTTCTTTTTTATCTATTTTACTTTGTTTTTCTTCTTCTAATGTTATGATATTTTGTTTACTTTGTGAAATCTCATTTTCTAATCTATTTTTATTTTCATTGTTATTTGATATTTTCTCTTTACTTACACTTATATCTGAATTTATTTTTTCTATTCTATTTTTGCTTTCAAAACCTAAAACTTGCAATCTTTCAATTTCAGCTGAAATTGTTTCTATTTTTTCTTTTAATTCTTCTCTCAATTTTTGCATTTCATCTAGTTTTTTATTTTCTTCTTCACTTTGATTAGCAAATATTTCCTTATCCTTTTCAAGTTCTTTTAATTTTTCTTTGTATGTGTCTATTTTGTATATAAATAGCCCTACTTCTATATTTTTTAGTTCTTCTCTTAAATCCAAGAATTTTCTGGCTTTTTCTGATTGTAGTTTTAATGGCTCTATATTTGCTTCTATTTCAGACAAAATATCATTTATTCTAACTAAGTTAAGTTTTGTTTGCTCTAGCTTTTTTTCAGTTTCTTCCCTTCTAACTCTATATTTAACTATTCCTGCCGCTTCTTCAAATATGTGCCTTCTATCTTCTGATTTATTACTTAAGATTTCATCAATTCGTCCTTGTCCTATTATCGAGTAGCCATCTTTTCCTATTCCTGTATCCATAAATAATTCTAAAATATCTTTAAGCCTACATGGTACTTTATTTATATAATAGCCTGTTTCTCCTGTTCTGAAAAGTTTTCTAGTTACTGTAACTTCTGAATATTCTAATGGCAAACTACCATCTTCATTATCTATTATCATATTTACTTCTGCAAACCCTAATGATTTTCTATTTTCTGTTCCAGCAAATATGATATCTTCTGATTTTGAGCCTCTTAATGATTTCATACTTTGCTCACCCAAAACCCATCTTATTGCATCTGAAATGTTACTTTTTCCAGATCCATTTGGTCCTATTACTGCTGTAATTCCTTTTTTAAATTCAAAAACTGTTTTATCTGCAAAAGATTTGAATCCTTGCATTTCTAATCTTTTTAAGTACATTTGATTGCCCCTTTGTTATTTTATATATTTTTCTATGTAAAAAACTGAACTTTCTAGTTCCATTATATTTTCTGTTTCGATGTTTTTATAATAATCATCCATATTTAAATTATCGCTAATCTTTTTCATTGAGATTAGTGGTATTTTATACATATCTGCAATTATACTTACAGAATGTAATTCCATATCAAATATGACATTTTCTTTTATATCTGTTTTTGTTACAAATGTTTCTGAAGAATAACATGGTAATTTTTCTAATTCCTCTATCGTTTCTAGTTCTTGATTTCCGAAATCTAACATGCTATATTTTTCTTCACCAGGTATATACCATTCTAAATTGTATGATTTATCAATACTAATCCATTTTCCTATTTCTGTATTTGTAGAACCTGCATACCCAATGTTTATAATCAAGTCTGGAATTCTATTCTTACACAAATATTTTGTTAATCCTATTGCTGTTTTTTGTTTTCCTATTCCTGTTATAATCAAATTCATTTGTGTTTCTTTAATTATTCCTCTATATACAGTTAGCAATTCTTCTGTATCAATCTTTTCTAAATTAAGTTTTCTTGCTATTTTTTCCCCTTCTTTTTCCATTGCACAATGAATTAATATATTGTTCATTTTCTTTCACTCCTTAATGCTGTTATCATATTACCATAAATCTCTCTATTTGTCATTAAAATTTAATATTGTTTTATTATTTTTTTGTTGTATTTTGTTTAATAAAATGTTATAGTAATATTGTGCAAAGGAGAAAAAATAATGATTGAGGAAAAATATGATTTTTATGGTCCTACTAATTTGAAAATACATGATTTAGACCATTCATTAAAAGACCACTTAATTGTAATGGATAGTATGGATTTGTTTACAAAAAGGCATAGTGAGAATGTTGCTAATTTGACAGGTAGAATTTGTGAATATATGCATTGCAATAATCAATTTACTATTCATTGTATTTTAGCAGGCTATGTCCATGATATTGGTAAGTTGTTTATTCCTAAAAATATTCTTAACAAACCTGGTAGACTTACTGACTCTGAATTTGAAATCATGAAAACTCATACTACTCTTGGCTATCAATACTGTATGGATGATTTATCCTTAAGACCTTATTCTGATGGTCCTTGGTATCATCATGAAGCGTTAAATGGTACTGGTTACCCTAGAGGCCTAAAAAAATGGGATATTCCATATTCTGCACAAATTATAAGAGTTGCTGATGAATATGATGCTATTGTAACTAAAAGACAGTACACAACTCACGTTAATATTTCTCAAACATTGAAGGAACTTATTCAAGATGCTTTACCTAGCAATGATGTTATTGCTTTAGACCAATTAAAACAAAATGAAAGGCTTGGTAAAATAAACCCAAAACCTTTAAAAGCTTTATTTAAAGTTGTTATTGATGATACATTATATGAAATCAGTTGTGTTATGAATTATGTTAATTATATAAAAGACCAAATTAAGAGATTGAAGACTATTCAAAAATATTCTAAAAAAATGGAGTCTTCAAAAAAAGCCTCTACTAGAGATTATTACAAAGCAGGAATGCAGTTACTTTTGCAACCTGGTGAGAACTTTGATAATTATACTCAAGTTTTGGCTGAATATGAAAATGCTTTAGTCATTAGACAAGATAGAATTGATAAACTTTATGATGAAATAAAAATTATTAAGAAGTTGAAAATTTAAGGACAAAATAAGTTTTAATAAGTTTTAACAAAACAATAATGTTTTCTTTTTCACGGCGCGAGGACGCACCGCACGGCTCGCTCGCGCTCCCCTGAAATTGAAAACATTATTTTTTGTTATAGTTTTTTCTATATTCTCATTAATAGTCCCAAGTCCTATTTCTTAATTTTCCTATATATAATTATTGCTAAAATAGTTAATACTGAAATTATTGGCATAATACTAAAGTACATTATTCCTGTTCGCGGCATAACAACTAATTGGTTTCTGTCTTCATTATCATCTAATGTTGTTTCTTGTAGTTTTTCTGAATCAATACGTACTTGCGCTTTTATATCTCCCGCAATATCTACTCCTTCATTCTTTTCTAATATTATTTCATATTCTCTACTTTCTCCTATGTCTAAATCTACCACTTTATATTTAGCTTTATTTCCATTTACTTGCCAATCTGTATTTAATATATGATATCCTTCTGGTACGGTAAATGTAATATATCCGCTTCCTACTCTTTCTTGGTTATTAGTTACTTTTATTTTATAAAATATTTGAAGGCTTGAATTTTTATTGGCATCTCTGATTTCAGTTTCTATTTTTCCTATTTTTCCATTTAATCCATAGTAATTTCCGTTTACTAGAGCTTTTTCAAGATTCATTTCTATTTGTAAATTGAACTTTAATTTATGATAATAGTAATTTAATGTTATATCTTCTCTAGCTATTTTTACTGTTTCTTTTTCTGGTGATTTTGTTAATTCATAATCTTCATACTGTCTTTTTTCTGAAGTAAAACTATCCCCTTCATGTACAATTTTATTATATGTATCTATTATTTCCTTTGTATCTTCATCAATATAATTTACTATTACTTTTGATTTATGTTTATAGTAATAAGTAACATTTATGTTTTCTTTGTCAATTGTGCCTTTTTTATTACCTTCTACTTTTGAAAAATCATAGTCTTCTATTTTCTTTTGAATTGTACTATAGTTATCCCCATATTTTCCACTTATTGTTTCCCTGGGTGCTATTTCTTCTTTCGTTATTTCATCTACGTATTTAACATTTACTTGTGCTTTTTTAGCATAATAATAATTTACTTCCTGAAGCTCTTCTGTTAGTATAAACTCCTCTTTATTTGGTTTTTCTACTAGTATATAATTTTCTATTTCTTTTGCTGACGTAGTTACTTTTTCTCCTACCGGTCCACTTTGATTTACAGTATCTAATTTCTTTCCTGTATATTTATCTATATAGTTGGCTTGTACACCTCCGCTTTGTAAGTTAAATGATACAAACAAATTTGATTCTCCTGCTGCTCTTTCCATATAAAATACTTTTAAAGTATGTTTGCCTGGTGATAATATTCCATCATCAAAAGCTGTTTTATACACATTCTTTTCGTCTTGTCCAGTACTTCTATTGTATACACTTTCATAGTACACTTGATTTTTAGCGAAGTTTATATTTCCTTTTAATCTGGCATGTGCTCCACCTAAATCGAGAACTAATTTGTCGTCAACAAATACCCATACATCATCATCTCCAGAAAAGTTAAATACCATATCTTCATATTCTTTTGTTTCTGTATTTTTTACTTTTCCATCTTCAGTCATGATAAATGGTATGTCCATTCTGACTGTAAAGCCTAAGTTTCTTTTCATTGATATTGATGTATCATCTTCACAATTATTAAATGGATAGAATCCACTTCTTTCTCCTTTATGCATTTTTATTGTTTTTGTATTATAGTCTTTATACACATGGTACATATCACTATTAAAACTATAATATCCATTAGATTCTTTTATAAATGGGAATTTCCAATTAGTTAAAACTTCTGAATAAATTGTTGGGTTTGTATTTGTTTTAGGGAAAAATGTGTCTTTGTTGGTATAATCATCGATTACAAATAAATTATCATTAATTAATCTATCTTTTACTAGACCTTGTAAAACTCCAGTAGAATTCCAATATTTATTAAGTCCTATATATCCATTTTGCAAACCTCCTATATTCATTCCTTCTGTTGAAGCCATTAGCATTGACTTTTGGTCTATTTCATATCTTTGCGACATCGGAAGACTATAATAATCTGTCCAATGCATACCTCTTTGCTCTGCATTATATTCTTCTCTTTTTATTTTAGTTAATGTTGCATTTACATATTTTATATTTTCTTCTGGTATATCTTCACAGCTTGTACTAGCATATGTTTTACTAGCAAGCATAACAAATAAAATGCTTATAACAGCAATAATACATAATTTTATTTTTTTCTTCATATTACTCCTTTTCTATAAATGATTAATTTTACATTTACTTTTTGTTTTGGATTTTTATAATTTAAGACTTAAATTAAAAAGACAAAATTAAATTGAATTAATTTAACCATTTTCATTATACTCCATATTATGGAAATTGTAAAGTAAAATCGTATGCCAAAATTCGACTTTTTTCGACATACGATTATTTTTATTCTAATCCTATACTTAATTCTAAAGCACTATTTATTTTTTTCATTAGCTCTTCATCTTTTATATGACCAATTTTTTCTTTTAATCTACTTTTATCTATAGTTCTTACTTGCTCTGCTAATACTACTGAATTTGTTTTTAATCCCACATCTTGTGAACCTATTTCAATATGTGTTGGCAGTTTTGTTTTTCCTAATTGTGATGTAATTGCAGCAGCAATTACGGTTGGACTATGTTTATTTCCTAAGTCATTTTGTATTATTATAACTGGTCTTATTCCTCCTTGTTCAGAACCTACAACTGGACTTAAATCAGCATAAAACATATCTCCTCTTTTTATATTCATATTAACTCTCCCAATATTATATTGAGATTCTTCATATATTTCTAAATATTAAATTCTATCTCATTATATACTATGTCAACTCTGCAATCATTGTTAATATCATATATTTGTAAATTTTCTGGTTTTAATGTTGATTTATTTATGTATAGTTTTTGTTTATTTGTATATTTATTTTTTTCTTTTTTATAGCTCATTACTATTTTATCATTTTCTTCTATTATTTCTTTATCTTCTGCTGTCTTATATCCTTCTAAAAATGATGTTAGAAACATTATATTATCTGATACATAAGGATAATCTTTATATATTTTGCTTAAATTAAATTGTGTATTTGTAATTTCTAATATCCCATCTTTATATGCAATTTTTATTCCTTCTAAAGATTCTGGAGATGTCGCTATTTGAGTTGCTGTTTGTGGAAATTTAACTTCTTGTTCAAATTCATAAAAGTTTACATTTTTATTGCTTTTTACTGTTACTTTTATTTTGGCTTTATATGAATTGATATTTAAAATATATTCTTCAATCTCTTCTATATTTTTATTATTTCCACTTTCTTCTTTTTTATAATTTGTTTTTATAAAATTTTTTAGAATTAAAAGAATAGAACATATTGCTACAACAATTATCAATATTTTAATCCATTTATTCATAATGTCTCCTTTTCATTTTATATATTTTAATATTATCGCATTATATGATTGTATATTTTAATTTTTAAGGTTCCGCGTAAGCGTTCAAACGAGCTTAAAAGGATTTTAAGCGAAGTGCGTTTGGAGCGTAGCGACCGCAAGGAACCATAAAATTAAAATATACAATTTTATTAATGTGCAATAAATATTAAAAATAGCATATCACTATGCTATTTTAATTTATATGTTTTATAGTATTAAAATATTCAATTAAAGTATTTTTTACTTCCTTCTCTGTTTCCAGCTGATTAACTTTATTTCTTACTTCTGATGCCATTGGAAGTCCTTTTAAATAATAGCAAATATGCTTTCTCATTTCTTTTATTCCAATATTTTCTCCTTTTTCTTTAACTTCTAAGTCTATATGCTTAAATATTATTTCTATCTTTTCTTCATTAGTTATTTCTCTAATAGTTCCATTTGTTAAATAATCTTTTATTTGTTCTAATAGCCATGGATTTCCTAAAGTGGCTCTTCCTACCATTATTCCATCACATTTTGTATACTCGATTATTTTTTTAGCATCTTCTGGAGTTTTTATATCTCCATTTCCTATAACAGGTATTTTGACTTTTTCTTTGACTTTTTTAATTATATCCCAATCTGCTACTCCTGTATAAAATTCACTTCTTGTTCTTCCATGCACTGTTATAGCTTTTGCTCCTGCCTCTTCTATAATTTGAGCTGCTTCAAGAGCAACTATATGCTCATTATCCCAACCTTTTCTAATTTTTACTGTAACAGGGACTTCTGAAGCTTCTACTACTGCTTTTGTTATTTCTCTTACTTTTTTCAAGTCTAACAATAATCTACTGCCGTCTCCATTCTTTACTACTTTAGGTGCTGGACATCCCATATTTATATCTACTATATCTGCTATTTTACTAACATAGCTAGCTGCATATTTCATTGCTTCAACATCACTTCCAAAGATTTGAGCAGAGATAGGTCTTGTTTCACCTTCCATGTTTAATAGCTTTTTGGTTTTATCATCATTATATTGCAAAGCTTTACTACTAACCATTTCTGTTACTACTAGACCTGGTTTATATATTTCGCAAATGCGTCTAAATGGCAGGTCTGTTAACCCTGCCATTGGTGCTAGTATTACATTATTTTTTAATTCTACATTTCCTATTCTTAGCATTTATTCTTCCTATTCTTCCATAAATATTGCTTTTTGTCTTCTTCCACTAATATTTAATAATAATGCTATCATTATTAAATTGCAAAGTAAAGAACTTCCTCCATAACTAACGAAAGGTAATGGTACACCTGTTATTGGTAATAATCCAATTGTCATTCCTATATTTTCAGTCATATGAAATAAGAATATCCCTGCTATACCAGTAGCTATATATGAACCGAGATTGTCTTTCGCTGTTTTTGCAACATATATTGCTTTTGTTATCAGAACAACATATAGCACTATTATTGCAGCAGCTACTAAAAATCCCATTTCCTCACCAATTACTGAATATATGAAGTCTGTAGTTTTTGGACTTAAATATCCAAGTTGGGTTTGGTTTCCTTTTAATAATCCCATTCCAAATAATTGCCCTGCTCCTATTGCTAGTTTAGATTGTGTCAAGTTATATCCTGCTCCTCTAGGATCTAAGTCTTGATTCAAAAATACATCTATTCTTTGTTTTGCATGGTCTGGTAATACAAAAAAGTAAAGTACGGGCAATGTAATTGCAACTATTAAAATACCTGCTATAATGTATTTTTTATCTATTCCTGCTACAAATAACATTGCTAAAAATGCTACTAAAAATGCTAGTGCTGTTCCATAGTCTGGTTGTTTTATAATTAATAGTACAGGAACTGCCAATATGCCAATTAGCATAAGTAATCTAGTTGGTCTACTTATTTCTTTTTTTCCCTTAGCCACCATTTTTGACATTACTAGTGCTAATAGAATTATTACAAATATTTTTGTGAATTCAGCAGGTTGAAAAGAAGCTCCTCCTAAATTGTACCAGCTAGTCGCTCCATTTATTGGCTCTGTAAACAATACTCCCACTAGCAATATAATCATTGCTACATAAAATACTGGAGATATTTTTGCAATTGTTTCATAATCTATTAATGTAACAACAACTACAAATGGTATACTTACTCCTATCCATAATATTTGTTTTTTAAACTCATCATATTCCGCATTCTGAGTTGCTGAAAAGAGTGCAATCAATCCTATTATAATTAATAGGATTGTACACACTAAAATTGACCATTCTATATTCTTAGATAATCTTTTTTTCATCTTTTCCTCTATTTCTTCTTATTTATCTTTTTAGCTTTTGTGTGTTTGCCCTCTTGTTTAGAATCTTCATTTTCTGGAGAATTTTCTTCATTTTCTTCATTTTTACTTTCGCCTATATCTTCTTTTTCATCAATTATTATTTCTTCATCTATGTTATTATTTTCTTCTTTTTCTTCTTTATTCTCATTTTTATTATTTTCTTCTTTTGTCTCAGAAGTTTGCTCTACTTGTTCTTTATTTTCGCTTACTTCTTTTTTGTTTTCATTTTTTATACTTTTAATAGGAATATTTGCATATAATGCTGGGGCACCTGTTGTACCGTCACTATTTTGCTTGTTAGTTAATCTAACGTCTATATCTCCTTCATCTACGTCTATATATTTTTTTATTACATCTATTATTTCTTGTCTCATCATATCTAAAAAGTCTGCTGATACATTTGCTCTATCTTGCATTAGTACTAAATGTAACCTTTCTTTTGCTTCGTCTTTATTAGTTTTATTTTCTATTTGTCCATCTTTTTTACCTATTTTCTTAAAAAACCCTATAAAGTTTTCAAACATTCCTATTTCCTCCATTGCTAATTATTTTTTTAAAGCTTTTTTAAATTTATCAAAGAAGCCCTCTTTTTTTCTTCCTGGTATTGTGACTTCAACATTTTCACCTAGTATTCTTCTTGCGATTTCTACATAAGCTCTACCTGATGGTGCTTTTTTGTTTGATACGGCTGGCTCACCTTTATTTGTTTGTGTAATTATGTATTCGTCTTCTGGTACTACACCTATTAAATCTATTGATAATAAGTCTAAAATATCTTCAACATCCATCATTTCGCCTCTTTTTACCATTTCTGGTCTTAGACGGTTTATAACTAATTCTGGGTTTCTAATTTCAGACGCTTCTAATAACCCTATTATTCTATCAGCATCACGTATTGAAGAAATTTCAGCATTTGTTACAACAATAGCTCTATCTGCTCCTGCAATAGCATTTTTGAAACCTTGTTCAATTCCTGCAGGACAGTCTATTAAAATAAAATCAAATTCTTCTTTTAACTTCATTGTTAAATCTCTCATTTGTTCTTCATTTACTGCGCTTTTGTCTCTAGTTTGGGCTGCTGGTAATAAAAATAAATCTGTGAATCTTTTATCTTTTATTAAGGCTTGTCTTAATTTACATTTTCCTTCTACAACATCAACTATGTCGTATACGATTCTATTTTCTAGTCCCATTACGACATCAAGGTTTCTTAAGCCTATATCTGTATCTACAAGTACAACTTTTTTGCCTCTTAATGCTAATGCTGCACCTACGTTTGCAGTTGTTGTAGTTTTGCCAACACCACCTTTTCCTGATGTTATGACTATAACTTCACCCATAACTTTCCTCCTTGTAACATTTTAACAATTCTACTATATTATATTGAGATTTTGCGTAAAAGTCAATCTATATACTGTAAAAATATAAAAAAATAAAGATTGCATATTCTAAAATTTCTTGTTCCTTACTGTCGAAGCAAAGCTTCTCCAAACTGCGCGGAACTACGAAATTTTGAATATGCAATCTTTTAAAATTAATAATATATGATTATTCTGCAATAGCTTCGTTATTTTCTGCTACTTCTTCGTTCTCATTATCTTGTTTTTCAATTACTTCTAAATTAGAAATTGATACTTCATAAGCTACTTTTTGTTCAACTGTTCCATCTTCATATTTCTTTTCATAGCTTCTTGATTGAACTCTTCCTGTTACTTTTACTTCTGTTCCAACTTCCATTTTAGAACAAAATCTAGCATTTCTTCCCCATGTGATACATGGAATATAATCAGATTTGTTATATGCTCTGTTAACAGCTAAAAGTATATCTGCAATTTCTCTTCCAAATGGTGTTTGTCTATAAATAGGTGTTTTACAAATGTAACCTACTAAAACAACTTCATTTGATACTAGCTCTTTACTAGCTACTATTTCTTCTTCTTGATTTGGTAAAAATTCTATGTCTTTTGCAAACACAGTTAAAATCAATCTGTTCTTTTCATTTTCATAACTGTTATATGATCTAAATTGACCTATTATTCTTATCTTCTTTCCAACTGTCAATTCGTCATCTTTGAATAATCTTTCTGAAATTGTTATAGGAATATTATCAGCATTTCCACTTAAACGTGGTACACTTAAATTAAAAGTATAAAATTTTTCCCCATAAATTTCATGACTAAATTCCTTTTCATCTGTAATCTTTCCTACCAATACTAAATGGTTATTATCAGCAAAATTTGTTTCCAATTTACTTTCCTCCTTAATTATTCTTGTGTATCTTATTCATCTAATTAAAATTTTAGAATACTTATGCGCTATATCCTATTATACAACACTTTTTTCCATTTGTCTACATAAAAAGTTGATTTTCTTTTATTTTTGTAACATTTTTGTAATATTTGTGTTGTTTTCATTAGGATTTTCGCTATAGTTTAGTAATTTGCTATCTATATTATATTCATTTTTTTCAATATTATTTGCAATTATTGAATTTGTAGAAGTTTCTATTATTTTTTCATTTCTATTTGTTATAGCTATTGCCATTATAAATAATATCATTACTGTTCCTAATGATATTAAATAAGAGTATATTTTTTCTTTATTGAATACCACTAACATAAAAGTACCTCCACTAATAAATGTATATGCATTTATTGTGAAGGTTATTCCAATTATTTTATTATTTCTCTTTCATATACTTTTCCACAGTTTAAACACTTTATTTGCACTTTGTTTACTAAGTTTTTCTTTTCCTTTGTTTTATTTTTTCTTAGTAAATTTTCCTTTGTAACAGTAGTTGTTCTTAATATATTTTCTGATTTTAAATTTACTGTTGCATTCCATTTTTTGCAATACTTACAAATTCTTTGGTGGCAATCAAACCCATATAATATTAACATAAATAATATTGCTATTGGTATTAACATCAAATGATAATTTGTAATTACATATATTATAGATAGTGCGACTCCAATTATAATTGGTATTTTAAACAAAATCCAGTCTTTCCTTTTTGTGTCTTTCTCATTTTCTTTAATTTCATTTTCGCTAATATCTCTTTCTTTTATTTTCTTTACATCAATTTTGGATTTTGCCATATTATTTTACCTCTACTTCTTTAATTTCTACATTATGACCTAAAATTTTATTTGCCATTTGTATAAAGTTACATTCTGTATCTGTTAAATATATTTCTTCTTCTATGTTCATATTATTTTCAGATTTTTCAATGTTTTCTTCTAAATATTTAGCTATAATTTTTCCAGTGTTTATAATATCAGTTTCAGGCATTTGCTCTTTTATTATTTTTTCAAATAATGGATAATGTGTACATCCTAATATTAAAGCATCTAATTTTGGAAAGTCATTTAAATATTCTTTTATAGTCAATTTTGCTATTTCGTTATCTGTCCATCCCTCTTCTGCCATTGGTGCTAAAAGTGGACATTCTTTATTATATACATTTATATTTTCTATTTTTTCTTTGATGCTCTTTTCCCATGTATTGCTTCTAATTGTTCCTCTTGTTGCTATTATTCCTATATTATTGTAATTTTCTTCTTGTTTTATATACTTTACTGTTGGCTCTATTATTCCTATAATTGGAACTCTGTATATTTTTCTTACTTCTTCTAATGCTTGACTTGTAGCAGTTCCACATGCTATTATAATTAATTTTACATTATATTTTAGCAAAAATTCAATATTGTTTTTTGTTAGTTCAATTATGCTTTGTTTTGATTTTGAACCATATGGGAATTCTTTTGTATCTCCTAAATAAATTATTTTTTCATTTGGCAATTTTTTCTTAATTTCTTCGTATACAGTAAGTCCTCCTACTCCTGAGTCAAACATTCCTATTGGTCTATTGTCCATAATCTCTCCTCTATTTCTATTTTGCTCTATTTATTATACAGTATTTTTTTTATTTATTCAAGTTTTTATATGCTCATTTGGTTTGCTTTTTAGCCTAATTTGTGGTATAATTAGTATTAGTTCTTTCATTGAACTATGTTCGTTCGTAAAACCAATGACATCTAAGGAGGTTTTAGTGTGAAAAAAGAACAGTGCACGTGGTGCTTGCGGGCTGCGGAGGTTCTCTCTGATTTAGTTGGGGTTCCTATTCAAGGAATTGCCATTGACCGGTGGGATAAGGAGTATTACTCCATCTCTCAGAAAAAAGGTCTATGGTTTATGCCATTGATGGGAAGACAACATGTTAGCCCTATGCACATTGCAATTCTTGACTCAGAGAAGGGATTCTTTGCTTTAATCAATCAAGAAGATTTTGGTAAGCTTGATTCTTACGAAATTCTCTTCGATGACTACCTCGAGAATGTAATATTCGAGTTTGGATATTACTTTGGTAATATTCATTACTTTTTCAAGAGGATGGAAGATGATTTCGGTATTAAGGATTCCGAATTAGTCCGAGAGTTGCTTAAGGTTCTGCACAAGCATTTTCTCAGCAAATCGCTTGGTGGTAATTTACCGGTTCTTTACAATAACCAGTGGCTCGCGACCGTGTGCTTACACATGTCGCAGGAACGATTCTAAGCTCACGCGTGGCGAAGTAACTCTTCGCCACGTTTTTATTATATACGATAAAAAGATTATACTATAAACAAAGTAAGCCAGCTTACTTTAATTTTTAAAGCAAACTGACTTACATTTTGTTATTTATTCTATTTGCAAAAATCACATTCATCATGCTCTGGCCACTCTGGTTTTTCAGGCTTTTCTGGTCTTTCTGGTTTGCATTCTATTTCACAATCGCAGTCCAACTTTTCACCTTTTAAACATTTGAATTCCTTTTCTACCTTAGCACATATTTTTGAATGTTTTACTTTATTTGCCCATATTTCTATTGAATAAAATCTATCTGGGCAAAGTGGTCCAAAAACAAATTCGCCATTTTTATCTGTAAAAGTATGAGAAACTGGTTTTCTTTCATCGCCACAGTCGCAATCAACTTCAACTAGTTTTACAACTGCATCAACAATTGGGTCTCCACAATCATCTTTTACAATTCCATAAATAACTGTTCTATTATCTTTGGAAATTGTGATATCTAGGTCATATTGTTTTCCAGCAGCCATAATTCCGTCTACATCTACGATAGGGCATACTTTTTTATCATATTTCATATTATATACCTGCCTTTCTAATATATAATATGAAATGTTATTACTTTAAGTTACTACATTATGCCCATTTTTTTCATCATTCTTTTACCTTGTTTTAGCATTTTGCCTGAACCATGACATTGGATTTCATTGCACATCATTGTTGCTCCAACAGCTATTACCATTCCGGCTATCATTCCTTTAACAAATTTCATAATTTTTACCTCCTAATACTTATTATGTCTTTTTTATATATTTATTATACCAAGAATACATTTCAAAAATTGCTATTAACAATAGAAATATAGCAAATAACTTTCTAAGTATATTTGTGTCTATTATAGTTGTAATATATGAGCCAAGAAATGCTCCTATTACACCTAATATTGAAATAGGAATAGCTAATTTCCATTTAATTTCTTTATTTTTTATATTTACTATAGTTGCAACTATTGAAGTTGGTATAAAAAATATCAAATTACTTGCTTGGGCAACTTTTTGGTCTACACTCATAAAACAAACTAATATTGTAATTAGTATTGTTCCTCCTCCCATGCCCATTCCACTTACTACTCCAGAAACAATTCCTGATAACACTTCTAACATTTTTTCACATCCTTATTATCGAAATAGCAGCATATATTAAAAAGGCAATAAATATTAATATTAAATATTTATCTTTTACTTTTTTCATTATTGTAGCACCTAAGATTCCTCCAATTATGCCTCCTATGCCACATAGTATTCCTAATTTCCAGTCAATGTATTGGGATTTATTATAAAAAAATAGGCTAGCTAATACCATTGGCAAAATGCAAAAAACTGACATTGCTCTTGCTTCCTTTTCTGTGGTTTTAAAAACATATACAAAAGCTGGAACTAGCAATAGTCCTCCTCCTGATGCAAATAGTCCACTTAATAATCCAGTTAATATTCCTACTGTTCCTATTTTGGCTATTTCTTTTTTATTTTTTGGAATTATTTCTTTAATTTTATTCATAGTTTTATTGTATCTTTTATTTTGAATTTTATACAAAAAAAACAAACACATTTAGGGGCGTTTTAATAAAGACAAATGAAGTAGTAGTTTATTTTTTCCATAATTGCATTTTTTTCTTACTTGTATGCAAGAAGAGGGTATTTTTTATAAAGTCTTCTCATTGTAAAAATTCCGAATTCATGATAATATATTATCAATAGTTTAAAAAATATATAAAGAGGTTTTCAACATATGGATAATAATAAATTAGATATAATTACAAACTTGTTTGAAGGTAAAGAGATAAGAAGTGTTTGGAATTCTGAAAAAGAAGAATATTTTTTTAGTGTAATTGATGTTGTAAGTGCATTAACAGATAGTAATGATCCAGCACATTATTGGAGAACTCTCAAATCAAGAATGATTCAAGAAGGAAATCAAACCGTCACAAATTGTGACACTTTCAAATTAAGAGCAAAAGATGGGAAAATGAGAAATACCGATATGTTAGATACACAAAATATTTTAAGACTTATTGAGTCCATACCATCTCAAAAAGCCGAACCTTTTAAAATGTGGTTAGCTGGTTTAGGTAATGAGCGAATAAATGAAGTATTTAATCCAGAGCTAGCAATTAATCGTGCTGTAAACTATTATCGTAATAAAGGTTATAGTGATGAATGGATTAAAAAAAGATTAACAGGTATTGTCGATAGATTTAAGTTAACAGATATATGGAAAGAGGGTGGAGTTGAAAAACCAATTGAATATGCTATGCTAACTAATGAAATATATAAAAGTTGGTCTGGAATGAAAGCATCAGAATACAAAAAGTTAAAAGGATTACGAAAAGAATCATTAAGAGATAATATGACCGATATAGAAGTTCTTCTTACAGATTTAGGAGAAATAGCTACTCGAGATATAGCAAAAACAGAACAGCCACAAGGATTTAATGAAAATATGAAAGTTGCCAAACGAGGTGGACAAGTTGCAAATGATGCCAGAAAATCATATGAAAAGCAAACTAAAAAATCTGCAATTTCAAAAGAAAATGCTTTAAATTATAAATATGTAGATGACGAAAAATTAATTGAAGATAAATAATCTAATTTTAAATTCAGAAGTTTATATATTAGACCATCGTCAAGTTATAAGTATTGAAAGATAAATGCCATGTAGATATTAATTTTAGGGTGAGTAAAAAATTTTACTCACTGTTTTCTTAAATTACCAGCTAAAATCATTATAGTCTATTTTGCTTTTTTGTATTTTTTTCGTATTCATTTTCTACTAAATATAAGTCGGGAATATAATTATTTCCTTCTTCTAGTGTTTATTTTTATCTTCCATATATTCTTCAATAAATTTTTCTAGTTTTGCAGCAGTATGACAAGAAATACAATGTGCCAGCTTTTCTGTTTCTGTTTCAACTAAATTTTCATCTGTTTTTATTACATCTTTTAAGAAAATTCTAAATAAAGCATGTCTTCTTTCTATGTATTTTGCTCTTGCCTCTCCATTTTTTGTTATAGTTATATTTTTATACTTCTCATAGTTTATAAGACCTTGCTCTTTTAACTGGTTAAGCGCATTATTAGTGCTTGCTTTTGTTACTTCCATTAAATTTGCAATGTCTGTTACTCGTACAATTTTATTCTTTTTTTCTAATATGTATATAGTATACAAATATTCCTCTAATGAGTCTGTCATCATTTTACTCCACTTTCATTTCCTTTGGCTTTATTTTTTTAGTAGTTAATGCATTTGTTTGAGCTTCATTCCATCTCATAACTCTTATATTTTTGTAAGTATCTAATACTTTTGAATATTTATCTCTTTCTTCTTCCCATACTGTCTCTGGGATTTTATCAAAACTATCAAATATTTTTTCCGCTTCTGCTAGATATATCACTTGTTCTTGTGGAGACATTTTATCATATCTTTTTGCAAAATTAGAAAGACTATCTAATTTCTGGTTCGCATCAATAAAACTGAAAAAATCTTTTACTTTTATTCCAGCCATTCTAATTTGAACAATCGACATAGCAATTAATATAATGATAAATATGAATAATATAAATACAATTGCTAGAGCTTGAACCATTATTTGTCTCCTTATCTTTAGATTTTGCTATTATTATACCATTTGTTTATTTGGTTTGCAATATCTTGGAGAAAGAGGATTTATTCATTAGAATGCTTAAAATTCTAAAAATATAAAGTTGGTCTAGCTGCAATACTACCACTATTATATGAATTGCTCGCTGTATAACGATATCCTGTATAATAAAAATCAGCAAAATACGCTCCACCTCTTGATACACAATTATCATTATCAGTAGTATCTGTTTCAGTTGTCCACTCTCTTACACATCCTGCCATATCATATATATTACATTTTACATCTTTATTCGTTCCATTAGACGATTCACCGCATTTAGCTATTGTAGTTTGTAATCTTTTTTGCCTTGAGTATTCAGTATCTCCACTGCATTCTTGTATAAATACTATTGCTGTATCCCATGCATAACTATTTATTAAATCACTTGTATATTTTTCACTATTATACATATTTTGACATAAATCTGCTGCTTGAGATTGTTCAATCCAAGTATATGGATATACTCCTGTTTTACATACTATAGGATTTGTATCCATTGTACTACTACTTCTTGAAGAGTTTGTAGCTAATGCATCTCCTGCTTCATATCGTCCTATATAATACCCTCCATTTGTAGTTGCACTGTTTACAAATGCATTTATATTTTTTGCTATTGTATTTCCGTGTTCCTGAGTAGTTTCTTCTATTTAATTGCTTGCAACTTGAATTGTATTACCTGAAGTATTAAAATCATATCTACCCAAAGTTATTGTTTTTTCACCAGAAGATGTTTTAATTTTTCCTATAGGTATCCAAACGAATTGACTTCCTTTTGTATTATTATCTCCTGCTGATACATCTTCAATTATGATTCCTTTTTCTACATTATCATTTGGATTTACCACCTTAAATCCACCTGGCACTACAACTTTATTTCCTAAACCATCTTGAGTTTCTGTATTTTCTGTTTCATTTCCTATTATATCTGCCAATGTTTTCTTCCTTGTTCCAGTAATTTTTACTCCATTAACATAAGCTGTTTTTCCAAAGGCTATATCTTCTGGTGTTGCATTTGCATCTGATGTATCTAATGACTCTAAAGTTCCTGTAATTCCACCAATTGTTATTCCCTTTTTTATATTATTTGCTATTAAATCTGATTTTTGGTTTGCTCCTGCAGAATAGTCTTCTCTTTTCATTTCTTGGTCTACTAAAACATTTTTTATTGATATGCTTCCAATTATTATACCTAATAAAGTTATACCTATAAATATCCCTAATAGTCTTATTTTCTTATTTTGTACTATAGTACTTTTTTTCATTTTTAATCTCTCCTTTTATTTCTCTGTTATATCATAATTGATTTCACTTTGCAATCGTTTTTATAAATATATTTCCTTTTAAATTATTTCCAATTTATTTTTGAATATTCATATAAAAAAGCTACATACTTTAAACGATTTTTAAGTTCGTCTAAAATACATAGCTTCTTTTCTATGTTTATTTTATTAAATCCTACGATATATACAGCCTCAAGGGTTTTATCGATTTTCATATGTAGCTTTTACCTTTCTTTTTTACCTTTTATATTATTTTATACATTTATTTTTTATATTTGTCAATTGCCATACAAATTTTTATTCTAAAAACTTAGCATATAGAACTAAAAAAAATTGTATATTAAAGATTTTGAAGTTCCGCGTAGCTTGGAGGGACTTTAGTCCCGACAACAAGGAACAAAAAATCTTTTAATATACAATTATCTCTAAATTATGAGTTAAACATAAATTTAATTAATCTTTATCTCCTCATTTTCAGCTGTTACATTTATTTTGTTTTTAACTTTTCCGTCTAGCATAGCTTCTGCAATTTTATCTTCTATCATTGTTTGAATAGCTCTCTTTAATGGTCTTGCTCCAAATGTTTTGTCAGTACCTTTATTTATTACTAATTCTTTGGCTTTTTCATCTACTGTAAGTTCTATTCCTTGATTTTTCAATAATTTTGTAACATTAGCTAATAGAACGTTTAAGATTTCTTTTATTTCTTTATCTTCTAGTTTATGGAATACTATTATCTCATCAATACGGTTTAAGAATTCTGGTTTAAATTCTTTTTTTAGTTCTCCCATAACGTCTTTCTTTATGTCCTCATATTCCTTTTCTGAATTTTCTTTTTCTTGAATAAATCCTAATGATTTCTTTTCTGTAATTAGTTTAGCTCCAATATTTGATGTCATTATTATTACAGTATTTTTGAAGTTTACAGTTCTTCCTTGTGAATCAGTAAGTCTTCCATCATCTAAAACTTGAAGTAACATATTCATTACGTCTGGATGTGCTTTTTCTACCTCATCAAATAATATTACTGAATATGGTTTTCTTCTTATTTTTTCAGTAAGTTGTCCTGCCTCATCATATCCAACATATCCTGGAGGTGAACCAATTAATTTAGATACGGAATGCGATTCCATATATTCTGACATATCTATTCTTATTAGTGCATCTTCGCTTCCAAATAAGTTTTCTGCTAATGCTTTTGAAAGTTCTGTTTTACCAACACCAGTTGGTCCTAAGAATAAGAATGAACCAATTGGTTTATTAGGGTCTTTAAGTCCCATTCTACTTCTTTTAATGGCCTTAGCAACAGCTGATACAGCTTCATCTTGTCCAATAACTCTTTTATGCAAGTTTTCTTCCAAGTTCTTTAGTTTATCATTTTCTGTTTGTGATACTTTTGTTACTGGAATACCCGTCCAAGATGCTATAACATTTGCAATATCTTCTTCTTTTAATGTAGATATTTTTTTGCTGTTTTTGTTTTCCCATTCTTTTTTTGCATCTTCTAATTCTTTCTTTTTTGAGTTTTCTTTATCTCTTAATTTGGCTGCTTTTTCAAAGTTTTGGACTCTTATTGCTTCTTCTTTTTCTTTGTCTAGCTTTTCTATTTCGTCTTTTATTCCTTTGAAACTTTCTGGCTCAGTATAGCTTTTCATTCTTACTTTAGAAGCTGCTTCATCTATTAAGTCAATTGCTTTATCTGGTAAAAATCTATCATTAATATATCTTGAAGATAATTCAACTGCTGCTTTTATTGCTTCATCAGTTATTTTTACGTTATGATGAGCTTCATATTTATCTCTTAGTCCTTTTAAAATTTGAATTGTTTCTTCTTCTGTTGGTTCATTTACATTTACTGGACTAAATCTTCTTTCTAATGCTGCATCTTTTTCTATATATTTTCTATATTCTTTTAATGTAGTAGCACCAATTAGTTGAATTTCGCCTCTTGCTAAAAGTGGCTTTAATATATTTGCTGCATCAACTGCACCTTCTGCTGAACCAGCTCCTACAATTGTATGAATTTCATCTATAAATATAATGATGTCTCCTGCTTTTTGTACTTCTTTTAGCGCCTTCTTTATCCTTTCTTCAAAATCTCCTCTATATTTTGCACCAGCAACCATACTAGCCATATCTAAGCTAACTACTCTTTTGTTTTTAAGTATTTCAGGAACATCTCCTGCTACTATTTTTTCGGCTAAACCTTCTGCTACTGCTGTTTTTCCAACACCAGGTTCACCTATTAAACATGGGTTGTTTTTAGTTCTTCTTGATAGAATTTGAATAACCCTTTGAATTTCATCTTTTCTACCTATTACGGGATCTAGTTTTCCTTCTCTAGCTTGTTTTGTTAAATCTACACCATATTGGTTTAGTGTAGGTGTTGAATTGTAACTACTCTTATTTGAAGATGATTTTTCATCTTCACTATTAGAACCTTCTTCATTTAAAACTTTTAGAAGTTCATTATATAGTATTTGTGGATTGATTCCTTCTTCTAATAAAATTCTTGTTGCTACACTATCTCCTTCTTTCATAATTCCTATTAAAAGATGTTCTGTTCCTATATATTCTGTTCCTGTTCTTCTGGCATCTAAAAATGCACTTTCTATAACTCTTTTACTTCTAGGAGTAAAAGTAATTTGATTACTATCTTCTATTTCATCTCCCACTCCTACTATTTCTTCTATTGATTCTTTTATCTTTTCTGCTGATATTCCTTGATTCTCTAGTACTTTACTAGCAATACCTGTTCCTTCGGAAATTAGTCCATATAAAATATGTTCTGTTCCTATATAATTATGGCCTAATTCCATAGCTAAGTCTTGTGCGTATTCTAAGGCTTTCTCAGCTCTGGCTGTAAATTTATAATACATATTAATCCTCCTTTACTATTTGTTTTATTACTTCACATCTAGCAATTTCTTGATTTAATATTGACAATTTCTTACCAAGTCTTTTTTGAATATTTGCAGGTTTTGTGTATAGTATTAATTCTGACACTTTTTTATCTGTTAATTCTTTTATAATACCTAAATCTGTACCTAATTTAACACTAGAAAGTAACTCTATTGACTCTTCTTCACTTAGTCTTTTTGCATTTGTTAAAATTCCATAATCTCTATATACTTTATCTTCTAATTTTATAGAGTTTTTAGACAAATATTTCCTTGCGACTCTTTCTTGTTCGATAATTTTTTGTGTTATCCAGTTCAAATTTTTAGCAATTTCTTTTTCCGTAATTCCTAATGTTTGATTATTAGATATTTGGTAAATGGCTCCTTCAGCTTTTGTTCCTTCTCCATAAACTCCTCTTACATTCATTCCCAATCCATTTACTACATTTAGAACTTTGCTTAAGTTTCCTGTCATTTCAAGACCCGGCAAATGTACAAGTGTAGAAACTTTTAAACCAGTTCCTACATTTGTTGGACATGCTGTTAAATATCCATATTTTTGATGGTAACTATATGGTACTAATTCTTCTAGTTTTTCATCTATTTCTATTGCTAGATTTAATATGTTGTCTATATCTAAACCTGATGTAAATACTTGTAATTTTATGTGATCTTCTTCATTAATCATAATGCAGATATTTTCTTCATCATTTATTATTATAGCTGTATATGGTAATTTCGTTTTTGCAAAATCCGGACTTATCATATGTTTTTCAACTAGACTTTGTTTTGTTAATTCATCCATGTCTTGCATACTTAAAAATTTTAAATTATACCCTATTAAAGGTGTTATTTCTTTCATTTTATTATATATTTCTTTTAGTTCTTCTTCTGTTCCTTTTGTTTTAAAAGGATAACCTTTTATATTTCTTGATAATCTTACTCTTGAACTAAATATAACATCTGATTCTTTTCCATTTTGAACATACCAATTCATTATTTATCAATCTCCTTTATCTTATCTCTTATTTTTGCTGCATCTTCATATCTTTCTTCTTTTACTGCTTTATCTAGTTGCTTTTGTAAGTCTTCTATTTCTTCTTGTTTTTTGTCTTTTTCTTGCTTTTTAGGTTTTACTTTTTGATTTAGTTCTTGGTTTGCGTTTTTTATACCTCTGCCAATATGTTTTGCTGTTCCATGTAAATTCTTTAAAAGTGAGTCTATTGGTCCTGAGAATGTATCATAACAGTCTGGACATCCAAATACTCCAAATCTTATGAAATCATCGTAAGTCATATTACATGTTTTGCATTTTACTGCATTTGTATTATAACTTGGTAAGATTGTCTCATTTTCTGCATAATCACTAAAGAAATCACCTAAAAAACTATTAAAATTGATTGGTATATCAATATTGTCCACACCTAATTTTCTTGCACAATCTGTACATAGTATAAGTTCTTTTTTTACTCCATTTATAATTTGTGTATATTTAAAATTTGCCTCGTTTTTTCCACAATTTTGACACAACATGTTAATTACCTCCTTAATTTACACTAAATTTATGAGCATGTTTTTGAATATTTTTGCTCTTATTTCATCTTTAGTTTCTTTTGGCAAAGTCAGTACTTTGTCACTTGTTGCTCCTTTTATTAGTCTTGCCTCTTTTTCATCTATAATGTCATAGTCCAAGAAATTTTTTACAAATATTTCTACTTCTTTAGCAGTTATTTTGTCTCCTATACTGTTTATAATATGCATTAAATAATCGCTATGAGTTATATTTACTTTTTTGATTTTAATGCATCCTCCACCACCTCTTGTGCTTTCTACATAGTAGCCTTGCATTGGTGTAAATCTTGTAGATATTACATAGTTTATTTGTGATGGAACGCAGTTAAAGTGTTCTGCTAAATCGTTTCTTTGTATTACTGCAAAATCATCATCTTCTAACATTTCCTTAATAAAATCTTCTATTACATCTGATATTCTCATTTCCTCGCCTCTTTTTCTACATTTTTCGATTTTATTTGACTTTGACTTTCTTTGACTTTTAATAGTATATACCCTTTTACATAAAATGTCAATACTTTTTTAGAAATATTTTTTTGTACTAAATTGTAAGCGTATGGCATATATATTTTATAAATCTATTTATAAGGAGATGTCTTATGGAAAATAATAATGAATCTTCTAAAGATGAATTTGTTAAGGTGGATTTAAAAGACGGTACTAAGAATTCAAAAGATTTTTTTACATCTTTTTTCCAAAATCCTATTACTTTATTAAGAAACATAAGTAAATGTAAAAATTTCAAACTCTTTAATGTATCTCTGATAATACTTCTCATATGGCTTGTAATTACATTTATACATTCTTTATTTGATTATGGTAATTTGTATACGGGTATGACACATGCTTTAGTAATCATTAGAGACCTTACCATTCCAATATTATCTATTGGATTTTTGTCACTAATAATTCACTGTATTAATCCAAATAAAGATGATGATTACAGATTAACTAATGCGGTAACTTCTGTTATTGTTTGTAAAATTCCAATTATCTTTTCAAGCTTTTTATCTTTACTTTCTATTGTTAGTACTAACTTTTATTTTTTGTTATACCCTATAACAGATTTTTGCACTGCAATTAGTATAATTTTTACTTTCTTTGCTATTAAGTATTTATATAAAGAGAGTGAAGATGCCAAAAGTTTTAAAATGTTTTTAATTGTTGAAGCTGTATTTTATATTGTTTATTTATTTTTATCTTTTTTGGATATTTACTTAATATAAATAATTTCTCTCTTTTCTATTGAAATATTTTACAATTAAATATATAATGTAGTTGTAAAATCTTTTTAATAGAAAGGAGAATTTTTATGAATTTAAACATAACAGGAAAAGATTTTGAATTAACTGATTCTATTAAATCATATATTAACGAAAAAGTTAGTAAATTAGAAAAATATTTTGGAAGTGATTTTGAAGCTGTTGCAACATTAAAAATTGAAGGAAATAACCAAGTTGCTGAAATCAGAGTAAACATTGCTGGTGAAACTTTCAAAGCAGCAACTGCAAGCAAAGATTTATATGCTTCTATTGATAAAGATATTGAAATATTAGAAGGACAAATAAGAAAAAGTAAAACTAAAAAAGATAAACAAAATATGGTTGAGACAATAAGAATGAATAATCAAGTGAATTCTGAAACTTCTTCTGAAGAAGGAGAGATAATTAAAACTATTTATTATAGTATTAAACCTCTTACTCCAGAAGATGCAAAATTAATTTTAGAAGAAGATGTAAAAAATAAATTTTTACCATTTATAAACGTAGAAACAAACAAAGTTAATGTTATATACAAATTAAAAGACGGAAAAAACTTCGGTATATTAGAGCCAGAAGATTAATATTCAAAGGGGAGATTGTATCTCTCCTTTTTTATGTGCAAAATAAAATTTTACGAGGAGTGATATTATGAAAAAATATGATGTTATTGTGGTTGGTATGGGACCCAGTTCTGTATTCTTAGCTTATGAACTTGTTAAAAATAAAAAAGCCAACAATATTTTATTAATTGAAGAGGGAAAAAGTGTAAGAAAACGTGTATGCCCTATTGAAAAAACTGGCAAGTGTATAAAGTGTAAGCCTTTTTGCAATATTACAAGTGGTTTTTCTGGAGCTGGCGCTTTTTCTGATGGAAAACTTTCTTTATATAATCCTGATGATGATGATATTTATATTGGTGGAGAGTTACATGAATACATTGGAGTTCCTCAAACTAAAAAATTAATTGACTATACTGATAAAATCTATCTTGATTTTGGAGCTGACACTCATTTAAAAGGTACAGAGTATAAAGATGAAGTAAAGAAAATTTATGATAAAGCTAAAAAGGAAAATATTAATTTAATTAGTATTCCTATTCGCCATTTAGGCACTGAGAAAAGTCATGAACTATATGGCTTACTTGAAGATTTTTTAATAGAAAATAATGTTACTTTGCTATTTGAAACTATAGTCTCTGACCTTATTATAGAGAATAATCAAGTACTTGGTGTTAGAACTAAAGCATCTAAATATATTGATGATGATGTAGAGTTGGAAGATATTTATGCAGATAATGTTGTCATTGCTGTTGGAAGAAAAGGTGCAAATTGGTTAACAAGTATGTGTTATAAGCATTCTATTAGAACAAAGCCTGGTATTGTTGACATTGGTGTTAGATATGAACTTCCAGATGAAGTTATGAAAAACATTAACAAATATATGTATGAAGGAAAATTTATTGGTAAACCTGAACCTTTTAGAGACAAGGTAAGGACTTTTTGCCAAAATCCAAGTGGTTTTGTTTCTACCGAGGTATATGATAATAACCTAACTTTAGTTAATGGACATTCTTATAAAGATAAGAAAAGTACTAATACTAATTTGGCTCTTTTGGTGTCTCATCACTTTAATTATCCTTTTAATAAGCCAATTGAGTATGGTAGAAATGTTGCTAAAAATTTAAATGAGCTAGGTAATGGAAATGTAGTTGTGCAAAGACTTGGAGATATATACAGAGGCAAAAGAACATGGCAGGAAGAACTAGAACAAAATTCTGTTGTTCCAACCTTAAAAGCTGCTGTTGCAGGGGATATTACTTTTGCTCTTGGTTATAGAACTATGACTGATATTCTTCAATTTATTAGAGCTATGGATAAAGTAATTGAAGGTTTTGCTGATCCTAATAATTTATTATATGGCCCTGAAATTAAATTTTATAGTAATAAACTTGATATTAATAGTAATTTTGAAACCAGTGTTAAAAACTTATATTCTATTGGAGATGGTGGTGGATTAACTAGAGGGCTTATGATGGCTTCTTGTTCTGGTGTTTACCTTGCTAGAGTTCTTACTGAAAAAATAAACTAAAAATGAACCTAAATACATTTTAGGTTCATTTTTATCTCTTATTTATAAATAATTTCGAAATTATTTAGTTATTATTCTGCTTTTTTAGTTGTTTTCTTTGTTGTGGTTGTTTTCTTTGTTGTTTTTTTTGGAGCTTCTGCTTTTTCTTCAGCAGCCACTTCAGTTTTTTCAGCTTTTTTAGCTACAGCTTTTTTTGGTTCTGCTTTTACAGCTAATTTGCTTTCTAATCTTGATTTTTTTCTTGAAGCTGCATTTTTAGAAATAACTCCTTTTGTACAAGCACTATCTATTTTACTTTTAGCTAAAGATAATAGTTCGACAGCTTCTTTTTCTCCCTTAGAGTTAGCTTCTTCATATTTCTTTATTGCTGTTTTATATGCTGATTTTATCATATTATTTCTTTTTGTTTTTGTTTCTGCAACTTTTACTCTCTTTATAGCTGATTTTATATTTGGCATGTTTTGCACCTCCCTCTAATGTATTAGACTATAACATATGATATTATATCATGTTTTTTCCCTTATGGCAAGTATTTCCGATGAAAAAATTTTACTCCATGTAAAAAGAAGATACTAATATGTAATTAGCACCTTCTTCTTTATTATTTTTTAAAATTCACAAAGTTAAGTTTAATATAACTATTTGTTAGCTAATTGAGATTCAGCTTGTTGAATCATTTTCTTAACCATGTTTCCACCTATTCTACCAGCATCTCTTGCAGATATATTTCCATTGTATCCATCTTTTAAAGATACTCCAACTTCATTAGCTACTTCATATTTAAATTTGTTAAGAGCGTCTGTAGCTTCTGGAACTGCTTTGTAATTACTGTTATTCATTAAGTTTCACCTCCTAAAAGTTTTTAATTGAAAAGTGATTTCCTTTTCACTATATAGGATGTACATATATTCAGTTTTTAAACTGGTATTTATAGGAAATTTTTTCGAAAAAGGTCCGTCCCAAATTAAAAATTATTTTTTTAATTCTTCTATAAACATCTCGTTAAGCATTTTTGGATTTGCTTTCCCTTTTGTCTGTTTCATTGCTTGTCCTACTAAATATCCTAATGCTCTGTCTTTTCCAGCTTTATAGTCTAAAACAGATTGCCCATTTTCTGCTAGTACTTTTAGTACTACTTCTTTTATTTGAGATTCGTCTGAAATTTGTACCCAACCTTTTTCCTCTATAATTTTATTTGGGTCTCTTGGGTTTTCAAATAGTTCATCTAATACTTTTTTTGCAATGCTTGAACTGATTGTTCCTTTATCTATTAATTTTACAAGTTCAGCAAGCTCTTTTGCACTAAATGGTATTTGTTCTGGGTCTTCTTCTTTTTCATTTAATATTCTTGCAATATCTGAATTTATCCAATTACATACTGCTTTATAATTTCCAGATATTTTTCCCGCTTCTTCAAATAAATCAGATAAGAATTTTGAAGATGTTATACTATTACTATCTTTTTCAGAAAGACCGATTTCATTCATATATCTTTCTTTTCTTGATTCAGGCATTTCTGGTAATTCTTTTCGAATATTTTCAATATATTCATCAGATAATTTAATTACTCCTAAATCTGGTTCTGGGAAATATCTATAGTCCTCTGAATCTTCTTTATTTCTCATTGAAAATGTTCTACCTTCTAAATCGTCCCATCTAAGAGTTTCTTGAGTAATTGTATTTCCTCTTTCTAATTCATCTATTTGTCTATCTCTTTCATATTCTATTGCTCTTGTAATTGATTTAAAGGAGTTCATATTTTTCATCTCTGTACGCGTACCAAAAGGTTCTCCTTTTTTATGAACAGAAACGTTAACATCGGCTCTTAGTGAACCTTCTTGCATTTTACAATCTGATACATCAATATATTGAAGAATAGATTTTAATTTTTTCAAATATCTATCTGCTTCTCCTACTGACCTTATATCTGGTTCTGATACTATTTCTATCAGTGGAACTCCTGACCTATTTAAGTCTACCAAACTTCCTGTGCCAAATTCATTATGATTTAGTTTTCCTGCATCTTCTTCTATATGAATTCTTAATATTCTAACTTTTTTTGGATTTCCATCATCATCTTCTATTTCTATATATCCGTGATTGCACAATGGTTTATCTGCTTGAGATATTTGATATGATTTTGGAAGGTCTGGATAGAAATAATTTTTTCTATCATTCCTACTGTCTTTTGATATTTCACAATTTGTGGCTAAGCCTGCTTTTACTGCATATTCTACAACTTTTTCATTAAGTACTGGAAGCGCTCCTGGTAGTGCCATACATACTGGACAAATTTGTGTATTTGGTTCTGCTCCAAAGTCTGTTTTACATGAGCAGAATATTTTTGTTTTTGTTGAAAGTTCAGCATGAACTTCTAGTCCTATTATTACTTCGTAATCTTCTCTTGCCATATTCTACTTGTATGATATATTTAATAACTTAAATAACCATACACTCCTTTCTTTAAATT
>CAKNIZ010000017.1 GCA_930980855.1 uncultured Clostridium sp.
ATCTATCAATTTCATAAAAGGTAAAATCGATTTACACAAAAAACTTTACACTCTCACCAAAAATAGAAAAATTGGTTGTAGAATCTACAGATAGTAGATCTAATAATCAATTCTTTTTAAAAAATCTAGAGAATAATGATATTAAGAAACCAAATGAAAGAGTAATAGTAGAATACGATACAGGAGTAGTATTTGATGGAAATGCATCAGAATTATATTCTGAAGACTATGAAGATGTAATAGATTTATTTGAGTCAGGCAAGACAAGTGATTATAGGGGTTGGGCAAAAATAACAATATATTATAATAACATGCCTTATGTATGGGAAGGAAATGTAGATGTCAATTATAGATAATTAACATAAGATTATAGAAAGCTATAAAAATAGATAAAGAAATATGAGTTAAATAATCTGGGGAAAATAGATAAAAAATTTTGAAAAAATATAGAAAAACAAAAGCACTAAGTATAATTTGTCTAATCACAAACAAAAATAAATATACGAGGTGCTTTTGTTATGAATATATAAATACAGCATGTTATTTGCTAAATTTAAGTGATAGAGCACCATATAAAATAGATGTAACTACTATAAATCATAATAATATAAGTGAAAATTTAGAAATTCACTATGTATCAAAAGATAAATTTAATATCGGAATCACAGAAATAAAAAGTCCATATGGCAATCCAATAAAGGTGTATAATGCAGAAAGGTGTATATGTGATTTATTAAAAAATAAAAATGAAGTTGATATCGAATTATATAATAAGATTATTAAAAATTATTTTAAACAATCCAAAAAAGATTTAATGACATTAGAAGAATATGCAAAAATATTTAATATACAAGAAAAATTTGAAAACATTATGGAGGTATTAATATAGTGATTGACTATAGTGAATTATTCGAAAAGTCAAAAAAACTTGCAAAAGATTCAGGATTAGCACAATTATGCTGAAAATATTGAATTTAAAGAGATAATTGAAGTTTTAATAGAATTTTTAGATAGTATTAATTAGATATACTATAAAGAAAAAATAAGAAACTTACTTAACATAAAATCGAATTAGTGTCAAGAAATATCGCTTGATATTTCTTTAATTTTATAGTATAATTTAATAGATGCATATATGGGGATGTAATTGGTTTCGACAGTTACTAAGAAATATTTATAGCGAGTAGTGGATGGTTGCTTTGGCCACTTTAAATCAAGCAAATTAAATATAAATGCTAATAGAAAACAAGAATTAGCTTACGCTGCCTAAGTTGCAGTGACGTCTTACCTTAGAGCCTACTGCTAAGAATAAGGCGACGAATAAAGTAGGAAACGAAGTTATCTAATCCATTTAGATAATGGGTAATATAAATGGATAGGGATGAAATGCATTGTTTGTTTGCACGTTCATCCAGAAAGATTAAAAACAAACTGCACTCGGAGAAGTAAATATGGAAAAGTAATTGGACGTGAGTTCGACCCTCACCATCTCCACCAATGACGTTTTTGGTCAAAATATAGAATAGATAAATACGAAATTAATAAGAAATGAAGTAACCCTTCCTTAGTAAACGAAAAAGTTTAATAAGGAGGGGTATTTTTGTGAAAATTTTTATGTATAGAAATTAAAAAAAAAGAAAAACCGATTGACATTTACAAACAATTGTTTTATAATAATGACTATATAATTAAAATATTATGAGAAGGAGTTGGTATTATTGAATAATATATGGAAGAACAATAAGTCATTTGAGGATATAAAACATATTGACGAAAATGATGTTGAATTTTGGTATGCTAGGGAACTGCAACTAGTTTTAAATTATAAAGAATGGCGAAAATTTGAAAATGTTATAAACAAGGCAAAAGAATCCTGCGAAAACAGTGAAGTTAGTGTGTTTGACCATTTTGTCGACGTCGACAAAATGGTACAAATAGGTTCAGGAGCAAAAAGAAAACAAAAATGATCAAATTAACTCGTTATGCTTGTTATTTAATAGCCCAAAATGGAGATAGCAGAAAAAAAGTAATTGCTCTTGCACAAACATATTTTGCAGTTCAAACTAGAAAGCAAGAAATTACAGAAAAAGAATACAGTATGCTAACAGAAGATGAAAAAAGATTTTATCAAAGAAATCTTACAAGAAAAGGAAATTATTCTCTTAATCAAACAGCAAAAAAAGCAGGAGTTAAAAATTTTGATAAATTTCATAATGCAGGTTATAAAGGCTTATATAATGGCGAGACTGCTGATGATATTGCAAAAAGAAAATAAAAAAGACTTAAAACAAAAATAATTATAATTATTTCAAAAGCGAATAAGCTGTAAATATCTACCTCACCGCAATAAACAAAAAAACTTAATCCATTTTTGCAATACATATTGATTTCAAACACAATATAAGATATAATAGTAACACATTATATTTTGACTGGAGGCTTGGCAATGAAGAAAATACGGATAATGTGTTTCTGTTGCGGAGAGGCCCACACGGTTGCAAAGAAAGATTTAGTTCGTGTCGGTTACGGAAGGAAACGTCATTTACTAGAGATAAAAGGACGGTATTATGCTTTCAAATGCTACAAGTGTGGCAGACAAATTCCAGTGGATAAAAACAGATTTAAGTAAATCTAGGGCGGGGGATTTTCCTCCGCTTGTTTTTTGTATAGGAAAAATTAAATTTTTCCTATACAAAAAAGTATTGCACACAATTTTACATTCGTAAAATTGGCGCACGAACAAACACGCAGGCGGAGTAAATTTAAAAGCAGCGAAATCTAAATGGGCCCGCTTTTGTTCTAAATATAAACAACAACTGGTTGAAAAGTAAAATAAAATAGTATATAATTTTTTTGAAATTGGCAAGAATAAAACAGAACTTTTAGAAAGGACGAAAAAATGAGAATAGAAAAAGTATATTTTAAATCCATAGACAATCTAAACATGATAGGCCTATTACATCTACCAGAAAAAGATAAAAAAGTAGATACAGTAGTAATTTCAATGCATGGAATAACCAGCAATTGTCTAAAGTACAGAGAAGATGTACTAGCTCAAATGTTCACAGATATAGGAGTAGCATATTTCGCTTTCAATAATAGAGGTCATGACATAATTAATACTTACGACAAAATAACTGATGACGATATGCATTTCTACGGTTCAGGTGCTGAAAATATATATGATTCATATTATGACATAAAAGCTGCTATACTGTATATGCAAAGAATGGGATATAGTAATATAATACTTCAAGGACATAGTATGGGATGTACAAAAGTTGTATATAGTTATAATGAATTCATTGAAAATCATGAAGATAGTATACTGGATAGTATAAAAGGTGTGATTCTATTATCAATGGTAGATATACCAACAGCATTAAAAAAGATTTTGGATAAAAGTTATAAAAAAGTTATTTCATACTTGCAACTATTAAACAAAAAAGGAAAAGGTGACAGACTAATAATATTAGATGCAAGTACTCCACCAATAAAGCCAAGTACAATATTAAATTATGTAGAAAATAACGAAAAAATAAACTTCGCAAGGTTTGGAGATAGTAGATATTCATTCAAAGAATTAAATAACATAAAAGTACCATTATTCATGAGATGGGGAAATATAAAAGAACTAATTTTCCAAGATCCAAAAGAATTAGTAGAATTCATGAATGAAAAAATAAAAAAAGAAGATAAAAACATATCATATATAAAAGGAGCAAATCATAATTACACAGGAAAAGAAGAAGAACTAGGAGAACAATTATGTACCTGGTATCTAAAGGAGGTAAAGAATGAAAATAACAAAAGTAGAAGCACTTCAAAAAATAGCAAATAGAATAAGAATGGATATTATAACAGAAATATACTATGGAAAATCTGGACATCCAGGAGGTTCATTATCCATAGCAGATATTTTAGCAGTAATATATTTTAATGAAATGAACATAAATCCTGATATGCCAGAAGATGCCTCAAGAGATAGATTAGTGCTATCTAAAGGTCATGCATCAGCTGCACTGTATGCTGCTTTAGCTGAAAAAGGATATATATCAAAAGACGAATTGTTAACTTTCAGAAATATAAATAGTAATTTGCAAGGTCATCCAGACATGAATAAAATAAAAGGCGTAGATATGACAACCGGTTCATTAGGTCAAGGATTATCTGTAGCAAATGGTATGGCATTAGCATCTAAAATGGATTCAATGGGGTATAGAGTATATTGTATTATAGGTGATGGAGAATTAGATGAAGGACAAATTTGGGAAGCAGCAATGACATCTTCAAAATACAACCTAGACAATTTATGTGCAATAGTAGACTGTAATGGACTTCAGCTTACAGGTAAAACAGAAGAAATAAAAGGAATTAATAGTGAAGATATAGAACAAAAATTTAGAAGTTTTGGATTTAATACAATTAGTATAAATGGAAATGATATATTCTCAATAATAAATGCATTTGGAGTTGCTCATATGACAAAGGGAAAACCATCAGTTATAATTGCTAAAACTGTAAAAGGCAAAGGAATATCATTTATGGAAGGAAATGTGGCATGGCATGGAAAAGCTTTAAATGATGAAGAATACAAATTAGCCTTAGAAGAATTAATAGAAAAAGAAAAACAAATAGATAAAGAAATGGAAGGTGATAACCAATGAATATGATAGCAACAAGAGAGAGTTTTGGAAAAGCATTAGAAGAACTTGGAGAAGAAAATGGTAAAATAGTAGTATTAGATGCAGATTTATATAATTCAACAAAAACAGAAGAATTTAAAAATAGATTTCCAGAAAGATTCTTTAATTTAGGAATAGCGGAAGCAGATATGATAGGAACAGCTGCAGGACTTGCAACATGTGGAAAAATACCTTATGCTTCAACATTTGCAGCATTTGCCAGTGGAAGAGTTTATGACCAAATAAGAGCAAGTATTGCATACCCAAAGTTAAATGTAAAAATCTGTGCTACACATGCAGGAATTACAGTTGGAGAAGATGGCGCAACACATCAAATGATAGAAGATATAAACCTAATGAGGGGTATGCCTAATATGTTAGTTATGTGTACATCAGATGATATTCAAACAAAATGGGCAGTTAAAGAAATAGCAAAATACAATGGTCCAGTGTATTTGAGACTTTCAAGATATAAAACTCCAGTAGTATATGATGAAAAAACAAAATTTGAGATAGGAAAAGGAATTCAAATAGGAGACGGAACAGATGCAAGTATAATTGCGACAGGAGTAACCGTTGCAGAAAGTATAAAAGCGATGGAAGAGCTAAAAGAAAAAGGAATCAATGTAAGAGTAATAGATATTCATACAATAAAGCCAATAGATAAAGATTTAATTATAAAATGTGCAAAAGAAACAGATAGAATAATTACGGTAGAAGACCATAATATAATAGGCGGTTTAGGAAGCGCAGTATGTGAAGTTTTAGCTGAAAATTATCCTAAAAAAGTTACAAGAATGGGAATAGAAGATACATTTGGAAGGTCTGGAAGAGCTGAAGACTTAATGAGATACTATGGAATTGATAAAAATGCTATAATAGAAGAAATAGAGGGGCTGTAAGAGCAACCCCTCTAATTTCATTGAACTTTTTTGATTTCCATTCTTCCAAACATGTCGGCAATAGCCAGAACTAAGCCGATAATCAGAGCAAACAAGAGGTGTGTAAGACCTATTTCCACAATCAAGTTGATTGTGAAAAATGTAACAGTTGAGAGTAAGAATGCTAACAGGCCTTTAAGTATGCCTTTTGATGTCAGACAGACTATCAAACTTGCCACGAAGAAAATAATTTCTATCCACAGAAGCCACCGCGGGATGAAGAAGTCTGGAAATACCAGACCTGCCACCACATGGTAGCCAGCATGTAGGAAAGTCATCACTTTTAGTGGCAGATAGCCTTCCCGACACCATAGGTTTTGGGTTTTCCGACTTAAAATCATTGTCACCGCAAAGATGACGAAGATGATAAGCTTGGCGTCCTTAGAAAATGAGTTAAAAATGTAAGCCCATGAGTGAAAGATAACCATGATGTTTTTACCCCTTTCAATTTTCAAAAAAGTTTGTAACTTCAACCAAATCATTATCTTATATTATACCATAAAATGGGGATTTCGTCAATTTTAGCAGCTTTCCAGCCATTTTTAAAAACGAAAATTTGCAAAAAAAATAAAAAAACTATTGCTAAAAGGAATTTTTTAGTATATGATATAGCAAAGTGTAAATAATAACACATAAGAATATTTGAAAGGAGAATAAAAATGGACGAAAACAATAATGAAGAATTAGATAATATTGTTACATTGAAAGATGAAGACGGAAATGATGTTAAATTTGAATTTTTAGATTTAATTGAATATGAAGGAGAAGAATATGTTATTTTACTTCCAACAGAAGAAGTAGAAGATTCTGAGCCAGATGAAGTTGTTATATTACAAATAGAAAAAGCAGCTGAAAATGCAAATGATGAAGAATCATATATAAGCGTTGAAGATGAAAATGTATTAAATGCAGTATTTGAGATATTCAAAGACAAATTCAAAGATGAATTCAATTTTGTAGATTAATAGCAAAAACCTTTTGGTCTTAAAACTGCCAAAAGGTTTATATATTTTGGGCAAATTTTTTGAAGTTAAAATCAGCCATAGAAAGGAATAAATTTATTATGAGAACTTTTGCAAATTGGATGATAGCAATGTTTATGATAATGTATTGGGGATTTAGAGTAGTAGTTGCATATCAAGCAGCAAATTATGCAGATTTTTTTGTTAAGCCAATAAACCTAACAATAGAAATAATTTTATTATTTGTAACTGTTGTATGTATAGTATTAGTATTTAAAAGAAAATTAATAGGTGGAATAATATACTTTTTATCATATTTAGCATATTTTGGAACTGATTTAATTCAAACTGTTATTCCAGTATTTAGTGGAGAAGCAGTAGAATTAGAGGCAATGTCTGCATTTACATCATTTTTAGGAATAATTCTAGCATTTGCTGTTTTATTAGATTTAGCTGTTGATAAAGGAAGAAAGCCTAAAGATAAAAAAACAGACTGGTTTTATACAAATAAAGATTATGATAGAGAATATGATGATAGAGCAGACAGAAATAATTATAGAACTTTATAATACAGAAAGAGTGGATTATAAAATCTGCTCTTTTTTTATATAAAATTTGCTATATATAAGCTTTTTATGATAAAATGTCAATAGAAAGTGAAGTTTAGTTAAAAAAGGTGAAAAATGGTTAATACGAAATTAACAAGAAAGGCAATGAAAATAGCATATAATGCGCATATAAATCAAGTGGATAAATCTGAGGTTCCATATATTTACCATCCAATACATTTAGCAGAGCAAATGAATACAGAAATAGAATGTATTGTAGCTTTACTACATGATGTTGTTGAAGATACAGATGTGACTTTTGAGCAATTAAAGCAAGATTTTCCTGAAGAGGTAATTGAAGCATTAAAATTATTAACACATGATAAAAATACAGATTATATGGAATATGTTAAAAAGTTGAAAACAAATCCTATTGCAAAAAAAGTTAAAATAGCAGATATTAAGCATAATGCTGATGAAACTAGATTGGAAAAAATTACAGTAAAAGATATTGCTAGAAGAAATAAATATAAAAAAGCTTTAGAAATATTGGAAGGTGAGAATAATGAGTAATAATTTAAATATAAACTAGGCAAGATGAATTTATGGAAAACCAAGGAAAAATATAGAAAAATTAACATTTTATGAAGATATATTATTACATATTTTAATTTAAAATGGTAAAGGAGGTAAAGAATGGCAAAGGATTTGATAATTAGAAGCAGTAGTGCTGAATTTTTGATTTTTGAAAGACAAACTCATGATAAGGGAATACAAGTTAGATTTGAAAATGGTGATTTATGGTTGACTCAAAAAGCAATGTCAGAACTATATAACTGTTCACCTGATAATATAGGTTTACATTTAAAAAATATTTATAACGATTTAGAACTTGATCAAAATTCAACTACCGAGGATTTCTCGGTAGTTCAAAAAGAGGGTATAAGAGAAGTTACTAGAAAATTAAAGTACTACAATTTAGATGCAGTTATCTCCGTTGGCTATCGAGTTAATTCAGATAGAGCAATTCAATTTAGAAGATGGGCCACAAATATATTAAAAGAATTTTCTAAAAAGGGATATATTATAGATAAAAAGAGAATGGCTAATGGAGCTTTTTTTGATGAGGATTATTATGATTCATTACTTGCAGAAATTAGAGAAATAAGATTGTCAGAAAGAAGATTTTATCAAAAGATAACAGATATTTATGCTACAAGTGTAGATTATGACAGAAAATCCCCAACTACAATTAAATTTTTTAAGAAAGTACAAAACAAAATGCATTATGCAGTATCTAATCAAACAGCAGCAGAAATAATTTATAATAGAGCTGATTCAGGAAAAGAGCACATGGGGCTTACATCATGGAAGAATTCTCCAGATGGAAAAATACTTGAAACAGATGTTATAATTGCTAAAAACTATTTAACTAAAGAAGAGTTAGAACAATTGGAATTGATAGTGACTGCTTTTTTAGATTTGGCAGAAGCAAGAGCAAGAAGACATATACCAATGACTATGGAAGATTGGGCAACCAGAATTGATAAATTTTTATTATCAGATGATAGAGATATATTAAAAGATGCTGGTAAAATATCACATGAAATAGCTTGTGATAAAGCACTAACAGAGTTTGAAAAATATAGAGTAAAACAAGATAAATTATATAAATCAGATTTTGATTTATTGTTAGAAGAAGTAGAAAAGCAGGAGAGTGAAAACGATGAGTAATAATTTGAACCTCAACTGGTACCCAGGTCACATGGCGAAAACAAAAAAACAATTAATAGAAGATTTAAAATTAATAGACATAGTAGTAGAAGTTGTGGATGCTAGAATTCCACTAGCAAGTATAAATCCAGATATACAAGAATACATAAAAGAAAAAACAAAAATAGTAGTATTAAATAAGGCAGATTTAGCAGATGAGAATGAAACAAAAAACTGGGTAAAAAAATACAATTCTCAAGGAATAACTGCAGTAGAAGTAGAAGCCAGTAACGGAAAAAATATACAATCAGTAGTAAATAAAATAAAAGTAGAATATGAAAAAATAAAAGAAAAATACATTCAGAAAGGTAGAATAGGAAAATCCATAAGAGTAATGGTGATTGGAATACCTAATGTTGGTAAGTCTACATTCATAAATAGTTTAGCAAAAAGAAATACAGCAAAAGTAGGGAATAAACCTGGAGTAACTAAGCAAAAGCAATGGATAAAAATAGATAATAACATAGAAATAATGGATACTCCAGGAATGCTATGGCCAAGATTAGACAATCAAGAATATGCAATGCATCTAGCTTTTTGTGGAACCATTGGAGAAAACAGTATAGACAATGAAGAAATAGCATATTACCTATTAGAATATTTAATAAAAAATTATCCTAATCGAATAGAAGAAAGATATAACATAAAAATCGAAAACAAAGAAACAATTGAAATATTAGAAGAAATTGCAAGAAAAAGAGGAGCTATTGTATCAGGTGGAAATATAAATATGCAAAAAATATCTGATATAATATTAAATGAATTTAGAAGCGGAAAATTAGGGAGGATAACAATTGAAGTTTCAAGATAAATTAATAATAAAAAACGAAAAAGAAATTAATATGATGTCACCACTTACTTGGGCTTATGTTGGAGATAGCGTATATGAGCTATATGTTAGAACATATTTAGCTAACAATACAAACTTGAACCCACATAAAATGCATGTGCAATCAATTAGATATGTAAAAGCAGGAGCACAAGCAAAAATATTAAAAGAATTAAATCTTAATGAGGAAGAAAAAGATATTGTAAGAAGAGGCAGAAACGCACAAAATCATCATTTACCTAAAAATGCAAGCATAGAGGAATATTCTTACTCGACAGGATTTGAAGCTTTAATAGGATTTTTATACCTAAATAAAAAAGATGAAAGATTATCAGAAATTTTAGAAGAATGTATAAGAATTGCTTCAAATGAATTGACTTCAAAATAAATATAGTGTATAATAATAACCGTTATGGCCCATTGGTCAAGCGGTTAAGACGTAGCCCTCTCAAGGCTAAATCATGGGTTCGATTCCCGTATGGGTCACCAAACTAAAAAGCCTGATATATTAGAAAAATCTAATATACAGGTTTTTATTTTTAAAATTGAGATTTTTCGATAAAAAATACAACGATAATACAAAAAATTACAAATATTATTTTAATATGACAAATTTGTAATATTATCCACATATACGTAATAATATGTGGATAACTATGTGGAAAATTTAGCATACTAATATAAAAAAGGAGTAAATATGATAGCTTTAGTAACAGGTGCATCTTCTGGAATTGGAAGAGATATCGCAAGAGAATTAGCTAAAAGAAATTATAATTTAATTATAGTTGCAAGAAATGAAGAAGAATTAAAAAAACTAAAACAAGAATTAGAAAAAGAATACAGTATAAAAGTAAATGTTAGGACAATGGATTTAATAAACAGAGAAGGATGCAAAAAATTGTATTCAGATGTAAAAGAAAAATATAATTATATAGATGTTTTAATAAATAATGCAGGATTTGGAACATGTGGAGAATTCATTAATACAAATTTAGAAAAAGAATTAGGCATGATAGATACAAATATTACTGCTTTGCACATACTTACAAAATTGTTTCTAAAAGATATGGTAGAAAGAAATGAAGGATATATAATGAATGTTTCATCAATAGCAGGCTATATGCCTGGACCATTAATGGCTACTTATTATGCTACAAAATCATATGTCCTAAGATTAACACAAAGCATTAATAGGGAACTAAGAATGAGAAAATCAAATGTTAAGATAAGCGTATTGTGCCCAGGACCAGTTAAAACGAATTTTCAAAAAGTGGCAGATGTGAAATTTAATGTAGTAGAAACGAAAAGTAGTGATGTCGCAAGAATAGCAGTAAGAAAAATGTTTAAAGGAAAGAAAGTAATTTTTACACAATTTCATATAAAACTAACAAGTATACTAGCTAAAATATTACCAGATAGATTTATGGCATTTTGCTGCTATTTTGTGCAAAGAAGAAAAATAATATAATAACATTTTTCTTGCTAATTTCCCAAAAAAATAATATAATATAGATGAAAATTAATATAAAAAAGGAGAAAAATATGGAAAAACCAGAATTATTAGCACCAGCTGGTTCTTTTGAAAAAGCAAAAATTGCATTTAAATATGGGGCCGATGCTGTATATTGTGGAACAGGAGCATTATCTTTAAGAAGTAGAGCAGAAGTAGATGATGAAGATTTAGCCAACACAATAAAATATGCTCATAGTATAGGTAAAAGAGTTTATGCAGCAATTAACATATATGCACAAGATAATATGTATGATGAAATTGCTAATCAAGTCAGAATTCTAAATAAACTAGCAGTGGATGGAATAATTGCGTCAGATGGCGGTGTTATTGATGTAATAAGAACATTAGCACCAGATATTCCTATACATATTAGTACTCAAGCAAATACTTTAAGTAGCCATACAGCAAACTTCTGGTACAGAAATGGAGCAAAAAGAGTAATATTATCTAGAGAAATGAATAAGGAACAGATAAAATATTTAATAGATAATACACCTCAAGGATTGGAAACTGAAATATTTGTACATGGAGCAATTTGCTGGGCATATTCTGGCAGATGTTACTTAAGCGATTTCCTTGCTTGTAGAAATGCTAATCTAGGAGATTGTGCTCAAAGTTGTAGATGGGCATATAATGTTTATTTAGAAGAAAAACAAAATCCAGGAAATCTAATGCCGATAGAAACAGATACAAATGGTACATATATTCTTTCTTCAAAAGATTTGTGTTTAATAAAACAAATTCCTGAAATAATAGAAATGGGAGTTACAAGTTTAAAAATAGAAGGAAGATTAAAATCTGAGTATTATTTAGCAAGTGTTGTAAATGTGTATAGAGCAGCAATTGATGATTATATGAAAAATCCTCAAAACTACGATTATACAAAATATCTAAAAGAATTAGAAAAAACAAAAACTAGAGGCTTAACAGAATTTTTCTTTGATGATAAAAATAATAAAGATTTCCAAGAATATGAAGGAAAGCAATACAATCCAAATTACGAATATGCTGGACAAGTTGTTGAATACAATGAAGATAAATCTGTATTAGCAGTAAAAAATAGACTTGTAGTAGGAGATAAAATGGAAATAATCATTCCAAATAAAATTGAAGTAGAAGAATTTACTATAAACAAAATGTGGGATGATGAAACAGGAGAAGAAATAGAATACGTAAATCCAGGAAAAGATGGACAAAAAGTATTAATCCACTTACCTATAAAATGCGAAGAAGATTGGATTATAAGGAAAAACAAGGGACAGACACATTAATAAAATTTTTAACATATAATTACTGTATGAGAAAAAAGAGAAAATTTAATGGAGGTGTATATATGATAGCAATTACAATCTCTGGATTTTTAGCTTTTTTAGGTTCTGCAGTTTTTATATTAGGGTACATATCAAATAATAGCCTTTTTCCAGAAAGTTTAAATGCAGAAGAAGAAAAAATTTATGTAGAAAGAATGGAGAAAGGCGATGAAGAAGCTAAAAACATTTTAATTGAGCATAATTTAAGATTAGTAGCTCATGTATGCAAAAAATATTCTAATACAAATATTGACCAAGATGACCTAATTTCAATAGGTTCAATTGGATTAATAAAAGGAATAAACAGCTACGATTCGAAAAAATCAATAAAGATATCTACATATATTTCAAAATGTATAGATAATGAGATTCTTATGTATTTGAGGTCAACAAAGAAGATAAATTCAGAGGTATACTTAGAAGATCCAATAGGAAAAGACAAAGATGATAATACAGTTACTCTTAAAGAAGTTTTAGAAAATGAAGAAAGACCTATAGATGAAGAAGTCGATTTAAAAATGAAAATAGCCAAATTATATGAAAAAATAAAAAAAGTTTTAAAAAATAGAGAGAGAACAATAATTGAACTTAGATTCGGCCTAAATGGCGAAAAGCCAAAAACGCAAAAAGAAATTGCTAGCAATATGGGAATTTCACGTTCATATGTATCACGTATTGAAACAAGAGCAATAGGCAAATTAGCAAAAGAATTGAACTTTAGGGACACTCCTTGAAGTTCATTTCATTATAATTCTATAAAAATAAATATATGATTTAAAATTCCCGAAGCAGGGACGCTCCGGTCGGCTCACTCAGGCTTACGCCATTCGCTCCCCTTGAATTTGAAACCATATATTTATTTTTCTTAATATAAGATGAACTTTTTTAGATTCCTAAAGTTCAAAAAAATTGTAAATTTTTATTGCATATTGTATTTTTTATGATATTATATATATGGAAAATATAAGGAGGAATTTATATGAAAAAGAAATGGATAATTTTATTAGTTATAGGAGTAATATTATTGCTAGGAATACTTGGATTTTTAGCATATAATACAGTTTCAAAATTACAACAAAAAAGTAAGCTTACTATGGAAATGAATGAAATAGCAACTATTATAGCGTCAAATGAATACACAGAAGAATCAATAAACAAAAGATTAGATTCAAGAGTCACTAAAGGGGACTATGGAAAGGTTGAAAATGCTGCAAAAAGTTATTTGAAAGATGTTATACAATTAAATTTAGAATTAATTGATTTAATAAAAGATGACCGCATAGGGAATATGCTTACAGTTGAGAATTATGAGGAAGATGGACCAGAATTTACAAATACAAAAACATATTTAGATACAACAATTCAAAGATTAGAAGAAATGAAAAAAGATTATGCAGAATATATGTCAGAAGAAAAAATAATGTCATATATAGAGAAAGAAAATGTAGATGAAGATTATCAAGAATTATATAAAACCGTAATGGGAGAAAGCCAATATGAAGAAATAACAGCATCTTTAAATGAGCTAATTGATGTTCTTAATAAATCAAATGATATTATAGATTTTCTAAAAGAAAATGCAGGTTCATGGATAATACAAGATGATATGATTGTATTTTCTACAAATGAACTTATAGATGAATATAATAATTTAGTAAATGAATTAGCAGCGTAATTTTAATAAAATCTAAAGAAGAGGAGATAATATATGGAAAACAAAAAAGAAAAAAAGGATAACAAAAAAATAGTAAGAGGAATAATTGTAGTATTAGGAATTATTGTTATATTATATTTATTATTTATAATGCGTAATTCAATAATATTAAATGTACTTCATAATAAAAATATGTCATACGAGAATAATAATAACATATATAAAAAAGTTGTTTCAGAACAAGCAGATGGAAGGGTAATGGAAGCAGAAGTATTTTATAAAGATGGAACAGACAAAACAATATTATCATATAATGGAGAGAATGTTGCTATACAAATAGATAATGCGGACACACATAAATTTTTCTCAATAAAAAATAAAAGAGCTACAATTCAAAATAATCAGGGGCTAGTAACAAAAACACAAATTCCAGACTTTACAGAAACTTATTATGGCTTTTGGGGAGTATTTGTTAATGGAGCTACAAATTTAATAACCAGTGCAAATGTAAATGGAGTAGAATGTTATAAAATAACAGGACCACTAGAAAGCATAATAGCTTCTGCAGAAATAAAGGGATTTCCAAGTGTATATATAGAGAAAGAAACAGGACTTCCAGTTAAATGTGAACAAACATTGAAAGATGGAAGAGTTATCACAACAACATATCAATTTGAATTTGGAGTAGTAACAGACGAAGATTTAAGAGAACCAGATTTAACAGAATATGAAATAGAAGAATAAGGAGAATATGGAAAAAACAAATCTACTTAAAAAAATATTTACTAATATAAAAAACATGCCAAAGAAGGCAAAAATAATAAGTGCTACTATATTAATACTACTTATAATTGTGGTATTAATAGTAGTGCTTATTAGCATTCCAAAAAAACAAAAATATGTAGAATATAACGGTAAAAATTTAGATGAAGAAAAATATCCAGGATATAAAGAATTAATAGACAAGCTAAAGGAAAGTCATCCAAACTGGAAATTTACATTATTATATACAAGATTAGATTGGAATGAAGTAATTGAAAATGAAGGACATTCCGATAGTAGGACAAACCCGTTAAATCTAATTCCAGATTCAAATGAATACCCTGAAAATTGGAGATGCGAAATAGATAAAGATAAAAGATTTGATAATGGAACATGGCTTTGTGCTTCAGATATAGCAATTAAACATCAAATGGACCCAAGAAATATAATTAATGAGGAAAAAATATTCCAATTTAAAGAACTAAATTATATAGAAGGAGCTTATACAAAAGAAGGAATCAATGTTATAACAGAAAACTCCTTTTTAGCAGGAGATTCTATTGCTCAAGCTTTAATTGACGCAGGAAGAAAAGCCAACTTAGACCCATATTTTATTGCATCAAGACTAATACAAGAACAAGGAAGAGAAGGAACAACATTATCTAAAGGCTATGAGTATGAAGGAATGATAGTGTATAATCCTTTTAATATAAAAGCTAGTGGTAATTCAAAAGAAGAAATACTTAATAATGGAGCAGAATATGCAAAACAGCAAGGATGGGACTCTTTAGAAAAAGCCTTACTTGGAGGAATAGAATTCTTAAAAGAAGATTATATAAATATTGGACAAAACACATTATATTTGCAAAAATTCGATGTAGTAAATCAAGATGGAGAATTATATACTCACCAGTACATGCAAAATCTACTTGCACCAGAATCAGAAGCAAATAACATGAGGGAAATCTATGAAGAATCAGGAACAGTCGATACTGAGTTAAACTTCGTCATTCCATTATATGAGAATATGTGAATTACTTAAAATCTTTATGTATTTAAAATGAAGGAAAAAATACATTTAAATTAGAAAAAGGTTCTGCAATAGTACTATGAGAGAAATAAAAATAAAAGGAATATATAAACATTTTAAAGGAGATTATTATTTAGTTGAGGATGTAGGCTTATACTCTGAAACGGAAGAAAAATGTGTTATTTATAGAAAATTGTATGGAGATGGTTCTTTATGGATTAGACCTTTAGATATGTTTTTAAGTGAAGTTGACCATGAAAAATATCCAAATGTAAAACAAAAATATAGATTTGAATTACAAGAAATAGAAAGTGTAGCTCATAAGTTTAAAAAATAAAAGGAAAAATTATGATTGAAGAATTAGAAAAGAATATAAAATCTGAATATAATATAAGATTAAATGAAATCATAAAAAATACTGAATCCACTGTAGGCAATGTTTATATGTTAAATTGTGATAATAATAAATATGTAGCAAAAGTATATAATAATATAAAACATGTAAAATCAATGATAAAACTACATGAGGAATTGAACAAAAATCAGATTTATGCACCAGAAATTATTAAAAATAATGACGGTATAGGATATACTAAAATAAATTCTGAAAACTACTATGTAGTTTTATATTCTTTTCTTGAAGGTCATCAAGTTACATGGGATAAAACAAAAATTAAATTAACAGACAATGAAATTATAGTATTTGCAAATTCATTAAGAAAATTGCATGAACTAAATAATAATAGTGAAATAAAATTACCAAAGATACCATTTGGAAATTATAAAAAACGTAAAAGTATATTACATTTTGATTTAACTAAGCAAAACATATTCATAAATCAGGATAAAATGGGGTTTATTGACTTTGATGATGCTAAATTTGGAGAGTCAATATGTGATGTATCAATATTAATTGCAAATTTGTTTTGCTCAAAAACGAGAGGAGCAAATCTTGATGGAATGAATAAATTTATAGATGCATATTATGCAGAAGATTTACAAATTAAGCAAGAAGAAACCGGACTAATAAAACAATATGCGATTGATTGGATCAATTATGTATTGGCAGGAAATGAATTTAGTGCGTCTATAACTGAAAGTTTTCATGTAAAAAGAAAGTTAATAGAAGAATATTTATAAAAGGAAAATAAAAAAAGAGTTGTATATTCAAGATTTTGCAGTTTCGCGCAGTTTGGAGGACTTTATGTCCGACAGCAAGAAACAAAAAATTTTGAATATACAATTTTTCATTTATTTAGCAAATACACTCCTAAATTTAAGTAACTTGCAAATAATATCCAAATTAGATAGGGAATTTGAAGTAACCCTGCAAGCTTATTTTTCTTATAAAAATCAATAATCATTAGAACTACTACAACATCTAATAATAAAATCCAAATAAAAGCAAAAAGTCTACATTTAAAAACAAAGAAGAAAATAGACCAAAGAGCATTAATACCTAATTGTAAATATTAAAGAAATTTAGTTTTGGAATCAACAAGACTTTTTTGTCCGTCCCCAATCAGATAAAATGCCATAAGAAATTCCCATTAAAATATATAAAATAGTCCATACTATAGGAAAAGCTATTTGGGGTGGAGAAAGAAATGGTTTTGTCAAATCATCATAATCAATAAAACCAGAAATAATTAATCCAACAATTCCACCTACAATAACAGGAACAAGAATATATTTTAATTTTGAAATAAATTTATTCATATAACACCTCCTTCAATATTTTATTCGAAAAAAAATAAATTATTAAAAAACGAATAAAAAATTATTTAAATATAATAATAAAGAAAAAAGGAGGCAAAATGAATTCAATTTGGTTAGAAAGTGTAGAAAAAATAAAATCTAGTGGAAAAATAGAAGAAGATACAAGTGCAGATGTATGCATTATAGGAGCTGGAATGTGCGGAATAACTACAGCATACTATTTAACAAAAAAAGGATACAATGTAGTAGTTGTTGAAAAAAATGAAATAGCAAATGGAGTAACAGGACACACAACTGCGAAAATTACTTCGCAACATGGATTAATATATCATTATTTATCTGAAAAATATGGTATAAATGTCGCAAGAAAATATTTTGAAGCAAATGAAGAAGGAATAAAGAATATTAAAGAAATTATAAAAGAAAATGGTATTTCTTGTGATTTTGAAGAAACAAACAGTTATATTTATACCACAAATGAATCAGAAATAGAAAAAATAAACGAAGAGATGGAATATCTAAAACATGTAAATAAAGACGCAGAAAAAACAAATGAAACAGATTTACCATTTAAAGTAGTGAGCGCAATTAAATTTAAAAATCAGGGACAATTCAATCCATTAAAATATGTACAAGGATTAGTGAATTATATTTTAGAACATAAAGGAAGAATATATACAAATACTTTGTGCACAGATGTAAAAAAAGAAGAGGATGGATATTTAGTTGTAGTAAATGAGAATAAAATATATGCTAAATATGTGGTTCTGTGTAGTCAATATCCATTTTTAAAAGTACCAGGATTTTATTTTGCAAAGATGTACCAAGAATCATCTTATGTATTAGGAATAAAAACTTATGAAAAACTACCAAAAGATATGTATATAAATTTAGATGCACCAGTATATTCATTTAGAAGAGCAAAATATAATGGAGAAGATATATTGCTTATTGGAGGAGCAGGACATAAAACTGGACAAAAAGTAACATATGAAGAAACATACGGCATGTTAGAAAAGAAAGCAAAAGAACTTTATCCAGATGCAAGAGTTGTAGCAAAATGGTCTACAAGAGATGCAGTAACATTAGACAAAATTGCATATATAGGAGATTATTCAAGTTTGATGCCAAATATGTACGTTGCTACAGGATTCAATAAGTGGGGAATGACGACTTCAAATGTTGCTGCAAATATAATATTAGATAAAATAACTAATAATGGAAGTATATATGAAGAAGTATTTAAGGCTACAAGATTTAAACCCATAGAAAATAAAGATGAAATGAAAAACATGTTAGTAGATAGTACAAAATCTCTTCTTACAAATAGAATAAAAGAAAGTGCATTAGATATTGATGATATAAAAGAAAATTCGGGAGGAGTTATTGAAAGAGATGGAGAAAAAATAGGTGTATATAAAAATGAAGATGGAAAATATTTTTACGTAAAACCAGTTTGTACACATTTAGGATGCATATTAGAATGGAATGATGCTGATAAAACTTGGGATTGTCCATGCCATGGTTCCAGATTTGATAAATATGGAAAAAATTTATTAGGACCTGCAATCGAGGATTTAGAAAAATATGAAATAAAAGAGGATAATTAATTTATCCTCTTAAAAAATCTAAATTAAACTGTAGCATGATGAATGTGATGAGAATGAGAACTTTCATCTTCAGCAGGAAGCATGTAATCTACTATAGCGTAAACTAAAGCTCCAAGTAAAGCAGAAATCCATGAAATGCCATATCCTGTAACTACATATTGAACTACATATAAAGTGATAGCACATAGTACAAATCCTATAATTCCTTTAACTATTGGATGAGTAAAAAGAGCGGTAAATGTACTAATTGCAAAATCACAAACTGCTAGAAGTAAAACTGCTAAAGCTACAATCCAGATACTAGAAACAGTAAAACCAGGAGTAAAGAAAGCAGTAATTCCGAGAATTATAATAGCAGTAATTAATCTACCAACAAATTGTGGTAATTTATTCCTTTTCATATTTACCTCCTAAAATATTTATTAATCTAATTATTTCCTAATAAAAAATAAATATTCATAAAAAAATTGGAAACAATAATATTAAGAAAATTCAAAGATATTATTTACTAATTGTATATTGAAATTTCATAGTTCCGCGCAAGCGTTCAAACGAGCTAGAAGGATTCTAGCGATGTGCGTTTGGAGCTGTAAAATTCGTAGAATTTTAGCAGCGACCGCAAGGAACAAGAAATTTTAATATACAATTAGAAGATATAATAGGTTATAATTATGGAAGGTAGAAAATGTTAATAAATTTTGTAAGAGCAATAATTATTTATTTAATAGTATTAATAGTAATGAGATTAATGGGCAAAAGAGAAATAGGACAACTTCAACCATTTGAATTGGCAATATCCATTATGATAGCAGACTTAGCATCTATTCCAATGACAGACCCGGGAGTACCAATATTCAATGGAATAGTACCTATTTTGGGCCTTTTAGCAATGCATTTAGTAATTACAGTATTAAATATTAAATCAGTAAATATTAGAAAAATAACCTGTGGAAAACCAACAGTTTTAGTATATAGAGGTAAAATAGATGAAGAAGCATTAAAAAGAGAAAGATTTACTATAAGTGAACTACAAGAAAGGCTAAGGGTAAAAGATGTATTCAATCTAGGAGATGTAGAATTTGCAATACTAGAAACAAATGGAGAAATTTCAGTAATACAGAAACCAAATAAAAGAAACAGTATTCCAGAAGACTTTGGTATTATGCCAGAATATGAGGGAATGCCTTATGATTTAATAGTTGATGGAAAAATAATGAGTGAAAATTTAAATAAAATTGGAAAAGATGAAAAATGGTTATATAAACAAGTGGTAAAATTTAAAACTACTCCGGAAAATGTATTAATAGCTACAATGGATGGAAAAGGAAACTTCTTTTGTCAAGAAAAAGAGAAAGGAAAGAAAAAATGAAAAAAGAAGCAATAATTACAATTAGTATAGTTCTGTTAATACTATTAGCTGAATGGCTAACACAAGGATATACTCATAAAGCATTTGCAGAAATAGAAGATAATTTAACACAACTAAAAGAAGAAATCTTGCAAACAAATGCTAATAGTGAGCAATTAATAAACAAAACTGAGCAAATTGCTGAGCTATGGGAAAGTAAACAAGAAAATTTGTCATATTACTTAGAGCACAATGAGTTAGAAAAAGTTAACACTCAAATAGTATTAATAAAAGGTTACTTAGAGTCGGACTCTCCTCAAGATGCAATTCCTGATTTAGAAGAAGGACTATATATTATTGAACATATAAAAGAAAAAGAAGCTTTTAAGTTGAAAAACATTCTGTAGAAATAATATTAAAATTTGCAGAATATGTCGAATTATGTCGACAAGTTGTCATAAAAAGATAACAAAAAGTATTGAAAAAGAAAAATATATATGGTAATATATGGATATATGAATTAGTTCAATATATTTAATTCAAAAAAATTTATTTCAAAAGAAATCAAAATCTTTTTATGTCAAAAGTCTTAAATCAATATAAAAAGTAAAGGTAATTAAATAAAAAGCTAAATTCATAAATAAAAAATAATTTCAATAAGTTGTTGAAAAAACGTAAACAATTTGTTAGAATAGAAGGAGGAAAAATGGCAAAGCCAGAGAAATTACCTTTATTAAATGACTACATATTCAAACGTACATTTACTAAAGAGGGAACAACAGGAATTCTAAAAGATTTATTAGAAGCAATACTAGAAGTAAAAATAACAAATTGTGTAAAAACATCGCAACGCAAATCCAAAAAACAGAAGATTATAGAACATTAAAAAAATCAATAGTGATAATAATACTAAACTACATATTATATAAAAGAGGAAGTTACCATCATGTAGCGCATATGAAATTTGAAAAAATAAAACCAAATGAATATGTAGATATGGGATACAAAGTAGAAGATGAAAATGCAACAGAAGAATTAGAAATGCACTTTATAGAAATGCCGAAATTTATAAAAAAGAATCCAGGAGTAGAAGGAAAGCTAGAACAGTGGCTATGGCTAATAAGTGGAAGGGAGGAAAAAATCAAAATGGCAGAGGATAAGAATGAAGAAGTAAAAAAAGCAGGAATATTAGTAGATGAAATGAGTATGGACCCAAAAGAAAGAGAACTATATGAAGCAAGATTAATGGCAAAATACAATTATGATAGTGGAATGGCCGGAGCAAGAGAAGCTGGAATAGAGGAAGGAATAGAAAGAGGAGAAAAATTAAAGCAAATGCAGATTGCTAAAAAAATGAAAGAAAAAGGAATAACAAAGGAAGAAATAGAAGAAATAACTGGTCTTAGCCAAGAAGAAATAAAAAACTTATAAAAGTAGATTATAAACTTGATTTTATTAATAAATTAGAATAAAATTTATATAAACTAACAAAGGAGATAATACATGAAAACACTCGAAAGCCTTGATACTGTATATATATATATATATCGTAGAATTTAATAAAATAAACATGAATAAACATAGAAAAGAGACTATGATTTTTAGACGTATCTAAAAAGTTATAGTCTTTTTTGTGATGTAAAAGTAAAGAAACGCACTAAGTAATATTCTTTACTAGATTGTAAAAAAAATGGAGGAGAAAATGAAAAGGAGAATCATTAGATACATTTGATGCAACAGCAATTTCAGAAGATATTTTATGGGGAAAAACAGCATATGTAAAAGGTGAAAAGATAACTGGAACGAAAATTATAAATATCCACCAAGCAAAAGAGTCAAAAAAAGTTTTTGAATATACAGAAACAATTATAGATGACAATGGAGACAATGTAACAATTCCAGAAGGATTTAGTGTACATGAAGAATCTAATACAAAAGTAGATGAAGGAATAATAATAACAGATGGAACAAATGAATTTGTATGGGTACCAGTAGACGACCCAAGTACAATGTTTGAAGAAAAAACAGCAACATTAACAGGAGTAGAAACAGTGACAAACGTATATAGCAAGTTAAGAAAAAGAAACGAAGATTTATTTGTAGTAGAAGCACCAGGAACAAGTGGAATAAGAGAGCCAGATGTATTAAGCAGTTATGATACAGACTCGCAATATTACAAAAACATATTAGGATTTGAAAGTACAAAAGCCATGGCAGATAGTTTCGTCGCAGAATATAAAGCAATGAGTGATAGCATAAAAAAATACCATGGTTTTTATATAGGTAGGTATGAATTAACAGGAACAGTAGAAAATCCAACAGAAAAAGCAGGAATTGTATTGTCAGAAGAAGATGCTGGCAATTGGTACTATTTATATAAAGCATGCCATAATGTAATAAAAAATAATAGTAGCGTAAAAAGTATGATGATATGGGGATGCCAATATGATGAAACAATGAATTGGCTAAAAAATACAATATTTAAAGGCCAAGAAGATAAGGTAGATGTAGATTCTAGCAGTTGGGGACATTATTCATCAAGTTCAAAAATAAATACAGGTTCAAATATTAATTACAAAGTAAATGAGATATTTGATTTGGCAGGAAACCATTGGGAGTGGACACAAGAGGCTTGGTCTACAAATACAAGAATAATACGTGGAGGATATTTTGGAAAGACAGGTACGACTTACCCAGCATCAGACCGTGGAAGTGGAAATCCAAACGATGGAACTGATAGTAGTGAGGGTGGTACTAGAGCTACACTTTATATTCTATAATTGAATGAGATATGAAACAAATAAATCACACCCAGCGGGAGATAGATTTGCTATAGACGGGGTAGCGTTAGAAGATACAGGATTTAGAGTGGCATTATTTATATAAAATTATAAAGAACTTTGAATTTATAACATTTCAAAGTTCTTTTATGTATATTAACTTATATCAAATTCATTTTCTTCATTTCAGCTTCTAGGACCGTTTTATTCTTATCAGAAAGTTCAATAAGAGGAAGTCTAGGCTTTCCAAAAGCATATCCTTGTAAATTCAAAGCATACTTAACTGGAATAGGGTTAACTTCAGAAAATAAACTGTTAATTAAGTCTAAAGCATTTAGTTGTTTATTTAAAGCTTCTTCAATATTTCCATCTAAATAATCCATGCACATATCATGAGTATATTTAGGAGCAACATTAGAAAGCACAGATATAACTCCAAGTCCACCCAAAGAAAGTAAAGGAATAACTTGGTCATCATTTCCAGAATAAATAGTTAGGTTATCTTGACACAATTGCTTGATTTTAGCAACTTGAGAAATATTACCACTTGCTTCTTTAATTGCAACAATGTTAGAAATCTTAGAAAGTTCTAAGCAAGTTTCAGGTAATATATTTACACCAGTTCTACTAGGAACATTGTATAAAATAATTGGTAATTTAGTAGAATTAGCAATTGCAGTATAATGAGCTACTAATCCAGCTTGAGTTGTTTTATTATAATAAGGGGTAACAACTAAACAAGCATCGCAACCAACTTCTTCTGCATATTTAGTAAGATTAATTGCTTGAGTAGTATTATTAGAACCAGTACCAGCTATAACTGGAATACGACCATTAACTTTATCTACGACATATTTAATTGTTTCTTTTCTTTCTGCCTCACTCATAGTAGAAGATTCACCAGTAGTTCCGCAAACAATTAGTGCGTCAACTTTATTTCTAATCTGGTTTTCAATCATCTTTCCGAATACATCAAAATTAACACCATTTTCATCAAAAGGAGTAGCAAGTGCCGTTCCACAACCTTTAAAAACAATAGATTTCATAATAAATCCTTCCTTTACAAAGAGACTAATAAAAAGAAAATAAATTATTATTTTTCTATAAGATTTTAAATAAAAATAAATCGTTTTATTGCCTAAATGTAAATTCAATTTCAATATACCATATTATATTGACTTTATCAATAAATTAGAATAAAATTTATATGAACTAACAAAGGAGATAATATATGAAAATACGCGAAAGCCTTGATACTGTATATATATCATAGGATTTAATAAAATAAACATGAATAAACATAGAAAAGAGACTATGCTTTTTAGACGTATCTAAAAGATATAGTCTTTTTGCGTGTAAAAAAGGAATGGAGGAAAAGATGAAGAAAAAAAACTAGGACAAATAAAAAAAGTAAAATAATAATTTTAATAGCGATAGTATTATTAATTGCAGTTGTAACTACAATAATAGTCCGAAATGTAATTATTAGTAAACAAATAGAAAAAAATGAATATCTAGCTATAGGAAATGAAAATTCGAGCTTGTTGGCTGGATACATAAGAAAAGGAGTAACAATAGGAGGAGTAACAGGAACATTAGAATCATTAGATACAGAAGAATCTAATACAAAAGTAGATGAAGGAATAATAATAACAGATGGAACAAATGAATTTGTATGGGTACCAGTGAAAAATCCAAGCGCAATGTTTATAGAAGAAACAGTAAAATTAAATCTAGTAGATACTACAACAAGTATATATAGTAATTTAAGAGAAATATTTATAGAAGATACAGAGTTCGGAGCAGGAAAAGTACTTACAGCAGAAAATGGAAACTGGTATACCCTATATAAAGCATGTCAAAATGTTATAAAAAATAATAGTGATGTTAAAAGTACAATGATATATGGTTGCCAATGGGATGAGATAATGATTTGGCTAAAAAAATACTAAGTTCAAAGGGCAGGAAGATAAAGTAAATTTAGATTCAAGTAGTTGGGGAAATTATGGAACAGGAATAGCTATAGATACAGGTTCAAACGCAAATTATAAAGCAAATGAAATATTTGATTTAGCAGGAAATCATTATGATTGGACACAAACTGTACACTCTATAGACAACCGTGTAGGCAGAGGTGGTTACTATAAAGTTTCAGGAGCTACAGATTCAGCAGTGTATAGCCGAGGATATGGGCCTTATAGTGGAGGTAGCGATGCATCTTCAAGAGCTATACTTTATATTGTATAATTGAATTAGTATTCAGGAATAGTTGTACAACTCCAAAAAGTATGCTATACTTTGTAAAAAATAAAGGAGGATGTATGGGACTAAAAGTACAAAATGTCAGTAAAACATTTGGTGAAAAATTAGCAGTAGATAATATTTCACTCGAAATAAATGAACCTGGAGTATTTGGACTACTAGGAACAAACGGAGCTGGAAAATCTACAACAATAAGAATGATATTAGGAATCATTAAAAAAGATTCAGGAAACATTACTTGGAATGGAAAAGAAGTAGAAAGAAAATATGTAAACTTTGGATACTTACCAGAAGAAAGAGGAATATATCCAAAAGTAAAAATATGTGATCAATTAATGTATTTAGCAAAATTAAAAGGAATGAAAAAGAAAGAAGCGGAAGAATCTATGAACTTTTGGCTTAACAGACTAGAAGTAGAAGAATATAGAAACTTGCCAGCAGAAAAATTATCAAAAGGAAATCAACAAAAAATTCAATTCATAACTTCAGTAATACACAATCCAGAGCTACTAGTAATAGATGAACCATTTAGTGGCCTTGACCCAATAAATACAGAACTATTAAAAAGTGCAATCTTAGAACTAGTAGAAAAAGGAACATATATAATAATGTCAAGTCATCAAATGGCTTCAATAGAGGAGTTTTGTAAGGATATTTTAATTTTAAATAGAGGAAAAACAATTTTAAAAGGAAACTTAAAAGAAATAAAAGAAGGTTATCCAGCAAATAAAATTGAATTAATTACAAAAGAAAATGTAAGTAGTATTATAAAAGAGGTAGGTTTAAAAATTATTAAAGAACTAAATAATCAGTATGAAATATCAATAAATGAAGAATCAGAAGCTCAAAGACTATTAAAAGAGCTTATATCAAGAAATATAATTGTAGAAAAAATAGAAATAAAGAAGCCAAGTCTAAATGACATATTCATAGAAAAGGTAGGTGATAAATAATGAAAAGTTTGTTTGAAGTAATATCATTTACCATAAAAGACATGGTAAAAAGAAAATCATTTATAATATCTAATATAATTATTTTATTAATTGTAATAATAGGATTTAATGTAATAAATTGGCTAAGTACACAAGAAGTAACACTAACAGAAGTAACAGTAGTAGATAATCAAGATATATTTGAAGGAAGATTAGATAACTTAAGTGAACAATTTAAACAATTAGGATATGATGTTAAAATAGATAAAACAATAACCACAGAAGAATTAAAGAAAAAAGTAGAAAATGAAGAATTAGACTCAGCGATTGTCTTATCTGAAAATGAAAATGGTCTAAAATTTGAATATTTAGTAAATGGAATGAGCCTTGGGACAACAGTTCCTACAGAAGTAATAAATGCAATTCAGCTTACATATCAAAATATGCAACTTATCAAATTAGGAATACCAGAAGATCAGTTACCAACACTAAATACAGAAAGCAATATAGAAGTTGTATCATTATCATCAAATGAAAGTAGCGGAAATATTTTTATAATGATGATATTATCAATAGTATTATTCTATGCAATATACTTCTATGCATATCAAGTATCAACTGCAATAACAGTAGAAAAAACATCAAGAATAATAGAAACATTGGTAACATCTACAAGCCCAAGAATAATAGTACTTGGAAAAACAATAGGAATTGGAATAGTTGGAATAATACAAACTTTAGTATTAATATTAGTTGCAGTTATTTGTGCAAAAACTATACTTCCAGCTGAAATGCTAAATTCAATTTTAGAAATGACACATTTAAGCCCCGCAATAATAGCTATAATAGCAATTTATTATCTTCTTGGATATTCATTATATGCATTACTTTATGCATTAACAGGTTCAACAGTTTCAAAACCGGAAGAAGTACAATCAGCAAATGGACCAGTTGCAATATTAGCGGTAATAGGATTTTACTTATCATACTTTACAATGATGAATCCAACAAGTAGCTTAAATGAAATAGCCGCATTAGTTCCAATATCATCACCATTCTGTATGCCTTTTAGGGCTATGATGGGATTATCAAGTACTAATGAAATTATATTATCAGTAGTGATTTTAGTTATTACAATACTATTGGTAGCACATATATCTATAAGAATTTATTCAAATGCTATCTTAAACTATGGAGAAAAAATTAGTTTTAAGAAATTAGTTAGAATGTATAAGAGTAAGAATTAGTATTTTTGCATTTTAATAGAATACATTCGTGAAAATATTAATATAATTGCATATTTAAAGTTAAGATTCACATCCATTATTATTTTTTAATTGTATATTTGAAACTTTGCAGTTCCGCGTAAGCGTTCAAACGAGCTGGAAGGATTCCAGCGAAGTGCGTTTGGAGCGTAGCGACCGCAAGGAACTAGAAGTTCAAATATACAATTTTGCAAAATAAATAACGAAATGTGAATCTTAATTTAATGTATAATAAATTTAAAAAGTGCATATTGGAATCTTTAAAAAATATATATCAAAATTCTTAAAAAATGTATATTGAATGAGATTGATAAAAAAATTAATTGAAATAAGAGTCTTGGAATGATATAATAAGCCAAAAGAAAGGACGAAGTAAAATATGTTAAATAGTAAATTTGTACATTTACACGTTCATAGTGAATTCAGTTTACTAGATGGAGCAAATAGAATAAAAGACTTACCAGTAAGAGCAAAAGAATTAGGAATGGATGCTATGGCAATCACTGACCATGGTGTCATGTTTGGAGTAATCGATTTCTATAAGGCTTGCAAGGCAAATGGAATAAAGCCAATAATAGGATGTGAAGTGTATGTTGCACCAAGAAGAATGGAAGATAAGGACCCAACATTAGACAGTAAGTACAACCATTTAATATTACTTGCAAAAGATAATGAAGGATACAAAAACTTAACAAAATTAGTATCATTAGGATATACAAATGGCTTTTATTATAAACCTCGTATAGATAAAGAAGCCTTGGAAAAATATCATGAAGGACTAGTTTGTTCAAGTGCATGTTTAGCAGGAGAAATTCCTTCAAAGATTTTACAAGGAGATATGGCTGGAGCTAAAGAAGCAGCACTTTGGTTTAAAAATTTATTTGGAGACGACTATTATTTAGAAATTCAAAATAATGGAATAAAAGAGCAGGTAATGATAAATCAAAAATTAGTGGAAATGGGAAGAGAATTAAACATACCACTTCTAGCAACAAATGATTCACATTACTTGAAAAAAGAAGATGCATATAATCATGAGGTTTTATTGTGCATACAAACTGGCAAAAAGATGTCAGATGAAGATAGAATGAAATTTGAAACAGATGAATTATACATAAAATCACCAGAAGAAATGATAGAATATTTTAAAAATGTGCCAGAAGCAATAGAAAATACTATAAAGGTTGCTGAAAAATGTAATGTCGAATTCGAATTTGGACATACAATACTTCCAAACTACGAAGTGCCAAAAGAATATAAAACTCATTTTGACTATTTAAAAGAATTAACAGATGAAGGAATAAGAAAGAGATATGGAGATAATCCACCGCAAGAAATTTGGGATAGAGAAGAATATGAATTAGGCGTAATTAATAAAATGGGATATACAGACTATTTCTTAATAGTATGGGACTATGTAAATTATGCAAAAAGACATGATATTCCGGTAGGACCAGGACGTGGTTCAGGTGCTGGTTCAATTGTAGCTTATGCTATAGAAATAACAGATATAGACCCAATAAAATATGGACTAATATTTGAAAGATTTTTAAATCCAGAAAGAATTAGTATGCCCGATTTCGATATAGATTTCGATTATGAAAAAAGACAACAAGTTATTGACTATGTGGCAGAAAAATATGGACAAGACCATGTTTCACAGATTATTACATTCGGTACAATGTCAGCAAGAATGGTTATAAGAGATGTTGCAAGAGTTTTGGACTTATCTTATGCAGAAGCGGATAAACTCGCAAAGATGATACCAAATGAATTACATATAACAATTGCAAAAGCATTAGAACAAAATAAGGAACTAAAAGATTTATATGATGGAAATGGAGATATTCATAATTTACTAGATATTGCTATGGCATTAGAAGGACTTCCAAGACAAGCATCTACACATGCTTGCGGAATAATAATTGCACGTGAACCAGTTGTAAATTATGTACCATTGTATGCAAGAGATAACATCATTTCAACACAATATATTATGACCACACTAGAAGAATTAGGACTTTTAAAAATGGACTTCTTGGGATTAAGAACTTTAACTGTTATTCGTGAAGCAATAGAACTAATAGAAAAAAATAGAGGAATAAAAGTAGAATTTGACCAAGAAATGAATGATCCTAAGGTATATAAACTTTGGCAAGATGGTGATTCAGTCGGAATATTCCAATTTGAATCTGGTGGTATGACTAACTTTATGAAAGAATTAAAACCAGATTGTCTAGAAGATATTATAGCCGGAGTATCACTTTATAGACCTGGGCCAATGGACCAAATACCAAGGTATATTGCAAATAAAAAAGACCCAGACCATGCAGTTTATACACACCCAAGCTTAAAACCAATTTTATCAGTAACTTATGGATGTATGGTATATCAAGAGCAAGTTATGCAAATAGTAAGGGACTTAGCTGGATATTCTTTAGGAAGAGCAGACTTAGTAAGACGTGCCATGGGAAAGAAAAAATTAGATGTAATGGCAAAAGAAAGAGAAAACTTTGTACATGGTAAATTAGATGAAAACGGAAATGTAGAAATACAAGGATGTGTTAGAAATGGAATAGACGAAGAATCTGCTAATAAAATATTTGATGAAATGGCAGAATTTGCTAAGTATGCATTTAATAAATCTCATGCAGCATGTTATGCAGTAATAGCATATAGAACAGCATATTTAAAAGCATATTATCCTGCAGAATTCATGGCAGCTATGCTTAATAGCTTTTTAGGAAATTTAGATAGAGTACCAATTTATATAGATGAATGTAAAAAGAAAAACATAGCTATATTAAAACCAGATATAAATAAAAGCTTCACAAAATTCACTGCTTCAGACAATAAAATTAGATTTGGACTTGGAAGTATAAAAAACGTAGGAATAGCTGCAGTAGATAGCATAGTGGAAGAAAGAGAAAAAAATGGAGACTATAAAGACTTTACTGATTTTTGTGAAAGAATATATGGAGAATCAGTAAATAAGAAATGTATAGAAAGCTTAATAAAAGCTGGAGCTTTTGATGGAATGGGTAAAACAAGAAGTACACTAATAGCATCATCTGAAGGAATAATAGATATGATAGCAGATGCCAATAATCAAGCATATACAGGACAAGTTACAATGTTTGATATAGGCCAAAATTCAGAAGAAATGCAAGAAATGAAATATACATATACAGAACTTAAAGAATATTCAGAAAAAGAATTGCTATCAATGGAAAAAGAAATGCTAGGAATATATATTTCAGGGCATCCATTAGAAAAATATAGAAAACAAATCGAAGAAATAGCTACTATTAACATTCTGGAAATGAAAGAAGCAAATGAAGCCATTGCCGCAAACGAAGTTCCAAATGTAAATATAAAAGATGGACAAAGAGTAAAAATCGTAGGAATAATAACAAAAATAAAAAAGAAATTTACAAAAACGAATAAAGTAATGGCATTTGTAACTATTGAAGATTTGTATGGAGCATGTGAAGTAATAGTATTTGAAAGCTGTTACAATAATTGTTCAAATATTCTTTTAGAAGAATCCATAGTTGTAGTAGATGGACGAATTAGTATGAAAGAAGATGCAGATATAAGTATAGTAGCCAATAGCATTACAGAATTAAAAGGAAAAGAAGGAGAAAAAAGGAAGCAATTAATCTTAAATATTACAAATTTAAATGAAGAAAAAAAAGGCAAATTAAGAGGAGCAATAAAATTCTTTACCGGTGAAAAAAACAACTTGCCTGTATTAGTAAAACAAGAAGATAAACTTAGCAGTTGTGGAGCAATATTTGCAAGTGAAGAAATCTTAAACGAATTTAAAGAAATTGTTGGAGAAGAAAATTTTTCGCTTGCTGACGGAAAAAATTAAAAAAATTAAAAAACTACTTGCCAAAAACAAAAATTAATGATATATATAATGTATCTTCAAATTTAAAATGTTCAGTTCAAAAAGAGGGCTAAAAAAAAACGCTTTAAAAGCGAAATTAGCTCTCTTTTTCTTTTTTTATGGGAGGTTATATGAAATATATTTTTGTAACAGGTGGAGTTGTATCGGGATTAGGAAAAGGAATCACAGCAGCGTCTATACGGCAGATTGCTTAAAAATAGGGGATATAGAGTGGTAAATCAAAAATTAGATCCATATATAAATGTAGACCCCGGAACCATGAGCCCCTATGAGCATGGAGAAGTATTTGTAACAGATGATGGAGCTGAAACTGACTTAGACTTAGGACATTATGAGAGATTTACAGATGTTAGCTTAACAGAAAATTCAAGTATAACAAGCGGAAAAATCTATCTTAATGTAATAAATAAAGAAAGGAAGGGAGAATATTTAGGAAAAACAGTACAAGTAATACCACATATTACAAATGAGATAAAAGAAAGAATATATAATTTTAAAGAAAAAGATGCAGACATAGTTATCACCGAAGTAGGTGGAACAGTAGGAGACATAGAAAGTGGACCGATGCTAGAAGCAATTAGACAAATAGGAATAGAGCAAAAAGAAGAAGATACTGTTTTTATACATGTTACATTACTTCCATATATATCAGGCTCAAAAGAACTAAAATCGAAACCCACACAACATTCAGTCAAAGAACTTCAAGCATTAGGAATAATGCCAGATATATTAGTATGTAGAGCAGATGAAACAATACCAGAAACAATGAAAGAAAAAATAGCATTATTTTGTAATGTAAAAAAAGAAAATGTAATAGAAAATAAAACTGTAGACGTACTTTATGAAATACCTTTAATGTTAGAAAAAGAAGGATTAGCAAGAGCAGTTTGCAGAAAATTAAATCTAAAAAATATGGAACCTCATAATGAAGAGTGGGAAAAACTAATAAATAAAATAAAAGAGATAAATGGTTTAGACACAAAGAAAAGTGAGAATGCAAATGAAAATAGAAATCAAAAACAAAAAGAAGAAGGTAGAAATAGAGTAAATATAGCTATAGTTGGAAAATATACAAAACTAGAAGATTCATATTTATCTGTTATAGAAAGTATAAAGCATGCAGGATATAGTAACTCAGTAAATGTTAAAATAGAATTAGTAGATAGCGAAAAAATAACCAAAGAAAATGTAGAAGAAAAACTAAAAAAATATAATGGAATAATCGTACCAGGTGGATTTGGAGATAGAGGAATAGAAGGAATGATAGAAACAATAAAATATGTTAGAGAAAATAAGATACCATTCTTAGGAATCTGCTTGGGAATGCAAATGGCAGTTATAGAATTTGCACGAAATGTATTAAAACTAAAAGATGCTAATTCAGAAGAATTCAATCCAAAAGCAGAAAATCAAGTAATACATATAATGGAAGACCAAAAAACAGTAGACAAAAAAGGTGGAACAATGAGACTTGGTGCTTATCCATGTAGAATAAAAAAAGACAGTTATGTAGAAAGAATATATAAAGAGTATGTAAAATACAATAAGGATGAGATAGATGGTAAAGCAGGAGCATTAGAAATCTCAGAAAGACATAGACACAGATACGAATATAATAATAAATATAGAGAACAAATGGAAAAAGCAGGATTAAAAATAGTAGGAACATCACCAGATAATAAATTAGTAGAAATGGTAGAATTGGAAGAACAAAAAAACAATGAAAGAATAAAAGATGAAAATATACATCCATTTTTTGTAGCAGTACAATTCCATCCGGAATTCAAATCAAGACCAGATAAACCACATCCATTATTTGTAGAATTCATTAATAAAAGTATTTAACGATTAGGGACGGTCCTTTTTCAAAAAAAATTTTATTTTTTTGAAAAAGGACCGTCCCTAATCGTAAATTAATGTGAACTTTTTGTGAAAATTAGCAATCTCTATTGACAATTGCTAAAAAAAGATATAAAGTATTAGCAGTCATTAAGAAAGAGTGCTAAAAATAAAAATGTTGCATAAAATATAATGACAATTTAAAGGAGGTAATTCATATGTTAAAACCATTAGCAGACAGAGTTGTTGTTAAAATGTTAGAGGCAGAGGAAACAACAAAAAGTGGAATTATTTTATCAAGTGGAAGCAAGGAAAAACCACAAATAGCAGAAGTTATTGCCGTAGGGCCAGGAGGAAAGGTTGACGGAGAAGTTGTTGAAATGACAGTAAAAAAAGGAGATAAAGTAGTAATTAATAAGTATTCAGGAACAGAGATAAAATATGAAGGAGAAGACTACATAATAGTTAAACAAAACGATATTTTAGCTTTAGCTGAATAAAAAATATATAATGATATTAAGTATAATATTAAATATTAAAACATATCGTTATTTTTATAAATTAAGGAGGAAAAATTATGGCAAAAGATATAAAATTTGGTGAAGATGCCAGAAAAAAATTATTAAATGGTGTCAATAAATTAGCAGACACTGTAAAGGTTACATTAGGACCAAAAGGAAGAAATGTAGTATTAGATAAGAGTTTTGGTGCACCACTAATCACAAATGATGGTGTTACAATAGCAAAAGAAATTGAATTAGAAGACAAATTTGAAAACATGGGAGCAAGATTAGTAAAAGAGGTTTCTGAAAAAACTAATGATGTTGCAGGAGATGGAACAACAACAGCAACAGTTTTAGCTCAAGCTATGTGTAGAGAAGGTGTAAAAAATGTTGCAGCAGGAACAGACCCTATGGCTATAAAAAGAGGAATGGATAAAGCTACAACAGCAGCAGTAGAAGCATTAAAGAAAATAAGTAGTCCAGTTAATGGAAAAGATGATATAGCAAGAGTTGCAAGTATTTCAGCAGATAACGAAGAAATAGGAAACTTAATTGCAGATGCAATGGAAAAAGTTACAACAAACGGAGTTATAACAATAGAAGAATCTAAAACTTCAAATACAGAATTAAATGTAGTAGAAGGAATGCAATTTGATAAAGGATATGTATCACCATATATGGTAACAGATACAGAAAAAATGATAGCAGATATGGATAACCCATATATATTAATCACAGATAAAAAAATAGACAATATACAAGAAATACTACCATTACTAGAAAATGTAATGAAAATGTCAGGAAAACTAGTTATTATATGTGATGATATAGAAGGAGAAGCTTTATCTACATTAATACTAAATAAGTTAAGAGGAGTATTGAATGTAGTAGCAGTAAAAGCACCAGGATATGGAGATAAGAGAAAAGAAATGCTACAAGACATAGCTGTTTTAACAGGAGGAGAAGTAATAACTTCAGACCTAGGATTAGAACTTAAAGATACAGAAATAACACAATTAGGAAGAGCAAAACAAGTAAAAGTAGAAAAAGATAAAACAATTATTGTAGACGGTAATGGAGATAAACAGCAAATAGCAGATAGAGTAGGTCAAATAAGAGCACAATTAAATGAAGAAAAGAGCGAATATGAAAAAGAAAAATTACAAGAAAGATTAGCAAAACTAGCTGGAGGAGTTGCAGTAATTGGTGTTGGTGCAGCAACAGAAGTTGAAATGAAAGATAAAAAATTAAGAATTGAAGATGCATTATCTGCAACAAAAGCAGCTGTTGAAGAAGGCATTGTAGCAGGTGGTGGAACAGCATATGTAAACATAATTCCAGAAGTTGAAAAAGTTGTAAATACTCTTTCAAATGATGAAAAAATAGGTGCAAGAATAATATTAAAAGCTTTAGAAGAACCAGTAAAACAAATAGCAATTAATGCCGGATTAGAACCAGCAGTAATACTTGAAAAAGTAAAATCAGAAAAAGCAGGAATTGGATTTGATGCAAAAAATGAACAATATGTAGATATGAAAAAAGCTGGAATTGTAGACCCAACAAAGGTTTCAAGAAGTGCAATTCAAAATGCAGAATCAATAGCATCAATGATACTTACAACAGAAAGTATAGTTACAGATATTCCAGAAAAGAAAGACTGCCACTGTGGAGGAGAAGCTCCAGATGCAGGAATGGGCGGAATGTACTAATAGAATTATGATTTGAGCAAAACACAAAAACTCAAACATATAATCATAAAAATACAAAAAACTCTAATTTTGTAAAAAATGCAAATTAGAGTTTTTTATTATAAAAAAATAAAATTTGTAAATAATATAAATATTACAAATATATTACAAAAATATAAAAATCGACAAAATTCTTGAAAAAAATGATATACATATATATAATTACCATGTAAAAATAAATAAAAAAATAGAGAGGTATACCATGAAAAATAAAAATTCAGGAATAACATTAATAAGTTTAGCAGTAACAATATTAGTAATGCTAATTTTAGCAGCAGTAGGACTAAATTTAGGATTGGGAGATAATGGAATTGTTGGACAAACTCAGAATGCCGTAAATCAGTATCAAACTGCAACCAATCAAGAGCAAGGGGCAATTAATGATTTAGTTAGTGACATGAATGAAGCAATAAATGGAGGTTCTGGAACAGGCGAAGGTGAAGAAGGAACAATACAAGATAGACCATCAATAGAAATTGTTGATTGGAATGATAATGGCGGAATAGTTCAAATATCAACTAACCCAAGCTATACAACAGAATATAAAATAGGAAATGGCGAGTGGAAAGAGTATCCAAATACAAGTGTCGAAGTCCCAAATGGTTCAACAATATATGCTAGATATAAAGATGACGAAGGTCATTATAGTCAAATAATAAGTCAAATAATAAAAGATACAACACCACCAGTATTAACTGGAAGTTTAACAGGTTCAACAGCTACAACAGCAACAGTAAGTGTATCGGCAACAGACAATGAAATGGGAATGCCAGATCCAATAGTATATAAATACTACATCAAAACCCAAAATGATAACTCATATAAATACATTACGTCAAACAATACAGGAAGATACACATATACAGACTTAAATAGTTCTACAATATATCAATTAATGGTAACTGCAGATGATAAAGCAGGAAATACAGGAGAGATAAAGATAGATAGTGAAACAGGAGAAGCAGAGGCACCAGATATAGAAGTAGGAACAAATATATTCTTTACACTAGATCCAAATGGACCAACAAAAGGAACAGTAAATGTATCAATAAGAACAAGTGGAATAGATTCAAGCTATTATATAGAATATAGTACAAATAATGGAAGCAGTTACACAAGATATACAAATGCAGTACCAATGACATCAAATGGAAGAGTATATGCAAGAGTAACTAATGGAAGCAAAACAAGTAATTCAGTATATGTAGACGTAACAAATATAGATAAAGATAATCCAACAATAAATGTTCAAGTAACTGACACAACAGAAAATTCAATAACAATTAAAGCAACAGCAAAAGACCAAGGATTGGGAATGCCAAGTCCAACAACATATAAATACTATATAAGAGAAAAAGATACAGGAGATTATCAATCAAGAGGAGAAAATACAACAGGAGAAACAACATTTAGCGATTTACAAGAAGGAAAAACATATGATATAAGAGTTACAGCAACAGATAGAGCAGGAAATGAAGGAGAAGGAGTAATACAATCACAAACAAATATCATATTGCCACCAGAACTAGTAGTAGATGAGAATATATCATTTACACTAAACCCAACCACACCAACAAAAGATACAGTAAATGTAACAATAGAGGTAACAGGAGTTAACAGTAAATTCTATATAGAGTACAGTATAAATAATGAAAACAATTACACAAGATATACAGGACCAGTACCAATGACATCAAACGGAAGAGTATATGCTAGAGTCACAGATGGAACAAATAACAGTAATTCGGTATATATAGATGTAACAAATATAGATAAAGATGCTCCAACAGGAACTCTAAATATATCAAACGTAAGCACAAAGGCAATGACAGCCACAGTATCTGGAGTAACAGATACTGGGCTAGAAATGCCAAACCCAGTAGAATATAGCTTCTATATCAGAAAAGAAGATGAAAGCTATGGAGCAGCTGCTTACACAGGAACACAAACAACTCATGAATTTTCAGGATTAGATCATAATACAACATATGAAGTAAAAGTAACATTTAAAGATTTAGCAGGAAATGAAGCAGAACTAACAAAACAACAAGGAACAGTAAAAGTACCAGACTTAAATAGCGCAAACACAACCTTGACATTAAGTGAGACAAGAATAACAAATAAACCAATAACAGTAACAATAAATTGTACAGTAAGTACAGGATATACTTTACAATATAGTACAAATGGAACTACATTCCAAAATTATACAGGCCCAATAACCATAGAAGGAAATACAAGAATATATACAAGACTATGGGATGATAGAGATAGCACAGGAAACTATGGTGGAACAGCATATAGAGATATAACAAATATAAATACAAGTCTATCAGACTTAGAAGTACTAATAGAAAGAGACGAATATGTAGAAGAAAATACACCAGTAACAGACGAAAATGGGAATAAAATAACAATACCAGAAGGATTTAAGCCAAAAGATGATTCAACAACAGTTGATGGGGGAATAGTAGTAGAAGATAAAAATGGAAACCAATTTGTATGGATACCAGTAGGACAATTAAAACTACCAGGTGGCTCAACTGTAACAATAGATTATGATAGATATGCATATTCAAATTGGAAGACAAATGGAACAGACTCAGCAACAGGAAGTATAAAAATACAAACTACAGAAAGTGAAACAGAATACTTTGCAGAGGCACTAAATCAAAGTGAAAAAGATAGCGCAGTAAATAATGGAGGATTCTACCTAGGAAGATATGAAGCAGGAACAAATCATGAAAGAACATCAGCAACAGGAACAAGTGATCCATTACAAATAAAACAAAATTCAAATATATATAACTGGGTAACATACTCAGAAGCAAGAACATTAGCACAAGGAATGTATGCAAGTTCAAATTATACAAGTAGCTTAACAAGTAGTTACGCATGGGATACAGCACTAAAATTCTTAGAACAAACCGGAAATACAAGTTATTTAACAAATAGTACACAAGGTAATTATTATAATACACAGCATGGAGGAAAATCACAAACAAATGCAAATGTACTATTAACAGCCGGAGAAACACAAAAAGTAAATAACTTATATGACTTGGGTGGAAACGTATATGAATGGACAACAGAACAATATTCAAATGCAGAAGCAGGAAGAGTATCAAGAGGGGGATTCTTTGGATTCAACTCACAAGATGAACCAGTTATAGGAAGATTTAGTTCATCAAATACAGCAGATTCAGCAATAGGATTTAGAGTAGCACTATTTATAGGACAAGTAACAAGACCAACATCAACATTAAAACTAGCAAGAGACAACCAAACACAATTCACTGAAACAACAGAACTAGAAGACGATGTAGGAAAAACATTGGTAGTACCAAAAAACTTTAAAGTATCAAGTGATTCAAATACAGTAATAGACGATGGAGCAGTAATAGAAGAACTAGGAACAGGGAACCAATTTGTATGGGTACCGGTACCAGACCCAACAACAATGTTTGAAGAACAAACAGCAACATTAACAGGAGGAGAAACAACAACAAACATATACAGTAAATTAAGACAAAGAAGTGGAGATTCATACTCAGCAGGAGCACCAGGAACCAGCGGAATAAGAGAGCCAGATGTATTAAGCCAGAATGATACAGATTCACAATATTATAAAGACATATTAGGATTTGACAGTACAAAAGCAATGGCAGATAGTATGGTATCAGAATATAAAGCAATGAGCAATAGTGTTAAAACATATCACGGATTTTATATAGGAAGATATGAACTAACAGGAACAATAGCAAATCCAACAGTAAAAGCAGGAGATGTGCTAACAAACTCATCAAGCGAAGCAGGTAATTGGTACGGATTATATAAAGCATGCCAAAATGTAATAAGGAATAATACAGATGTAAAAAGTACAATGATATATGGATGTCAATGGGATGAAACAATGAGTTGGTTAAGTAAAAACGGATATAATACAGATACAAATTCAAGTTCATGGGGACATTATGGTAGTGGTTCACCAATAAATACAGGTTCAGATTCAAGATATAAAGCAAACGAAATATTTGATTTAGCTGGAAATTATTTGGACTGGACACAAGAGGCGGACTCTACTGGCAACCGCGTTTTTCGTGGTGGCTACTACTACAGTTCCGGTTCAAGTGCTCCGGCAGCAGACCGTCTCGCTCACTATGCGGGCAACTACGTTGGCGACAATTCGGCTCGTGCCACACTTTACATCTCATAGTACTGTGAACTAGAGTATGTAAAAAATTTTGTGTAAACTAGAAAATACCTTTTATGATATAATAA
>CAKNIZ010000018.1 GCA_930980855.1 uncultured Clostridium sp.
TTCAATATTTAATTTTCAATTTACATGTGACATATCTATTTTAAACCTATATTTATAAATTATTTTTTAAAAACTAATCTATCGTCGTAGCTGTTCTTCCTGTTCCTATTACCGCTTCTAAAAGAGCTCTCCAAGTATTGCACCCAACTATTCCATCTACTGCTAATCCCTTTACTCTTTGATAACTTTTTACTGCATTTAGCGTTTGAGTTCCAAATACTCCATCCAGTCCACCTGTCTTATATCCTAATGTATTTAAACAATCTTGTGCGATTAATACATATGATCCTCTTGAATTACTTCTTATTGTTGGAAATCCTCCTGTTGAACAAGCAGGTGAGCCACGCCTTTTATCGAAATGTACCCATGTTGGGGTTAAACTTTTAGGTTCAACATAACTCCAAAGGTCTGAATTCAAAACGCTTGTATAAAGTTGCGCTCTTCTTGCCGGTGTTAAGCTTTGACCTGCATCAAATGCCAACCCTGCATAATGCTGTGATTGTGTCTACACAGTTGAACCACTTTTGATTATCGTGCAAAAGATAATTGATTTTGGCGTTGTTAAACTTCAGTCCCCATTAAATCGACGTACTTATGTACGCCTCATTGATGTCTCCTTTGTTTGCCTAGCCAAAATGCAATTCTTTTTTGCACTTATATTTTCTATTAATTTTTTATCATATTAGCTTATCTATATCTATTTTTAATTCAAATTTTACAGATTTATCGTGATAAATATAAATTTTATCAATTATCATATTTAGTATTGCTTTATCTGGTACTTCCGCTTCTATAATTTGATTAAAATAGTCTATTGTTTGTTTCATTTTTTCTTGCCTTATTTCTAAATCCTCATTTTGCAATTCTTGTAATTTCTTTTTTGTCTTTTCTATTTCTTTATACTTTTCTTCTTCTAAACTTCTATATGCATTTTCTATAAATTCTTTTTTGTCTTCTAAAGAACTTGCTATTTCTTTTATTCTCTGTGAGATTAAAACTTTATATTCTGCTTCCAAATTCTTTAAATTGTTTTGTTGTTCTTCAAGATTTTTCTTTTTGCTAGATTTATATTCTTTTAACTTTAAATTATTTATTTCTGAAATATAATTATCTCTTAATAATATCAAAAAATTTTTCAAATTAGCAAGTAGAATATCTTCTCTTACATTATGACATACACATCTTGACTTACCATATTTCCTATAAGCCACACATTCATATAATTTTTTAGGGACATATCCTTCTCTTTGACTTCTAACTCTTGCGACTCCTGTAACACTACCGTTTGCATTCTCCACATCTTAAAAATCCACCAAATATATAGTCTCTTTTTTTCTTTGTGTAAATACTAGAATTTTTTACTCTTTTTTTCATCATTTCTTGCACTCTTTCAAATTGTTCTTTTGATATAATCGCCTCATGATGATTTTCAAATATGTATTGATTTTCTCTTTTTACTTTTTTGCCTTGTTTATGAATATCTTTCCTTTCTGTTTTATGTGTTATAAGTGTTCCTATATAGATTTCGTCTTTTAAAATTCTTTTTATCATATAAATATCCCACAATTTTTTGACTGGCTTTTTATAAGTTTTCCCTTTCTCTTTTAAATTTCTTTCTATTACCTGTGATGGTGTCAAAAAGTCATATTCAAAATTTAGTTTATTGCAAATCTTTCTCATTCCTAAGCCTTGCTCATATAAATCAAATATGGTTGTTATAGTTTCTCTTACACTTTCATCAACTATTAATTCACCTTTTTTAGCAGTTTTTATATATCCAAATTTTGTGCCTTGAAGTAATATTCCCTTTTCTAATTGTTTGTGCATACCAATTTTTACTTTTTTTGATACTTCTTTTACATATCTTTCATTAAACCAAGTAGAAAGACCTAGTAAATCATCATCTCCTTCTAATAAATTAAATTCTCCAAAAGTATCCTTAGTTAGTATTAAATTTACATTCTTCTCTTTTAATTCATCAATAAATGTAAGTGTTCTGCTACCTTTACGACCGATTCTTGATAAGTCTTTTGCTAGAATAATATCTACTTTTCCATCATCAATATCTTGTAGCATTTTACTAAATTCCGGTCTTTCATCATTTGAAATATATCCAGATACATTATCATCAATGTAATATTTAGATATACTCCAACCTTGAGAATCAGCATATTCTTTCGCTAGTTCCATCTGTGCATTTATACTACTATATCTACTTTTGTTATCATCTTTACTTAACCTACAGTAACATACAACTTTCAATATATTTATCCTTTCCGAAGATAAATATATTGTGTTTTTAGATTATCTATATTTTATCTTCTTTTTATGACAAATACAATCCTTTTATCTCTTATTTTTACTTTTTTCGTAATTCATCATTTCCTTTATTGTTTTTATAGTTTCATTTTCTCCACTAATAAATATTGTTAAGTTTGAATAATGTTTTTTTAACTTATTAATTTCTTGTATAATTTTTAAATCTTCTTGCTCTGATTTCTTAATATATATTTGAAGTATTTCATTTTTCTCAAATTTATATTTTTGAATTTTCATACACGTCACTTGCCTTTTTTTATAATGTATATTAAAAGCTTTTCTTTTACATTCCTCTTTTTTTCTTTATCATTTATCAATATTTCCATATACTGTAATTCATACATCTTTTGTATTTTTTAAAATACTTATAATGTATTCTTTTATTTTTCTATCAGGCACTCCAATAAAATACTTTTCTATTTCTTCTTGTGTGAGAATTATTTTAAAACTTCTTCCATTCTTATAACTTTCTATCTTCTCTTTACTTAAAATATACTTTTCATCTAATTTTTGGCATTTTCTAAAATCTCTTTTTATTTTTTGAGCTATTTTATTTGTAATTTCATAATTATAATTTTGTATTATTTCTGCTATCTTAATTTGATTTTTCTCATCTAAAAAACTTATATGTTCTGCTGGATTTATTCCTAACTTTTTATTATTTACAAGTTCTTGTAATCCTGGTATTAAATAATTTAATCTTAAATATTTTTGAAATGTTCCATTACTAATATTTTTATCCCTGCAAATTTGTTTTCTATTTTGATTGTATTCTTCAAAATATTTCTTATAATTTTTTGCTATTTCCATTGGTGTATTTTGTGTTACACTAAGTGTATTAAGTGTATTTTTATTTTTGTTTGCCACCTTGCCTTCTTTTATGATTGGCTCATAATCTTCTCCTAGTATGTCTAAAACTTCTTCTTTGCTGATCCATTCCATATTAACATTTTTTAAAATTTCTCTTACTTCCAGTTTTCCTTCCATCATTTTTTTAACTTTTTTCATTTCTTCTTTCTTGTAGTAATTTATTAGTAATTGGTTTGTTTCTGCCATAATCAAAGCCTCCATTTAATTTATTTAAAAAACAAAAAGCAAGAAAAAAAGCTAGATTTCTCTAACTTAGTTTCTTGCTTTCAATTTTTCATATTAAAATAATATCACCTTGTTTTTTATACGTCAATGAATGTTTTTTGAAACAATTTTGAAATTTTATTTTGAATATAAATTTTAATTTTATTTAATCCATAAAATACACTATATGTATGTTTAATACATCTAATGTATTTTAGAATATTAGCAATGTATTTCATTTATAAATATTCTGTTTGTTTTTTATTACATCTCAGTTATACCAAGCACTTTTTCACTTTTTATTATTCTGTACTTCTTCTGTATTTTTTTTACTTTTACAGAGGGCTAGAAAACTTGCTTTTCTATGTGTTTACGAGATACACTCTGTATCTCTTTCCTGCCTTTTAAAAATTTTTTATTTTTCTATTATAATGGTAGTATTTTTTATATTCAAACTAACTTAATGGTATCTCCATTATATATTTGACAAGTATCTTTGTTAAAATATTTTAATAAATATTCTTCTTCTTCAGATTTAATAATTCTAATAATAACTAAATCCTTTTTGGCTCTTGAACATGCAACATAAAACAATTTTCTTGTATTTTCTAAAGTTGAGCCCTCTTCATTTTTTATTAGTTTTTCAAAATTGTATGCTCCCCAAAAATATTCATCTAAAACAACTATAACATTCTCAATAGATGATCCTTTTGTTTTATGCATTGTTATATATTCTAGCTTTTCATCTAAGTATTTCTTATAATTGATAATTTCTGAAAATTTTATATTTTCAGATACAATTCTTTTATAAAATTCTATATCTTTCATTAAATTAAAATAATAGTCAAAATCTTCTTGCGTTATTGTAATTCCTGCTTTTTCCATTTTAGTTAACGTACTATTATTTTTATAATTATCACTAAATTCTATTAATTTTTTATTAGATTTATTTTCTTCTATTTTTCTATTCATTAGTTCAATCTCTTCATCTCTATTTTCGGATTCATTATACATCTTATTTTTTACAAGTAAGTCTAAAACTTGCGAAATTGTGTATTTTTCAGGTTCAATTTTTTGAAATATATTTACAATATTTGCTTTATCTTCTTGTGTCTCTATAATATAGTTATTTTGTTTTAAACAATGTATTAATTTATTATGATTTTTGTATTGATTATCGCCAAAATATAAATACATTTCTGCCAAATCAAGCCATCCTAGTTTAGTACATAATCTTTCAATCTCATCTTTTACTTCAATATATTTATCTGCAAATATATTATACAAATTCTCAAAATGTAACTTTTTTGATAGGGCACTATTGGATAAAAGTAATACTTTATATTTTTTATCTTTAGCATTAAGGTAATTAATAACACTATTTAAAAAACTATCCAAATTATTCATATACTTTTCTTTTTCTTCACGATTATCTCTAGAATATAAAGCTGGTTTTTTATTATCAATTTTATAATATAATTGCACACTTCCTTGTCGTTCATTTATATTTTCATTCTCTTTTAAGGCTATTTCCTGTTTTAAATCTTGCCTTATAATATTTAGAAAATTAATAACTTGTTGCGAACATCTAAAATTATCAGCTTTTTGAATTTTAGTAATTTTTCCTTCTTCAATGTATTTTTCCACATTTCCAATACCATCTTTATAAATTGCTTGCATATCATCTCCAAATAAACCTATAATTGTTTTTCCATTCCCAACAAAATTTATAAAAGTATCTATTATTTCTTTATTAGTATCTTGATATTCATCTATTAGGATTAAGTCATATGTATCATTAATAATTTTTAGTAATATAGGGTATTTTTTTATCATAATATTAGAAATTTTTAACAAACTATCATGACCATATGAAAAATTTTTTATACTATCAAATTTTGTTTGATTATATTTTATCTTTCTATAATCACATTCTTCTTTCACTTTTGTTTCTATCTGTAAATTTAATATATCTATCTTTTCTTGTAATTGTTTGTTATATTCTTCTGGATTACTGTCATATTGTTTTTTTCCGAACTATTTTTACAGTCTGGGCTCCAGCATTTATTTTATATTGTTTCTTCCAATATTTATCATAAGTATCCTTATAAACCTCAAAATCAATCTTATCTTTTCCCTTATTTATACGATTTATTTCTAATGTATCCACTTTAAATATTTCTGGTAATATGTGTTTTATATTCTTCTTATAATTATGAATTAGGGAATACAAAAAAGTATGTATAGTATATACTGGATATTGATTTTTTGTTCTTGATTTTATTTCATCGACAGCAGTATTTGTATGTGTAATACATATCACTTTTTTATCCTTTAATTCAGTAGAAATTCTATTTAAAAGATTTTTTAAAGACTCTGTTTTTCCACTTCCTGCCCCTCCTTGAATTAGAAAATTTTTATTACTATTTATGCAAACTATTGCCTTTTCTATAACATCTATTTTCCTATCCATATTAAACCCTCTTCTATATATTTTGGTACTTTCCAATGTACATCATCATTTTTTAATGCTTGATAGTAAATACTTGATGCAAAAGAAGACTTACTATCTAATGCAATTATTCCTTCTAGTCCTTTTATTAGTTTATCGTTTTCATTTCTCTTTCCATATATAAAATCGTATAATGAAATTTCTGAACTTTTTAACTTTCTAATATTTTCTTCTGTTAAATTTTTTCTGTTTTTTATTCCTTCAATTTTATCTTTATATTCATAAATTAGATCAATGTTAACATTAATAAATGCATCTTCAAAGCTTCTAGGATAATAATTTTGTTCCTGTAATTGATATGCTATCTTTATTTTTTCATCTATATCTTGTAATTGTTGTGCATTTTTAACCAAACTATTAAACCACTCTTGTTTTTTATCATTACCTTCTATATTATTTCCATTTAAATATTCTTTTATTGTGGCATTACTTGTAAAATAACCATCTTTAACTGAACAACACTCTTTATTTTCTTTAATACTATCTACATCTGTAATAATCAAACATTTTATTCCCAAAAATTCAATAAATTTTTTGAAAGCTTTTGCATTAGCTCCCACTTCTAAAATAGTAATATTTTGGCTTAGTAGTAATTGTCTTTCTAATTCTGCAATTTCTTTTTTATTATCTACTTTTTTTTCCTCTTCTTCTTTTCTTTTCATTTTAATTTCTTTCATAATAACATCATCATGAATTTTCATAAAATAATGTATTAATATTCTTTCACTAATACCTTCTATAAAAATCACTTTATCGGCAAAAAATAATTCTGATGATTCTATTGAAAGATATTTTTTTACAAAATTGTATAATTCTTTTTCTGACGAATATAATTCTAACATCTTATCTTCAAAATTAATAATTTCAATATTATTTTTTTCTAACTTAAAATATTTCAGATTACTAAAATCGCACTGAGATATCATATGAGGAGAGTGTGTTGAAATAAGTGTCTGTATATTAGGAATTTCTTTTTAAATTCTATCAATTTCTCTTGCAAATATGTATTGCATTTGTGGGTGCGTATGTGCTTCTGGCTCCTCTATGCAAAAAATATTAATATCTTTCTTATCCATAAGAAATTTTGTCCTACTGATTTCAATATTTAATAACAAATACAAAATATTCATATATCCCAAACCATTTAGGTATTCTGGTAGATAATTATCTCTATCTCCATATACAACCTTTGATGCATTAGAAATCAAAGATTTAGATTCCAAATCAGACTCTACTCGTATTTCTTTCATGTTCAAAAAATCATTAGCATTTTTTAAGAATGGTTCAAAAAAATTATTGTATTGAATATCTAAATCACTATCTATTTTTGAAATCAATTCATTAAGTTGTTTTACTTTTTCTGGTAATAAGTCATTTTGAGAATTAAAATACTTAGTAGTTAATAATGACAAAATACCTTTACCATTACTTAATTCTTCTGAACTTGAAACATTTCTCTTAGCATTAATTAGTTGAAAGTTAATCAATTTTTTTACAAATTCTATATCTGTTTCAACTAATTTATACCTATTTTCACTATTAATATCCTCTATATCTTCATAAATATTTACCTTATACTTTATAAATTCTCCAATTCTTTTACATATAAATTTCTTCTTTTCCTCTTTGTTTAATAATTCAGTTTGTTCTAATAGCTTTTCTTTATCAATAATTGCTTCAAATGCTATTTTCACAACAGTATTTTCTGACTCTAAGTCAGTAATAAATTCTGATATATTTTTTAGATTATCCTGTTTTTTATACTCTATCTCTAATAATAATCTTATAGAAAATTGATGAATGTCAGTTTCATTGTTAATATCGTATATATGATTTCTTAATCCTTTTGAAAAATCATTAAAGTCAAACTTTCTTTTATTATAAAAATAATCAAATAGAATTAAAAAGGAAGTTTTTCCTGTATTATTCTTACCAATTAACCACGATACATTTTTATTTAGGTTTAATTTACTATCTCTTAATAATCTAAAATTTTGAACTTGTATATTTTTTATTTTCATCTTCTCTTCCTTCTTTTATCTTTTTAATATTCTCTATTATAATTCAATTTCATCTAAATCATCTGGTACATATACATTTCCTTGAAAATATTCTTTTGCTTCTTTAGTAAATAATTCTTTTCTATTTTCTATATCACTATCGATACAATGCCATAATAATAAATTTTTTACATTTAAGTTATTCATTGTAATAGCAACATCTTTTACTGTTGAATGATTTTTTTCATGTGGTTTTACTTTTTCTTTATCTTTTTCTAGGCACATTGCCTCATGTAATACCCAATCTAGATTTTTAATTCTTGAATATACATTTTTACTGCAAGGAACATCACCTAAAAATGCTAATGTTTTTCCAGAATTTAGAGTTGTTTTAAATCCATATTGTGTGCATTCAATAGATTCTGTATCAATTGCCTCTACTTCATAACCTATAATATTAAATTTCTTACCGTTTTCGCAAAAATGATATTTCACTATTTCTTTATATAAATTTTTATGGGCTTTATGGAATGTCTCTCTAATAAACATATCAACTATTTCTTTTATTTCTTCTGCACAATATATATTCAAAATGCCACTATAATTGTGTTTGCTATATTGTTGCATAATATATCTTAAAAGTGGAATAATTCCCCATAAATGATCAATATGTTTATGAGATATAAAAATATCGTGTATTCTATTTATATCAATATTTTTCATTTTTAGATGATTTAATATTTGATTACCACTTCCAGTATCAATTAATAAATAATTCCCTTCATTATTATTTTCAAGCAATGCACTTAAACTATAACAATTTATTGTTATTCCACTACCAGTTCCTAAAACTATAATTTTCTCCATATTTTTCCTACCTTTTAATCATTTAGAATATTCACAATTTCAATTGGTGCAATTAATTTGTTGTTTTTATTATAAACTGCTTTTTTTACATAACTTCCCCTTAGTTTATCATCCATCTTATTCACTATTTCATCATAATCAAACCATTTTACATTCAGGATTTCCTCTTTATCATATTCAATATTTTCTTTAATTAATTTAGCATTAAAAACTATCATTACAAATAAATCATCTTCCAAAATTCTGTTAGCAATATAACAAACTCCATTTAACTCTACATCGCATCCTGTTTCTTCTTTAATTTCTCTAATTGCACCTTGTTCTAAACTTTCATTAAAATCTAAATGTCCTGCCGGAAAATTCCATTTTTTATAGCATTTTTTCTTAGCTTCTTGTACTAATAAATATTTTCCGTTTTTCTCTATAATTCCACCTACTATTACTTTCATAATCTCTTTCCTCCAACTATATTTCTTTTAAAATGCTTAAATAATATTCAAGAATTCTTCTATCTCTTAGTACAACAAATTTTGTACTATAAATAGATGCATATTTTGACTCAACTAATTTATCAAAACATTCTATTATAAGTTCTAGTGCCTTTTCAGGATTTTCCCACAATAATTTAGCTCCTTCATCTTTTTCTTTCTCTGTAACATTTAATTGGTTAGTATCTTTTAGAACTTTACCTACAAACACATAAGAAATCTGTTTAAAATTATTTAGAGACTTGTATTCCTCTGTTGTTCCTAAAGTTTTTATTATTTCTATTTCACAACCAGTTTCTTCTAACACTTCTCTTTTAAATGCTTCCTCTGGCTTTTCTTTTCCTTCTAATCCTCCACCAGGTAATTTATACTCATTTTTATTACTTTTGTTAAATATAGCAATCTTTCCATCTTCTCTTATAACAATCCCTCTTGCTCCTAATCTTAATTTAGGATTTTCCATATTAATAATTTTTTCTCCAATATCTTCGTCTGTTATCTTACATATTAATTCCATATTTTTACACTTCTAACTCTCTAGCCACACTATATCATATATTTACCTTTTTCTCAACAAATTCAGTAAAATTCGCATTAAATATATTGTATTTTTGGTCAAAAAAATAAAGTACCTATCGTAACAAGGCACTTTACTTAGGGTTTTCTTTAACTTTCAAATTCATATGATTATAAACATACAACCCTATATTAGCAATTTTCACCTCTATTACTGCAAAGTATTCGACATAGCTTGTAAACTAGTTCTCAACATATTTACCAATCTATCTCTTCTGGATACTCTGTTCCATCTATCATTATATCATCTATATCGCATTGATTTTTTTCAGCATATTCTATCAATTCTTGTTCTAAATCTATATATTCTTGGTATTCCCAATATTTAATTACTCTTTTTGTAGTATTTACTAGCCCCTTTAGTCTATTTTCTTTATTTTTAGCTAAATATCTACAATCTATTAATTCAAGATATTGATGAACTAGTCTATTAGTTCCGAATTCTCTATCGTAAAATAGCTTTAGAAAAGTTTTTTTATTCTTTTCAGATAAGAGTTGGACTATAGATTTTATAATTTTAGATTGAAATTCTTGTACGATATTTACCGCTTCATCATACACTACTTTTGTATAATATGAACTTTTATATTTCTTGTATTTGTAATTATCTATAAATATATTCAATGAATATACCACAAATATTGCCTGTGTTAAAATATATTTAAATTTATAATATACATTATTAATAGGTGTTATAATTGAATGCCATTTCATAATTTCATCATTCATATTATTTTCAACTAATTCTATTTCTCTATTGCCTTGTTTGGCATGTCTCAAATCATAACAAAAAGCTAATATTTGAATTCTAAATTTTTCTAGTGTAGGATAATCTTCTTCATCACCAATTATTTCGAAAATTGAATCATATAATTGTTCAAAATCAGCATAATCTCCTTTTACTTCAATACCACCATAATTTTCGGTAACTTTTATATCTAACATATTTTCTCCTATAACATATAAATTTCTAAAATTATAATAAACAATCGCATCAATTATCAGGTGTCATAAAATAGAAACCTAAAGAAATATAACTTCAACATTCAGTTGTCAAATAATTTTTGACAGCTGAAGTTTGTTCCAATTTTAGTTCTTTAAAGATATTACCCAAATAATGCCTTTAATTTTTTTTTTCAAAACTGCATTATTTATTCTCTTTTAAATATTTATTAAGCATTTGATCCATACTAGAAATATATTCTTTATCTTGTTTAATTCTAAATTTTTCATATTCTTCATTTGCTTTTTCAATTGCCTGTTTATGTGATATTTTTCCTGCATCTTTTAAAATATTTTTCTTTCTATATTTTAATAAATCATCTGCAACTTCTATCCATTTGTTCATTGTCATAGTTTTCTGCTCTTTTGCTTCTGTTTCTGCTACATCTAAAAACAAATTAGTTAAATCATTTAGTTTTTCTAGTTCATCTTTTTGTAAATAATTCTTAGCAATACCTACATCATATTTATAAATTAGTCCATCTGGTGAGTTTTTCCATGAAGTTAGTCCCATATGAGCTTTCTTTGAATCTACTCTTTCAAAAATTAATTCGGCAGCAGTTTTTCCTGTTATCGCATAATGTAACTTGTTTTGTACAATTTTAAAAAAAGTATATGCTTCTTCTGAATCTTTATTATAATCAACTGCTGTTGCTATAAATAAATCCATAATTTTTTGGTAAGACATTCTTTCGCTTACTCTAATAGTTTTTATGCGTTCTAATAATTCATCAAAATATCTAGTATCAAATTTATTACCATTGATAAATCTGTCATCATTTAATGCAAAACCTTTAATCATATATTCTTTGATAATCTTATTTGCCCATGTTCTAAATTTAATAGCTGGTTTTGAATTTACTCTAAATCCTATTGATATTATCATATCTAGATTATAATAAGAAATATTTCTTGTAACACTTCTGTTACCTTCTTTTTGAACTTGTGCAATTTTTGCACAAGTTGAGTTTTCTTCTAATTCTTCATCTTTATAAATATTATTTATATGCCTTGTTATACCAGTTCTATCAATTTTAAATAATTTCGTTAAAGAATCAATGTTGAGCCAAACATTTTCATTTTGTAAAATGACTTCAACATTAACATTATTTTCTTCATCAGTATAAAATACAATATTATTTTCATTTCCAATTAAATTATCATCAATTGTATTATTATTCAAATAAAATTCCTCCTTTTATTGAAATTTTTAATAGCTAAAATTATCTCATTTTTTGTTATATGTTATCAAACTTTTGTTCTTTTGTCAATCAGTTTGCATCCAATTCTTAGAAATTTTTTCTATAAAAATAAGTATTAGCATTTACACTCGCTAATACTTAAAATTTACCTCTAAAAACACAAATGTTATCTATCTTCTATTACAATTTTTTATATGTTCAACTGTATGTATTCAGTCATGAGAAAAATTGCTATGACCACCTTCCCAAGGTCTTTTAAAAGCATATCCCAATGGTATTGGTCCTCCAAAAGCATATCTCTGGCTATTCCATGCTTGCATACACCTTTTTTCTGTCCATAAAGTTTGGCTTCTACTTGAACCTCTAAATTCACCAACTGTTAATGTACGACCTGTAACATATGGCATTGCTTCTGATTCTCCTCTATAAAACGTTTCCATTCTATTAGTATCATTATTATATACTTTAATTTTTGCCATAAAATCCCTCCATACCATATGGTATGTTAAAATTTTATTTCTGTTACTTTATTTCTTTACAAATATTTTTGTTTTATATATAATTGAACTAATTATTTAGAAAATGAGGGGAATTATGAAAAGAAACAATTTTTTTTGGATAATATTTATTTTATTTTGTGTTTTAAATTTTTTTAGTACTTTTTCTGAAAGTTTCGAAGAAATAAACTTAAATCCTTTTGATTATGCGAGAATAACGGATATTAATTACAGGGCAGTATTAGTTGACGAACCTTCAAGTAATGGTAAAGTTGTAATTACTGAAAGATTAACCTTTGATATTCATGCTGCTTCGAAAAATAATCTCTTCTGGGAATTATGGAGGGATCTACCAGAAAGTTATGTAGATGGAGTAAAAGTTTATTATAAAGTAAATTCTGTAAAGCAAATACTTGATGATGGGACTGAAGTCGTATATCAAGAAAGTCCAAAACTATATTGGGATGATTATGATTATATTAATAAATTGGGTGGTTATGGTCCCGAAAAATGGTATCATAGTAAAGGGCCTTACAGTGAAGCTGGAAAAGATTATGAATGTGTATTTTTCTATGTAGATGGATTATATCGTGAAAAAGTAACATTTGAAATAGAGTATGAAATGAATAACGCAGCTTTACGTTATGGTGATTGCTCTGAATTATACCTATCTTTTTATTCAGAGAATACTATAAAATACTTAAATTCATTTAATGCAGAAATATTAATACCCGAAAAAGACATGCCACGCTCTGGAAATTATGAAGTTCATACTTACGGTACTAATGCAAATGATTTCCCATTTACAGAGTCTAACACTAGTCATCCTGGATACCACACTTTTGCGATTAACTTAGATAAGTCACAACTTAAGTTCAGACCATCAAATGAGTATTTAGAGCTTTCTTTAATATCTTATGGAGCCGACCGTCACTCATTTACTGATTATGCTTCTCGAAACAACTATTACAATGCTCCTGTTTTAGAGGAACTTAGAGAAGAGCAATTAAAATATGAAACAGATTATAAAAATGCTCAAAACATGAGAATATTTATATTAATATTATGTATAGCAGGCAGTATTATCTTAATAGTATATACTGTTAATAAAGATAAAAAGATTAGAAAGCAGCATATTTTTTATACGCCTACAATTGAGTTTAAATATTTTAGAGACATCCCTAGTAACTTAGACCCTGCTTTTGCATCGGCTTTAGTATTTTGTAAAAAAGGAAAAGAGCCAAAGGAAAATGATTCTAATGTTTATTCTGCAATATTGCTTAGTTTAGTAAGGAAAGGGTATATTGAATTAGACAGAATTAATTCAACAGGAAGTTGGACAAATAATAATGTAAAGATAATTGTAAAATATAAACCTACACCAATTATTAATGATCTTTCTGCTCCAAATACACCAACTAAGCCACAACTAGAGCCTCTATCTCCTTCTGAAGAATATTACTTTAGTTTAATTTTGAGGCACTCTCTTGGAAATGAAATATCTATGTCGGTATTCCAGTCTAGAGTTTCAAATGATTATGAAAATACTACTTCTTTTGTAAAAAACATTCAAAACTCTATTACTAATATAGGTATATCTCAAGGATATTTCCAAAAGTCTGATTATACAGAACCAAAAAGGAAGACAAAATCGCAATCTACAACATTTATGGTATTTGGTATTTTAATTATTATAATAGCAAATTTCATATCATATTTAACTCCCGTTGGTTTTGCATTTGGTGCATATTTTGTTTTAGGTGCTGCATTTATATTTAGTTCATTTTATCTAAAAAAATTATCTAAGAAATATGTACTACTTACACAATTTGGAGAAGATGAATATTCTAAATGGAAAGGATTATATGATTTCTTAAATAGTGAAACTCTTATGAATGAGCGTACTGTTGTTGAATTACCTTTATGGGAACAATATTTAGTATATGCAACAGCATTTGGTATTTCCGAAAAAGTAGTTGCTGCTTTAAAAATTAGATGCCCTAATATGGAAATGAGTCCTTTATTAAGTAATCCTTATTATTTTTCAAGAACTTTCCATCACAGTTGTCATTCTTTTAGGACTGCAACACGCACTGCATCATATCACTCTCATAGCATAAGTTATGGAGGTCATGGTGGCTACGGCGGAGGCGGCCGTGGCGGCGGTGGAGGTGGCGGTGGTCACTAAACCGAATTTATAAATAAGAAAACATTTGATTAAACCCCAGAAACTTTTTCTGGGGTTTGTTAATGTTTTAAAGTAATTTTATTCTCTATTTTACAAAAAAGTCTTTAGATTGTATGTCTGATAATTTAATTTTTAATTCTTTTTCTATGGTTTGCCCATCAAAAGTCTTGAAAATTGTTTTAGAAATATATTTTTCTGCAATTTTTAATATATATTTATAATCTGGTATATCATCTGGAAAATATATATCACCCTTATCCTTGTTTTTTATCATCCAACATATTGCTGAAAGAGCAGACATTGCAACTGGCGTAATTGTTGGAGTTTGCCAATAAGAGTCTTTTAGATTTTTATATAGAAATGAGAGTTCTATTCTATTTCCTACCCAAACTGGCTTAAAATTTTCTCCAATCAATAATACCCCTACATATTCTGTTCCGGATTCTATTTTTTCTTTATATACTATTTCTGCTTTTTGTGGATATAAATATCCTCTAGTAATGGTTACTCCATTTTTATTTTCACAATCCTCCGGTTTTTGTGGATTTGATTCAGGATAATCATTTACCTTTGCATCTTTCATATATTTTCTTGCATATTCACATGGAGAATATATAAACATAACTGATGGTCTATATATTACTTTTCCCTCTTCTTTTACCTCTAAGCTTTTTGCTATTGTAATTGTTTCCTCATGCGGAACCAAAAAACCTTCAAATTCACCATTAGGATAATATGTACGGCATTTTGTTTCTGCTGCTATGGTTTTTAATTCAGCAAATCCATTTTTATAATCTACAAGCTTGCATTTGTCCTCGAAATCAATTCTTTCGTGTGTTCCTATATCTATCGTTGATTCACTAAGCATTTCAAAAAAGAAAGAATCAATACACCATGTATTGTACATTTTATCTTTATTATAAACATCATTTATTTTTTGCAAATCAATATCATTTATATGTATCATTTTTATATCTAAATATTTTGCCACTTCATTAAATTTGTTATCTTTTATTAATTTTTTAAGTTTTTTATTCTTTTTAAACTGAGTATTTACTATGTATTCGATTCCTGCTTTCACAAAATGAGAAACTAATCCTGGATTATTTCCATGTTGCAGGACAATTGGATATTTATTTACGAAATTATTATTGTGATATTCTTCTTTTAATTTATTTTTTAGTAAGTTTTCATTTAAAATACTGTACCAACTTTCAGGCCAGTCCGCTTCTCCTGTATTAATATACATTATATTTTTTTCTGCACACCACTTGCAAATGTCTTTTGTCCCTACTGTGTCAGCAAAATCAATAAGTAAATCTCCTTCTCCTAGGTATTTTTCAAATACCTCCTTAAAATTGTCTTTTGATACATTAGATTCAACAAAATTTGCTACCATTCCTCCCATATTGATATATGCATTAAATTCACTTTTATCTGCAGTAATAACATAGTAATTATTTTCATTAAACTTAATTTCTTTTTGTACTTTTTCGTAAAAACTTTTGCCTACAGCTCCAAAGCCAAATTGAACAATTTTTCCTTCGAACTTTACCATATTTTATTTGTCCTTTTCTAATATTTTATCTATTTTAACTAATTTAGGCTCTTCATAACCATTAGTAAATAATATTTTTATTCCTTTTTCTTGAAATTTGTATAGTATTTTCTTTAAATCTTTTTGTATTTTTTCTCCTCTAACTATAATTTGATTAATATTATTTTTTAAAAAGCATTCTGCTGACGGAACATCTTGAGCATATATATCCCAGCTGTTATCAAAAACTGAAATATCTATTTTATATCTGTTCATACGGTTACTATCTAATAAGAAAGCTGGCATAGCATTATTTGAAATTTCTATTTTTTTTAATTCAAAAGCTCCTTGTACTAGTCCTATCGTTACTAAATGGTTATTAACTGTTGCTCTAGCGTTTTTTGTTTCAGTAGTTCCATTATATATTGGTATCGGTCTGTATCCAAGTTTTGCTACTGCTAATCCTTCTTTTATGCTCTCACTTCCTGGAATATCTATAATTATAGCTGTATTAGGAATTAGTTTATGTATATAATTTATATTTGGTATTTCAAAATTACTAACTTCATATAATTCTAATTTTTCGTTTATATCTATAAAAGGTACTGGTCTTACCCAGTCTACCCATTTTGCATCTATTGGAGCCCATATTTTATATATATCTTTTCCTGTCATTTTAACTCCTTTCAATAAGAACTGGTATATCTGCTGCATTTGAGTCTATACGTGGAAGCTTACTTATTCTTGCATAATATCCTGCATGTATTCCTTCAGCACTGTATGAACCTATACATACATGAAATTCTTCACTATTTTCACTTATTACTGGCTTGCTATTAAATTTTTTTTGCGCTACATATTTTTCTGGGCATTTTTTTACATCTTTGATTATTTCTTCATATTCATTTTCTATGCATGCCTCTTTTATAGATATTTTTTCTCCCACTCTACCACATGCTGGTTTAAAGATATACCCTTCTCTACCTTTTACCTCTTTAACTTCTATTGTCTCTGGAAGTAATTTTCTCCAAGTTTCTAAATTTACTCCTTGTTTTTCAAGAGCGTCCCATATTAACGGAAATCTTTTTGTTTGTGCAAATATTGCTATTGGATGGTTACAAGATGGTGTTATAGTATTAAAATATCCTTGCCAATGTTTTGGTTTTATTTCTATTAGCCACTCTATTGGAGTAAATCTAAATATTCCGTTAATTTTTCCTTCATTTCCATCAAGAATGCTAATAGCTTCATTATTCCTAAATATTAAATGGTCTGCTGCACCATATATAACATCAAATCCTAAAGTTTCTAATTTATCTCCTAAAAACTGCATAACTTGTCTATCATCACTATATGAGGTACAGTGTACTAGCATGATTCTGCCTTTTGCTGGAACTTTCTTTATAATTGCTTTTGTTAAAATATCGCCAAAGTTTTTGTAGTAATATTTATTTTTCTTCAATGCATCAATTGCAATTTGTGGCATTATTGAAGCTTCCGCAAAACCTCCAGGTACATCACTATTTACCTCACTCACTGTCCACTTTTGTTCATATGTTGGATGAAAATCATATCTCATAAGTCTAATATGCGTATTTGGATTATAATTTTTCATTAATTTTATTTCTTGTTTGATTTTTCTTGGTAACTTTAGCATTTTAGCCAAATTCAAGTTATTATTTATTACTTCTTCTGATTTTCTAGTTTCTTCATCTAATTTTTCTGTTAATTCTTTTAGTTCTTCATCCTCTTCTTTTGAAATTACTAATGCATATTTAGCTATAGTATTATTATCTAAAAATTGAGGATCCCACTTATAAGCATCAAACATAAGATTTAATCTATATTCATTGTAATTAGGTATTGGTATTAACTTCATTTCCTCACTCTTTTCATATTGTTTTTATAAGTGTATCACATTGATTTAAAAATAACTATATTATTTTAATATTTATCATCTGTTTATTTTTAGACACTGCCCTGGATATATTAAGTTTGGATTTTGAATTCTGTTTAGCATTACAATACTAGCAATAGGTACATTAAATCTTCTTGAAATTGAATATAATGTATCCCCTCTTACTACTTTATAACACAAATGCCCCATCTCTGTTCCCATTGCCTCTGTTTTTATAATTAATCTTTGCCCTGGGTATATCAAATTAACATTTTTTATCTGATTTTCTCTCGCTATTTCATTAACTCTTACATTATATTTCATTGCTATTTCACTTAAAGTGTCTCCTTTTTTAACTATATATACTATTTCTTCTAAATTGCTATTTTCTTGAGAATTAGACACAGGAACTCTCAATGTTCTTCCTGCGTAAATTAAGTTTATATTTTGAATATTATTTATTCTTGCTAGTTCATTTACCGTTGTACCATATTCTTTAGCAATTTTTGTTAATGTATCTCCTCTTAAAATAGTTATTGTTTTGTAACTACTTTCTGGCTTTGGTATTTCTGGTATTATTTCTCCTGGTGTCATATTTTCATTTATAAATATATCTTTTGTAAATTTATCTCTATCTACATTTCCATTTATGCCTTTAATATTTCCCATATTTGTATATTGCCATCCAACATAACTATTCCATTTCCCATTATCCCTCGGTTTTGACACTCCATATTCTGCTACCCATAATGGATATTTTGTTATTTCTCCATTCCAAATTGTTCTTGCTGCATAAGTATTACTATATATAATTACTGGTTTATTTGTTAGTTCTTCTAATCTTCTCACAAATTCCAAGCCTATTGCGTTTATTTCTTCTTGAGATAAGTTTCCAAATTCTTCAAAATCCATTGCTAATTTGCAGTCTATTTGTTTTCCTGAAATTTTTGAAGCAAAAAATTGAGCTTCATTTCTTGCTTCTTCTATTGTTCTAGCTGTCACATAATGATAAAATCCTATTTTTAACCCATTATTTTTTGCATTTGTATATTGTTCTTCAAATGTAGGTGAAACATATGTAGTTCCTTGTGTTGCTTTTATATACACAATATCTATTCCATCATTTGCCACTTCTTCAAAATTTATTGTTCCTTGCCATTTGCTAACATCTATTCCTTCATATATTTCATTATTTGATGGATTTATGGCAAATGTTTTTGAACTCCATATTATTATAAGTACAATTATTAACATTATTATACTAAAAAATTTTTTCAAAATTTTTCCTCCTAATAAAACATATTTGTATATTCTATTAAAAGTAAACAAATTTTGTGAACTTAATTGAAAATTAATAATTTAGTTTGCAATTCATTGTTTATTATTATATTAAAGATTGTATATTTAAGATTTTGCAGTTTCGCGCAGTTTGGAGGACTTTATGTCTGACAGCAAGAAACAAAAAATCTTAAATATACAATTTTTAGTATTTTATAACTTAAATGAATTGCAAACTAAATTATTAATTTTCAATTTTATAACAATTTTTGTTTGTATATTTTCTTTTTTTTCGGAAAAAATAAAAATATATCTTTTAATGAAAGGAAGGATAATATGGCTAATTTAAGTAAAGTTGAATTACAAAATTTAAGACATTTTATTGGTTCTTCTGATACTTGCTATGCAAAATTAAATCAATATGCAAGTACAGCTGTTGATCCACAAATTAAACAGCTTTTTACTAAAGCTGCTCAAGACAGTTTGAATACAAAACAAACTTTAATGACTTTTTTAGAAAATTAGGAGGTTTTATGGACGAGAAAACAATGGTTAATGATGTACTTGAAAGTACAAAAGCAGGTCTATCTAGCTACCAGACCGCTATTTCTGAAACTGAAAACATGCAACTCAGACAAACTCTTCAACAATTAAGAGATGGAAATGAAAGTTTTCAATATGAATTATTTAAAGTTGCAAAATCTAAAGGTTATTATAAACCAGCAGATTCTGCTGATATGACTGAGGTTCAAAAAATCAAGAATGAACTTAAATAAAAAATGCCCTGCTAGGGCATTTTTTAATATATATAATTTTGAGGATCTATTGCTTTTCCATTATATCTTATTTCAAAGTGTAAATGGTTTCCTGTTGAAATTCCTGTTGACCCTACAGATGCTATTACTTCTCCTTGAGATACAGTTTGTCCTTTTTTTACATATAAAGATGTGCAGTGAGCATAAAGTATTGTTACTGAACTATTTGATTTTATAGCAACTGTATTTCCATAACCTGAGTATCCATTTCCATTAGCACCATATCCCGAGAAAATAACTGTTCCACTTGCTGCAGCTTTTATTGCTGTTCCTTTTGGTGCTGCAATATCTAATCCTTTATGATTATCTCTTGATCTTATTCCAAATCTTGAACTTATAACTCCTGATACAGGCTTTATTAAAGATATTCCTAAATCTGTTTTTACACTAGGTCCTGTATATTGTGCTTTTGGTTTAGTTGTTGTTTGAGCTACTACAACTTTCTTTTCTTTGTATAATTCAGATACAGCTGTTTCTATCGTCTTATATTCTGCTGGTGCTGTTGAATATTTTTCAACTATTCCTAATTTATCTGAATTTGTGCTCTTTTTCTCTTTTAATTGATTTACTATTGACTCTGCATCAGCAAATTCTTTTACATAAGCCTTTTCTTCATCATCTTCTGTAACAGCATAATATTTATAATATGTTGTTCCTGATGATGTTACCTTATCAAAAATTTCTTGGTCATTTGTTTCTATACCATTTTTTAATAAACATACTTCATATTCTGGCATTTCATTTACTTCAACAAATGCTATATTTTCTCCATTACCAGAATTAATATAATCGTTTATCCTTTTTTGCAACGCTACTTTATCTTGTGTATATCCTATTACTTCACCATTTAAACTTACGCTATATGTTTGTTTATATGTAACTTTTATAATTCCTAATATTAATATTATTGCTACTACTAATATAATTAATATTTTTACTATGTGTCTTATTCCTACTATACACTTCTTTAGCTTACTAATTTTTATCACCCTCCACTTTATTTTTCTCAGTAATGGTATATCATAATTTTTTTTAGTTGTCTAGTGCACCTAATTGGCAAATTTCTTTTTTTCCTCTTATTTTTGCCGTTTTTATTTGTTTTTCTTTTTTTATTTTCTTATTACTAATTTATCAAATTTACTATTTATGTAATCCTCTAGTTTTTTCATAAAGACATCAGACTTGATTTCTTTTTTTGCAACCATATCCAATCCTTTTTCCCAACTAGCTGTTAATTTTGGATTTAACATATCTGGCATTGACATTTTTACAATGTCATAAATGTATTCTCCCTTTTGTGTTGGAGTTATTATCTGAGTCTTGTTATTTATATCTATGTATTTGATTTTTTCTAATTTTTTTATTATTTCTGCCCTTGTTGCACTTGTTCCTATTCCTGCTCCTTTTATTTGCTCTCTTAGTTCTTCATCTTCTATTAGTTTTCCTGCATTCTCCATTGCCAAAATTATAGAGCCTGAGTTGTATCTTGTTGGTGGTGTTGTTTCAGATTCTTTAATAGAGTAATTATTTACTATTAACTTTTCACCTTTTTTTACGTCTATGTTTTCCACATTTTGTTCTTCATTTGTGGATTTTTTTAGTACATCTAAGTATCCTGTTTTTGTACATACTTTTGCGCTAGCATAGAATTTTTCTCCGCCAACATCTACAGTTACATTTATTTTACTAAACTCAGCACTTGGATAAAATATTGCTAAAAATCTTTTTAGTATGACTTTGTATATTTGTTGTTCTAAGTCTGTTAATGATTTTAAATTATCGTATCCTGTTCCTGTTGGAATTATTGCATAATGGTCTGTTATTTTACTATCATTTACATATTTTGTCTTCGTTAAATTTGTAGAATATTTTTCCTCTTTCATCTGATTAATATATTTTTGTATTTCTTCATCTTTATAACCAGTTGCAATTCCATTTAGGTTTTTATTTATAACTTTTGCAACAGCTGTTGATAGAACTCTTGCATCTGTTCTAGGATATGTTACTAATTTCTTTTCATATAGATTTTGTATAATTTCAAGTGTTTCATCAGGTTTTATTTTAAATCTCTTTGTACATTCATTTTGAATTTCAGCCAAGTTAAATAATAGTGGTGCGTTTTCTTTTTGTTTTGATTTCTTGACTTCTTCAACTATTGCTTCTTTTCCTTCTAATGATTTTATAAACTCTTCTGCATCTGATTTTTTCTTAAATCCAGTTTCGTTGTATAATTTAGGAGTTTGCCACATTTTTGATGTTTCACTTACTTTCCATTCTGCACCTAATTTTGTGAAATCTCCATTTATTTTATAAAAAGGTACTTTTACAAAGTTTCTTATTTCTCTTTCCCTTTCAACAATCATTCCTAGCACGCAAGTCATTACTCTTCCTACTGAAATTGATGCTTTTTCTTCGTTTATTTCTTTTGCCAGTCTTCTTCCATATATTATTGAAAGCATTCTAGAAAAATTTATTCCTATTAGATAGTCTTCTTTTGCCCTAAGATAGGCACTATCTGATAAACTATCATATTCTTTTGAGGATTTTGCTTCTTCAATTCCTCTTTTTATTTCTTCTTCTGTTTGTGAATCTATCCAAACTCTTTTCATTTTTGCTTTTGGGTTTGGCTTTGCCATCATAAAAACTAATCTTTGTATATATTCTCCTTCTCTTCCAGAGTCTCCTGCGTTATATATTGCATCTATATCTTCTCTTTGAAGGAGTGTTTTTATTATATTAAATTGATTTGCAACGGCTGGTATTATTTCATATTTCCATTCTTTTGGTATAAATGGCAGTGTGTCTAGTCTCCAGAATTTAAGGTTTTCATCATATTTTTCTGGATAGCTCATGGTTACTAAATGTCCTACACACCAGGTTATAATCCATTTATCTGATTCTAGATATCCGTTTTTTCTATTTGTATTTATTTTTAAAGCTTTTGCAAATTCCATTGCCACTGACGGCTTTTCTGTTATTATTAAATTCTTTCCCATAATTTCCTCTTAATTCTAAGTTATATCATATAAATTGAAGAGTGTCAAAGTAATTTTATTGGAATATTTTTGATTTTAATTGCATATAATATATTAAGAATTTATTGTAAACTGTTGACAACTACTAAATATCGATGTATAATAAATATGTTAACACATCGCGGGATGGAGCAGTTGGCAGCTCGCAGGGCTCATAACCCTGAGGTCGGTGGTTCGAGTCCATCTCCCGCAACCACTTTATAAATTTACTATTAGGGATGTTCCTTTATTATTCCTAATATTATTAATATGTAAGACTTTTACTAGGAATAGTAAAAGTTTTTTATTACATATTAATATAACATAAAATATAATAATTTTTAAGGAGCAAATATTGAAAAAATTTGATAAATTTATTTACGTTACCATGATGGTATTAGGAATAATGGTAATTGTTTCAATTTTTTATTATATTATATATTTTTTTATGAGTTTTATTAACTCTTCAGACTTTGCTAATGTATTAATAGACCTCAATATTTATTCTATTTTTTATAACATACTTAATGCTTTTTCTAAATTAGCTTTTCCTTTAATTATATTTGCAATTTTACTTGCAATACCATACTTGGTTATATGTATAATTATTGCAATCAATTACATTTTAAAATATGTTAAATATAAAGGCAAAAATAAAATAATTAAAACAGCAATATTATTTATAGTTCTCGTATTATTATTAGGTTTTGGGATATATTCTTTTCCCTTAACTAACCAATATGAGATAAAAGTCAATTCCTACATAAGTGATGTTTCTAATACATCAGTCAGAAATTTTCTGCAAAATGAATTAAATTCTAATTATTATGTATATAAAATTAAATTTATACAAGGTTTTCCTGATGATTACAATGCTTATATTTATTATAAAGATGAATTTGGTACTAAAGTAGAAAGAACCTTTATGTCTGACTCTAATTATGATTTTATCGAAAATAATGCTGAGAATCTAACTGATTCATTAATGATTAAATCAATAGTTCTACTATTATTAGGTAATTTATTATACATATATTTCTTAATATATACATTAAAGGAATACAAAAAAATAGCAACTATTTCATCTTAATAATTTATACAAAAAGAACCTTATATTTAAGGCTCTTATTTTATATATTTTTTATATTTCTCTTTTTAAAGATTATAAAAGTTGGTATTAACATTACTAATAAGTATACAAGGCAAATTACTATTGATAAAATTAGGCTCATTCCTTGCATGTATGGTAAATTTCCAAAGAGGAACTGGCTTAAATCCCAATTCATTGTTACAAAATATTTCATAAAAGATAAATTATAAGCCATTGCTAATTGATTGATAATAGCCGTTGACATGTAGCCAAGCAGAGATATTGTAATTGCAAGTGCACTATTTGAAAATAATGTACTTATAGCAAATGCTAGTGCAGCAAGCAATATAATCATTGGTAATTGTGCTAGTGTTTGTATACCTAAATAAGCAAATACATTGATTTTTTCAAGCATATTAGTATTGAAATTGTATTCTATTACTGGAACGCTCAAACTATCAAATCCAAATAACACTCCTCCTACTAACATTTCCATGATTACTGTAGATAAAATTACGAAAAATATAATTATTACAGTTGCTATAAACTTAGATAGTAATATTTTGTTTCTTGTGTATGGTTTAACTAACAATAATTTTATCGTTCCTTTATTAAATTCATCACTTACTATTGTTCCTGCTATCATTACAATAACAACTATTAAAAATATTCCAAATTCAGAATAGAAGTTTTGTAATATTCCCTTTAAGCTATCATTCTTATTAACATCTATTCCTGTATCTAAAATATATCTACATTCTGCCTCAGTTTTTAAAGAATCATTATAATCTTTTTGTTCTTCATATGATAATTCAGTTTCTTGGCTATCATATTGAATAAGATTTGTAGATGCTGATTGTAATCTGGAAAGAGCAATGTTTTTATAATCTGTTCCATAAGGAATATCTTTATTTAATCTATATTCTGCTATTTCTTTTTCTATTTCTGCATTTTTTATTTCATTTTCTAAATTTTTCAATATTTCCTTATCTTGTGTTTGTTGTTTTTGACAATTTAACTCTTCTATTTTTTTATTAGCTGTTTCTAAGTCTTGACTCGCAAAATATTTCCAATTGTTTTCATCTAGTTTTGCAGTAATGTCTTCTATCTTTTTTGTTATCTCATTTGCTTGTTCTTCACTTTTCTCTGCTCCATATAGATAAGTATTTCTTTCAGTTAAATAAGATGAGATTCTTGAGTTTATTATTGATAATTTCCATTCATCGTCTTTATATTTATTCATTAACTCACATAATTCAACCTCTGACTTTAAGTTTATGTATAATGTCACATCAGTTGGATTTTCTGGGTCTAAATTTTCTAATTCTGCTTTTATTGAATTTAAATAATTTTCACTATATAGATAAGCGGAATTGCTTGAACTATTTGCATATTTAAACATACAGTTCATAAAAATCAAAAGCAAAAATATTGCTATCATAGCTATATATATTGTTTTTTTCCTAAAAATCTTTGTTAACTCATTTTTTATCAAACTACTCAATTATATTCCCCCCTGTCTTTTCGAAAAATGCATCTTCCAATGTTTTTTCTTCTTGTTTTACCTCGTATATTTTTATATTATTTTTTACTAATTTTTCTACTATTTCTGGCACTTCTTGTTTAGGTACCTTAATTTTAAATTTATTTGTATCAATTTTTTCTATTTTGCCAATTATTTCTTCTGCAAGATTTACATTATTTACTTCAAATATTTTTACTTCTTTGCTTGCTTCTTGTTTTATTTTTGATATCTCACTTGTTTCTATAATTTTTCCATTTTTTATTATACAAACTTTATTACAAAAATTATCTAGTTCTGCTAGATTATGGCTTGAAATTAAAATTCCCATTTTTTCTTTACTTGCCAAATCCACTAGCAGTTCTCTCATTTCTTTTATTCCTTCAGGGTCTAATCCATTTGTTGGCTCATCCAGAATTAAAAGATTTGGTTTATGAAGTATTGCTTGAGCAATTCCTAATCTCTGCCTCATTCCTAATGAATATTTAGATACTTTATCCTTAATTCTATTTTCTAGTTTTACTAATTTTACTACTTCATTTATTCTATCTTCTGATATATCTTTATATAAATTTGCTACTAGTTTTAAGTTTTGGTATCCAGTCAAATACATATACATATCTGGATTTTCTACAATTGCGCCTACTCTTTTTATTGCATTTGTAAAGTCTTTTTCTATGTCATATCCATTTATGCTAACCTTTCCTTTTGTTATACTTTGTAATCCTAATATTAACTTTATAGTTGTAGTCTTTCCAGCTCCATTTGGCCCTATAAAACCTAAAATATCACCTTCATTTACTTCTAAAGAAACATCTTTTAAAATTGTCTTTTTCCCAAATGTTTTATATAAGTTTTCACATTTTAATATTGTTTCCATTCTTCTCCTCCTTCGTAGTTAATTTTACCACCACTTTATTTATTTTCTATTTATAATTTCTTAATATTTTCTTATTATTTATACAATAATTTTATCTTTTAAACTATTAAACTTCGTATCCCCTATTCCGCTTACATTTTTTAAATCTTCTATTGTTTTAAATTTTCCATTTTGTTCCCTATACTCTATTATTTTTTGAGCTGTTGTTTCTCCTATTCCTGGCAATGTTTCTAATTTTTCTTTATTTGCAGTATTTATATTTACTTTTGTATTTTGATTATTATTTTCATCCATTCCAGATTCTATTACTATGCTTTTTCCCGCTTCTCCTGATATTAGCTCTACTTCATTTAAGTTTTCGTTTATTCTTGGTATATATATCTGTGTACCGTCTTCTACAACATATGCTAAATTAACTTTTGAAAGGTCTGCTTCTTCTGTTTTTCCACCAGCTGCATTTATAGCATCTATTATTCTAGCTCCTTCTTCTAATTCAACTACTCCGTGGAGAATTTACTTCTCCTATAACATGTACTATTACTTTTTCTTTATTATTTGCAATGCCTATTTTTTCTTCTACTTGAGCATTTGTAATTTTACCTATATCATTACTAATAATAAGCTCATTAGTATTTTCATTTTTGTTATAAAAATATATAATAATTATTGCTAAAATTATTATAATAGATATTAAAACAACTATTTTTTGTTTGTTATTTAAGTTTGAAAAAATTTCTTGCATTTCCTATCACCTCTTGATTTATTTTGAATTTACTGGTATTATATTTTTGTTATAATTTTAAAGGAGAAAATATGAAGTTAATATATAAATTTTTAACAATATGGATCTTATTAACGTCTATTTTTTTATTGTCTTTTTCATCAGAAACCTTTGCTAGTTCTGATATTAGCATAGATTCTGAGGCAGCTATTTTGATTGATGCTGATTTTGGTAAAATTTTATATGAGAAGGATGCTAAAAAAAGGATGTATCCTGCTAGTACAACAAAAGTCATGACTGCAATTCTTACAGTTGAAAACTGTAATTTGCAGGACAATGTAACAGTTAGTTACTGGTCAATTCATTCTGTTCCACCGACTTATACAATGGGTTACATTACAGAAGGTCAAATACTTACTGTTGAAGAACTTTTAAATATTACTATGATTTCTTCTGCAAATGATGCTGCTTACGTTTTAGCAGAATATATTTCTAATTTAGATAATCCTGATTATTTGAAAGATTCTTCTGAAGAAACAAAACAATCTTTTGATAATAGCATTGCTGAATTTTCTGAAATGATGAATAAAAAAGCAAAAGAAATAGGCTGTTTGGATACAAATTTTGTTAATCCTAATGGTATTCACAATGAGAATCATTATTCTACTGCTTATGACCTAGCGCTAATTGGAAAATATGCTTATTCTAATTCTATTATAAAAAATATTTCTTCTAAGGCTACATATGATTTACCTAAAAATGTTGTAAACGATCATACTAATTATAGGTCTACAGTAGCTTTATTACGAGCTGATTCTAATTATTATTATGAATATGCTAATGGTATGAAAACTGGATATACTGACCCAGCTGGATATTGTATGATAACTACTGCTAAGAAAGATGATATGAATTTACTTGCTGTCGTTTTAAAAGGTAGAATTTTAGAAGATGGAACTAGAACACGAGAAAATGACTGTATAAAACTATTTAATTATGGATTTGAAAATTATACTTCTACATCTTTAATTCAAGAAGGTGACATTGCAAAAACTATTAATGTTATTAATGGAACTGATGAAAGCGATTCTTTAGACTTATTATGTACGAATACTTTAGATTGTATTGTAGATACTGGAGAAGTTATTGATATAACTCCCGTTATTAATTTAACGAATGTGATTGCTCCAATTGCCAAAGGAGAAGTAGTTGGTACAATTACTTATACAATTGATGAGATTGAATATTCTAGTGACTTGATTGCTTCTCATGATGTTTATAGCTCTGATGCAAAAAGTTTAATAATTTTACTTTCAATAATTTTTATTATTTTACTTGTTGTTGTATTATTTTTATCAATACCTAAAAAACATAAAAATAGTGGTAGCTAATTAGAAATAGCCCCCACTATTTTTTAATAATTTTTTCCTAATATTATTGTAAAATCTACGTCTTTGTTATCTTCACCCGTAATAACTGTTCCGGTTCCTAATAATGCAAGTAATGAATTTTCTTCTGCTTCCGAATTATTTGTTCTATTAATTATTGTTGTTTCATTTGTTATGTTTGTATTTCCTTCTTTTATTACATCATACCCTTGTGCTTCTAATTGTTCTATTGCATTTTCCAATCTTGCGCTACTTCCTGTACCATTTAATACTTCAACCTTCAATTCTTTATTTACTATTTCATTTCCAGTTGTCTCGTTTGTGGTTGTATTGCTATTTCCTTCTGCTGATGTTCCAGATGTTAAAAATAGTTCATTCACTACTTGTTTAGACTCATCTTCATCTACTAAATATACAGCAACTCCATTGCAGTATTCTGGAATTCCTGGTAAAGTATCAGTTTTCATTTGCTCTGCATTAAAACTAACTAATGCTGGTACATATTCCATCATTGTATCCCAGTCTATATTTGTTTCTACTTTTTCTTCTGCAATTTTAAGTATTTCATCTATTTTTGTTATATTTTCTATTTTTAATGTTTGTTTTGCAACTTCCATTATGAATTCTCTTTGAGTTTTCATTCTTCCAAGGTCATTATCTCCATAGCTTGCTGGGTATGATGTACCATTATTATTATGTCTAAATCTTACTACCCATTCTGCTTGCTGCCCATTTAATAGTTGAGGCCCTGCATCTAAATGAATATATAAATCTTGTGAACTATCATCATAATCCATATCTATTGGTACATCAAAGTATACTCCTCCAATTGCATCTACTAAATCTCTTAATGCTGCTGTATCAACTGTCAAATAATATTTTATATTTAATCCTGTTAATCTATTTACTGCATCTATTGTACTTTGTGGGCTTATTTGATATTTTGAGTTAATTTTATCTGATGCTGTAGCTGTATTCTTGTTTTTTCCTACGAAACTATCTCTCGGTATAGATAATAAGGCAGAATCACCAGTACTTGGACTATATTTTGCAACAATTATAGTGTCTGTCATGTTTTCACTTTTTCCTAAAAGTAAGCAATAAAAGTCTGGTAAACTTTTAACTGTTTCTGGATCTGTTCCTATTAATGTTGTAACAAGACCAGCTAATCCTCCTCCGTTTTTATAAACTTTATATGTAAATAAGCCTGCACAAATCAATATTATAAGTAAAATTATTAATAGAACTCTTTTTAATATTTTATGTGATTTCTTCTTTTTCTTTACTTCCTTTTCTTTTGATTTATTATTTTTTTTCATTTATCTAATCACTCCCATTGTATTTTACACATACAGTATAGCAAATATGCGGTCAAATATCAAGAGAAAGCATTATGTTTCTTCTTTTTATTATTCTGCAATTCTAAATTCTGCATAATTTTTTTCATCAAAATCTTTGTCATATTCTACATTTTCAAATATTTCTGGCATTTCTTTTTGGAAATATTTTAATAGTGGTATTAGTAATTGTCTTATTGCTGGATGTGCTTTATTTGATGTTCTTAATTCTAATATATGTTTCCATTCTCTTATATCTGCTGTCATTGTTACTTCTGCTGCAGTTGAATGTGGAAGAATTAATCTACACATATCAGTTGTTGCTCCTAATTCTTTCATTTTCATATATCTTTTTTCTATTTCTTCCATGCTTTTTTTCCATTCTTCATATACTGCTTTATCTTCTATATAAGATGGATTTATGCACTTTATTTCATTTCCATATTTATCTTTGTCGTAACTACAATATCTTGTAGATTCTATTGAAAAACTTGCAAATCTATGTCTAGTTAAATCTTTATAAACACCTATATCACAATACATTCTAATAGTTACTTTTTCATGTTCTAATACTGATTCATGACCTCTATTGATACAATTCTTTAACAAATTTTTATAACTATCTTCTGTAATATTTCCTTCTGATCTATAGCATGTTCTACAAGCTCTTTCTATTTTTTTCATAATTTGTATTCCATCAATTTTTTCGACTTCTATCCATGGATTTACTATTTTCATAATTTACCTCCTATTTGTATATTGATTTTAATATTAAATTATTATTATACATCAATGCTCCAATATTTGAATTGTATATTTGTTCTAGTATTGGTGTATTAGCAATTAATGGTGATATCATAGAAAGTACTGCAAGTATTGCATATATTATTATTAGACCTTCTATTAAACCACATATTGCTCCACCTAGTTTGTTTATTTGACCTATTAATGGTATTTTATCTATTATTTTTGCTACTATTTTTACAAGTGCTAATACTAATCTTACAATAAAGAATATTGCTATAAATGCTATTACACTTAATATTCCTGATGCTAATTCTTTTGCAATAGTATCTATTGCTTCATCTTTAGACGTATTTACATTACTTGTTATTTCATTTATGTATTTTACTACTGGCTCTGGTAAATTGCTTCCTTCTTCTACTTTGAAATCTACATCATTTAACGGAATATTTTCAACTATTGTTTCTCTTAAATTTTCATCAAATTCTGTATTGTCTATTATTGCATTTGTTACAGGTCTGCAAAGTGTAATAGCTAATATTAAGGCAACAATTACTGCTAATATATCTATTACGCATGAAATCAGTCCTTTTTTTATTCCTAAAAATACGGCTAAAATAATAATTAATATAATTATAATATCTACAATCATTTTGTCCTCCTTACAAACTTATAATTTCTATTCTGTCTCTATAAATAATGCCTGCTACACTCTTTCCTAAAACTACATCCCTAAAGCTTTGAGCTGATACAAAAGATTTCATAAGCCAGCCACTATGATTTATAAATTCGATTTCATTTCCCATGTTTATAGCAATTATATCATTATTACAATATAAACTTTTTGGAACTGAATCCAAAAGATGACTACTTTCTTTTTGATTATTTGGATTCATTATTTTTACTTCATATTCACTATTTAGAATTCCTGCTGATGTCTCTACTATTCTACATACATGCTCTTCTAAACCGATGTCCATAAATAGTGTTTTATTATCTATATCTAATAATTTTTGTGCATTTCCTTCTTGCATTTTATATACAGTATTATCATATTGGCATATAAGCTCTTGGTTGTAATATTCTATATTGACTATTAAACTATTCTCTTCTGGTTTATATGTATAAATAATGGCTTCTGATGGAGAATTCTTAGCTTTATCTACTGAAATTGTTTTTACTACTGATGAAATAATAGTTCCCGATGTGTCTATTTCTGCAAAACTTAAGTAATCGTTATTTCCTGATATCGTTGCATCTGCTGCAATTGTTGAAGAAAGATAAGTCCTAAACTCTTCATTTCCTGTTATTCCGTACATTACTATAACTGATTTATATGTTGTTCCTGTTATAACTATTCCAACAGCTCCATTTCTATTTACTGTAATTGATGAAATATTTCCTTCCATTGTTTTTTGCCATTGAAGGCTTGTATTATATATTAAATATGCATTTTGTCCATTTTTATCTGCTACTAGTAAATAATTTCCTGAATCTGCAAATATTGGTGTTGTTATTGATACATTAATTGTTGTTTCTTCTCTTCCTGATGAATTATATATTACCAATTGATTATCTTGTAATACTACAATATGATTATCATATGCATATATATTAGTATTTTCATTTTCAAGTGGAATAACAGGTAAGTCTTCTTCAATTATGTTTTTTCTGAATATGTATCTATCTATCCAATCTCTTGTAGGTTCATTTGCGATATATAATGATACTACAACTACTAGAGCGATTATTAATACTATTCCTAATATTATAATTACTTTTTTCTTCATACGATTTCCTTTATACTAATTTCTATTATTTTATAATAGTTTAGTATATATTTCAAGGCTTAAATTATAATAAAATAAATATATGATTCAAATTCAAGGGGAGCGACCAGCGAGCTGACCGGAATGTCCCCGTTTTAGGAATTTTAATCATATATTTATTTTTATTTTATAATTTATATTGTTTTAGTTTATATGAGTAATTTTGCCTTTCTACTTTCTTACTCTTCTAACTATAGAGACAATCATTCCCGCTATTATAATTAGAACAGGAATTCCAAAGATTGTCCATAAAACAATTTGATTTTCTTCTTCTGTTGCAGTTTCAAAAGTTACTATTCCAATATCTTTTCTTATTCTTATTGCATCTTCTCTATCTGATAAGTATGCAATTGTATTTAAAACAATATCTTTGTTCTGTCTGATAGTAATTGGTGTTCCAATTGAATTTGATAATTGTATTGTATAATTTGTTGCAAATAAAGCATTTGAATATGCAACTAATGTTGATTTTGTATCATCATCTATTGTTTTTGTTAATATTTCTCCTAATATGAATGGTCCTTCCTCATCACTATCAAGTTTAGTCGTTACATCTGAATTAATATTTTCTCTATAAAATGATTCATCAGTTGATTGTAAGAATGGACTAGCTGTAACTCCTAAATTTGTTAGTTCTTCATCTGATACATTAGTTATTCTTCCTGCATCTAATAAAGCTATCATTCCATCTGTATATAAATCTTTTACTATATCATTATATGTCATTTTTGGAATAATTAAATCTGGACTATTTACAAGCATATTACTTGATGATTGTTCACATACAACCCCATTTGAAAAGCTTATTCCAAATTGTGAAAGTATTTTATTTACATTTGTTAATTCTCCTTGTGGCTGGGTAAATGCATATGGATCTTGTAACCACATGATATTACCACCATTATTTATGTAATTTTGTATTTTCTCTGTTTCTAAATCAGTAAAGTCGCTTGTTGGATTAGCTATAACTAGTACGTCACATGTTTCAGGCATATCTGATGTTAATAAATCCAAAGAATTCACATCATTTACATCATTTTCTATATACACTTTTAGTTGTTCCATTGGCTCAGAAGAATCAATTCCATATTCTCCATGTCCTGTTAAAAAGTATATTTGTGGTTTTTGAGCTACAGTTACATCTAAAATTGCATTTGTTAGTTTTTGTTCAGTTATATCTATTGTTTGGTATGATGAACTATCAAAAGTGTACATTTCGCTAGAATCTATGATTTTATATCTTTGACTAGATTGTACGGCTACTAGTTGGCTATTTGTACTTACTCCATATTGAGCTGCTAAATCTGGTCTTTCTGATGTATTTATTAATTGTATTGTAATTTTATCATTTGTTTCTTGATATTGTTTTGCAAGTGTTACAGCGGTATCTTCTTCATCATACCCAAAGAAATATAATGTTACGTTTTGTTCTACTTTCCCTACTTGTTCTTTTGATTCATCTGATAATGTATATAACTTTTCAGCAGTAAAGTCTATTGGCGTTATATCTAAATTTATGAATAAAAGATTTAATAGTATGAATACTGCAATTAAAATTAAAACTAATGCTAATGTTAAAATTGTATCTCTTATCCATTTTTTCTTTATTGTCTCTATTAGTTTTCTCATAACTTTTACCTCCTATTTCACACTTTTTCTTCTTTGTATTACCATAATTGTAAAAATTATAAATAATACTGTAAAAGATAATAAAAGTACTAAATTTTGAATTGAAATAGTGCCATTTACAAATGACATATAAAAAGCATCCATTAATGAGAAATTTACAAAAGCACTACTAAATCCAGGTAAAAACCAAGAAATCATGAAAAATGCTACTGATATTACTGCTGCAATTATTTGATTTTCAGTTAAGCTTGATGCAAACATGCCAAAAGATATATATGCAAGAGCAAGTAATGCAAATCCTAAAATTGCTACTAGTGACTTGCCTAGTTGTGGTTCACCAAAACAACATAAAATTGCATAATATATTAATGTTGCTGCAACAGATACTAATACTACTAATGCTGCCGCTATAAACTTTCCTAAAACTATTGATGTAACACTTCTTGGAGAGGTTAATAATAGTTGTTCTGTTCCACTTTTCCTTTCTTCTGAAAACATTCTCATTGTTATTAATGGAACAATAAATGTTAGTACTGTTGAAGCAGAGCCAAACATATATGTAAAATCTGTGCTCATATATGCGAAAATATCCAAATAAAAGAATATACTACACATTAATAGAAAAATTCCTATATATATGTATCCAATTGGAGATAAAAAGTATGACTTAAATTCCTTTTTTATAATCGCCCACATTATTTTTTACCTCCTTTTGATTTATTTTCTTCCTTTTCTTTTTTTGGTGTTTTCTTTTCTGTTACTTTTTGTTTATTGTTATTTTTTGTAGTTTCTTTTTTTGATGCTTTTGCATTTTTCTTCTTTTCTTTTTCCTCTTTTTCTTTCATTTCCTTTTCTTTAGCATTTATAAGTTTTAAGAAAGCATCTTCTAATGTTATTTCTGTTGTTTTTAATTCTAATATATTTATATTATTTTTTGGGAACAAATCAAAAACTTCTTTTCTTAAATCAACTTTTTTAGATGAAGTTAATATATATTGTTTTGTTCCGTCAGAATTTTCTTTTATAAGTTTTCTTTCTTTAAATCCTTTTATTTTTTCACATACCTTTTTAATATTGTTCTTCTTATCCTCAACAGTAACATATATGCTGTTTTCTTCCTTAAATTGCTCTTCTAAGTTTTCTGGAGTATCTACTGCTAATATTTTTCCTTTATTTATTATTATTACTTTTTCGCAAATTTGACTTACTTCAGATAATATATGTGAACTTAAAATTACAGTATGTTTCTTACCAAGTTTTTTAATAAGTTCTCTAATTTCAGTTATTTGTTTTGGGTCAAGTCCAACTGTCGGCTCGTCAAGTATTAATACCTCTGGATTGCCTATTAATGCTCCTGCCAAACTAACCCTTTGCTTATATCCTCTTGACAATTTTCTTATTTGCTTTTTTTCTACTTCTTTAAGTCCTGTCTGCTCTAGTACTTTATCTACTTTCTCTTTTTTCTCTTTCCTTTTTACACGTTTTAAATCAGCCATGTAATTTACAAATTCTCTTACTGTCAATTCTTGATATAAAGGTGTATTTTCTGGCATATAGCCAATTTGTCTTTTTACTTTATTAGGCTCTTTCGATATTTCCTTTCCATTTACAAATATCTTTCCTTCTGTTGGTTCTATATACCCTGTAATCATATTCATTGTAGTACTTTTTCCTGCACCATTTGGTCCTAAGAATCCAACTATCTCATTATCTTTTACTTCGAAACTGATATCATTTACCGCAAAAAAGTTTCCATACTTTTTTGTAATGTTCTTCACTTCTATCACAGCAGTTTCCTCCTTCTCTTATTTCCCTAAGGATTTCCGTTTCATATTACCACGATATTAGTTTTATTTCAAGTTTGAATACCTTTTTTCACATAAAATTTACATTGAACTTTAGGGATGTTCCTAAAAGTTACTAAATTATAAAAAAATATATGGTTTAGAGTTCAAGGGGAGCGAATAGCGAGCCGTACGGTGCTTTCATGCACCGGGAATTCTAAACCATATATTTATTTTTATATAATTAAGTATATTTTAAGGAACATCCCTAAAACTTATTAATTTCTGAAAAAAGCTTCATAAGCTCTATAAGCTGAATATACATCAAACTTACATGTTACTTCATAAGGTGCATGCATTGATAGTACTGGAACTCCGCAATCTATAACATCTACTCCTTTATTAGCAAGTATATATGCAATAGTTCCGCCTCCTCCTATATCTACTTTTCCTAATTCAGCTACTTGAAATCTTATATTATTTTGTTTAAATAGTCTTCTTATTTCTGCTACATATTCTGCATTAGCATCTGACGAATTATATTTTCCTCCAGAACCAGTATATTTATTTAAGCTTATTCCTCTTCCTAAAAATCCTCCATTGTTTGTATCTGAAACAGAAATATATAATGGGTCAACTCCTGCATCAACATCAGCAGATAACATCTTTGAATTACAAAATACTTTATCTAATAAATTTGGTCTATTTATTCTTGTTTTATTTAATAATTCAGCAATAAATGTGTCAAATACATGTGATTCCATTCCTGTATTCCCCATACTTCCTATTTCTTCTTTATCTGAAAATAGGCACACTGCTGTCCTTTTTGGTCTTTCAATATTTAAGATAGCTCTTAATGCAGTATATACACAAACTTTGTCATCTTGACCATAGCCTGCAATTAAACTTTCATCAAATCCTAATGTTCTACATTTGAAAGCCGGTACAATTTCTAGCTCAGAACTTACAAAATCCTCTTCTGTTATACCATATTTTTTATTTAAAAGTTTTAATATATAACTTTTTACTTTTTCTTTTTCTTCATCTTTATCTGGTATACTTCCAACTAAAACAGATAAGTTTTCACCATTTATAGCTTCTGACAATTTCTTTTGTTGCTGTTCTTTTGCTAAATGTGGAAGTAAATCTGTTATTGTAAATACTGGTTCATTATCATTTTCACCAATAGATACATAAATCTTCTCTCCATTTTCTTTTACTATTATTCCATGAATAGCAAGTGGAATTGCTGTCCATTGATATTTCTTTATTCCTCCGTAATAATGAGTTTTTAGATATGCTAAATTTCCTTCTTGTTTTAATGGATTAGGTTTCAAATCTAGTCTTGGGGAATCTGCATGAGCACCTATGATGTTTAGCCCACCTTCCATAGATTCCTCTCCAATTACTGCTAAATATATATTCTTTTCTCTATTGATATAGTATACTTTATCTCCAGGATATAGTTCTGGATATTCATTTAAACTTTTAAATCCTCTTGCTCTTGCTAATTTTTCCGTTTCTTTAATTATTTCTCTTTCTGTTTTTGCATTGTTTAAAAAATCCATATAATTATTAGCAAAATCGTAGATTTGGGTCTTTTCCTCTTCTGCAACCTCTTCCCAACCTGACTTTCTATTTATTGTTAAATCACTCATTTTATACCTCCGTTCTTATTTTTTCAATTATATCAATAGTATATCAAAAAATAAAGTTAAAATACAAATTTTATTCTTTTTATATTTACAAATATTTTTATTTATTGTTTAATATATATTAATGAAGAATAATTAGGAGAGAAATATGAACGCTATACTTTATAATGCTAATAATAATGATTCTTCTATTTCAGAAGAAGAAGTTTTTGAAGAGGCACAACAAATTATTGATAATAATACTACTCAGGTCAAACAGAAAACTCGTAAAAAATGGCCTATTGTATTAATTTGCTTGATTATTTTTTTTGTGATTTTAGGTATTTTGTCTACAATATTTGCCTTATTAAATATTAACAATGATAAAATTATTTCTGGAATTTCGATACTAGGAATTGATGTTTCAGAGTTAACAAAAGAAGAAGCTACTAATAAAGTAAATGAAAGCCTAAATACAAGACTTAATTCTGAATTAGTATTTAGTCATAATGACCAGCTTTATAATATTTTACCTAGCCAATTAGAATGTTCATTTAACGTTAGCGAGGCTGTTAATAAAGCATTTTCTTATGGTAGAAATGGCAATATATTTCAAAATAATTTTGATATTATAAACACATTTTTTAAGACTGTTAATATAGATCCTGCTTTTACTTATAACAAGAATTTATGTAATTCTATAATTGAACAAATGAATTCTAATTTTTCTGATGGTTTAAAACAACCTTCACATACTGTTGATGGTAACAACTTAGTTATAACTCCTGGAAAATCTGGTAGTGTTATAGTAAGTGATAAATTAGTCGACATGATTGTAGATAAATTGACTTCTATAAATTACAATAGTGATTCTATAGAAGTTCCCGTAGAAACTAAAGAACCAGAAAATATAGATATTGATAAAATACATTCTGAAATTTATAAAGAACCTGTTGATGCCTACTATACAAAAGATCCTTTCGCTGTATATCCATCTTCAACTGGATTGGATTTTAATATTTCAGTAGACGAAGCTAAGACAATGTTAAATACTCCTAGTGAAAGCTATACTATACCATTAAAAACTTTATATCCTAATGTTTCAACAGATGATATTGGTACTGAAGCTTTTCCAGATAGACTTGCATCATTCTCAACAAGTTATGCTTCAAGTAATGCAAATCGTTCTACTAATATAGCATTGGCTGCTTCCAAGTTAAATGGTAAGGTATTAATGCCTGGTGAAGAATTTTCATTTAATGGTACTGTTGGAAAGCGTACTACTCAAGCAGGATTTAAGACTGCTACCGTATATTCAAATGGTCAAGTTACTACAGATGTTGGTGGTGGTATTTGTCAAGTTTCTAGTACTTTATACAATGCTGTATTACGTGCTAATTTAGAAATTACTGATAGAAAGAATCATACTTTTACTGTTGGATATGTGCCTATAGGATTAGATGCTACCGTATCTTGGGGTGCTCCAGATTTTAAATTTAAGAATAGTAGAAGTTATCCTGTCAAAATTGTTGCAACTACACAAAATAAGAGATTATCTATTAGTATTTACGGATTAAAAGAAGAAGTTGAATATGAAGTTGAATTGGTATCTTACAGAACTGGAACCGTTCCTTACTCTACTGTTTATACTACTGATTCATCTTTACCTAAGGGGCAAACCAAAGTTGTTCAAGCTGGTTCTAATGGTGCCAAATCTGAAGCTTATAAGATTTTGAAGCTAAACGGTAAAGAAGTTTCTCGTACTCTTCTTTCAAAAGATACATACAGTCCTCATAATCAAATAGTTGCTAGAGGAACTAAATAGTTAGTATTGAGATTACTTATTTAGGTAATCTCTTTTAATTTTTTGTTACAATTCACAACCTCTTATTAAATTCATATAATTGTATATTCAAGATTTTGCAGTTTCGCGCGGTTTGGAGGACTTTACGTCCGACAGCAAGAAACAAAAAATCTTTGAATATACAAT
>CAKNIZ010000019.1 GCA_930980855.1 uncultured Clostridium sp.
ATTTTTTATTTTTTTTTCTAAAAAACTATTGACTTTTCATAGTTGGTCTCCTTTCTAAAATCTGGTTTATATTTTTCTCTAAAGTTTAATTTTTGTTCAAATTTATATGCTGCATTTAATATTTTTTCTTCTTCGAAACTATTGCCTATTAATTGCATACCTATTGGTAAATTATTTTTGTCTACTCCTGCTGGCAAAGAAATTGCTGGCACACCTGCTATATTAACAGATACTGTACAAATATCTGCCATGTACATTTCTAGTGGATTATTTGTTTTTGAGCCTATTTTAAATGCAGTTGTTGGAGATACTGGCGTTAGTAACACATCGTATTTACTAAATACTTTGTCAAATTCATTTTTAACAAATGTTCTTATTTTTTGAGCCTTTTTATAATATGCATCGTAAAATCCTGAAGATAGTACATAAGTTCCAAGAATAATTCTTCTTTTTACTTCGTCTCCAAATCCTTCCGTCCTTGAATTAACATATAGTTCTTTTAAAGAACTGAATTCTTTTGCCCTATGTCCATATCTTATTCCATCAAATCTTCCTAGGTTTGAACTTGCTTCTGCACAAGCAATTATATAATAAGCTGCTAATGAGTATTTAGCAACATCTAGTGAGCACTCTTCTACTTCGGCTCCAAGCATTTTATATATCTCTATTGCTTCTTCTAATTTTCCTTTAACTTCACTATTTATTCCTTCTCCAAAGAATTCTTTAGGCACACCAATTTTTAGTCCCTTTATGTCTTTATCTAGATTTTTTGTATAATCTACTTTTTCCATTTTATGTGATGTACTATCTTTTTCATCATGTCCTGAAATTATATTTAATAATATACTGCTATCTTTAACATCTTTAGTAATTGGTCCTACTTGATCTAAAGATGATGCAAATGCAACCAAACCATATCTTGAAACTAGTCCATATGTTGGTTTTAATCCTACTACTCCACAAAGTGATGCTGGCTGACGAATTGAACCTCCTGTATCACTTCCTAATGCCCATGGTACTAAGTCTGCTGCAACTGCTGCTGCTGAACCTCCTGATGAACCACCTGGTACTGTACTTAGGTTCCAAGGATTTTTTGTGATGTGAAAACTAGAATTTTCTGTTGAGCTTCCCATCGCAAATTCATCCATATTTAGTTTTCCAAGACTAACTATTCCTTCATTATTTAATTTTTCTACTACTGTTGCATCATATGGAGATACAAAGTTCTCTAACATTTTAGAACTACATGTTGTTTTTACACCTTTTGTGCAAAGGTTATCTTTTATTCCTATTGGAATTCCTGCGTATTCTCCATTTCTTCCATCTTCATCTATTTTTTTTGATTTTGCTTCTGCTTCATCTAAAGTTAATGTAACAAAAGCTTGTACATCTTTTTCTTTTTCATTTATTCTATCTATATATGCTTTTGTTATCTCTTCTGATGTGATTTCTTTTTTATCTAGCATATCTTTTAATTCATGTACTGTAAGTCTGGTTATGTCACCCATACTATTTCTCCTTCCAGTCTAATAATTCCTTTATTTCTTTTTTGACTTCATTTAAGTCTCTACAATTATCTATTTTGATAACATTTATGTTTTTATATTTCTCTTTTATTTCATCTGCTAATTTTAAATATTCATTTTGCTGATTTACACTACTTTTTTTATTAAATTCTGTATATTTAACTTTAGCTTTTCCTTCTCTATCTAATCTTTTTGCAAATTCATTTTCATCACTTAAGTATAAAGTTATATAGTAGATATCAAAATCCATTTTGGCTAATCTATCTAATAGGTTATTATATACATCAGTAAATGTATATTCTTTAAATCCTAATCTACAGTAAACTTCTTCTGTAAAAAAAGTTCTATCAAATAGTAGATTTACACTTTTATTTTGTAATTTTTCTATATAATCTACTAAATCTTCATACATGATTTTTGCTTTTTCTTTTCCTGTTTTGGTTGTGTCTGCTGTACCACTTAATCTATATAGATTTGTATATGGTATTACATTTCTTATATAATCTGTTATTGTTGTTTTGCCAACTCCTTGTGGCCCTTCTAATATTATAATTTTTGAATTTGCCATTTGTTTCCTCCAATTAGTTTATTACTTTTGGTATTTTAAACATTCCTCTTTCTTTGTCTGGTGCATTTTGCATTAATCCATCTATATCTTTAAATTCTTTTACTTCATCTTTTCTAAATACGTTTACATCTTTGTTTGTTCCAATTGTTTCACAGCAATTTTCTAAATTAGCAGAATCTAAAATTTCTGTGTAATTTAGTATGTCTTCTAAGTTGTGTATATATTTTTCTATTTCGTCATCTTTTATTTTCAAATCTGCTAAGTTTGCTATATGAAGCAATTCTTCTTTACTTACGTTCATTTTTTCTCCTTTCTTTATTTTTATTATTGCAAATAATAAAAAATATATCCATAGCGTTTTTCCATGGATATATTTTACCTTTTTTTTCAAGATTTTTCAATAGTTTTGATGGTTTATTTTATATACAATATTGCCCTATAACCAATATAACTTTGTCCTTCTGTATTACTAAAATAGCTTTTGCTATTTATTGGTGTTTCGCTTCCACTTTTATCATAATATTTTCCACCTCTAGTTATATATTGATTATTCTCTATATCTATTGTCCATTCTTCTACATTTCCTGCTAAGTCATAGATATTTTTTGTTTTCCAGCTATCATTGCTTCCTGTATTCTCAAGTGTATTTGGTTTTATTGGAATTTCTTTTGTATCATTATCCCCAAGCCATGCTAATTTTATTCCGTCCTCTATATATGATGCCTTTTTTATTGTTTTATCGCTTTTATATCCAATATCTATATTCCCCCAAGGGTTGTCTGAAGAAAAATCTGGAGTAAAATTATCATACTGTACTGCATTTGCGTTTATTGTTACTGTTGATTCCTTTTCATCCAATGTATTATTACCACTAATTTTTAATGTTATAGGTATAGTTATACTTTCTCCTGTAGCAACACCTTGTGTATAATAATAGTATTCTCCTTTCTTTATCCAGTTTTCAATTTGAATATCTTCATAATCTGCACCTTCTATTTTAAATCTAATATATGCATCTCCAGAATCCTCACTTACTTTTATGGTATAATTAAGTTTTACATCGTTTCCACTTGCAGGCACTTCGATTATAGTATTATCTTTATCTGTAGATGTTTCAATTATTATAGAATTCATTGCAGCCTGTTTAAAGGTTGTTTTCCTAAAAGACTTCCAAATTTGATTATTTTTATTATTTAATGCTAAATTTAAATTATTGGTATTTCTCACAAAATTATAATAATTTCCATAACTTGTGCTATCTGACACATTATATTCGTCGTCTATATAGTCCATTGCTAAATTCCACTGTTTTCCATATATTAAAGTAGAAGCTGCTCCTAATTCTAAATTTGTTTCATCATACATTGCTCTTGCATTATTTATTGCCTGTTGCAATGTCACATTTGTACTTGGAGTTAATCCTTTTTTAGATACTGTGTTACTACCTTCATTAGCAAGTTCAAATCTGCTTACATAAAATCCATCATATTTTTGTATGCTTTCTCCAATTTTTTGATTTTCTTCTTGTATTTTTGAATCTATTTGATATAACTGATTATCATTTGAATTAAGGTAATTATCTCCGCTTGCTGGAATCCATACAAATTGATTTCCTTGTACATCATCAGTTCCAACATTTGCTTGTCCTTGATATTTGTTTTCATCTGACTGATTGTCTGATATAACAACTCCTTCTTCTTTTGTTCCACCTACATAGTAAAAACCTTTTGGTATTGGTACATCTTGGACCATTGTAACAGTGTCTTCTGATGCAATTTTCTGGTTATATATTGCATCCATGTCTCCATCATATGCATTTGATATTAATGCAGTTTCTTCTATTTGAGCTCTTCTCCTTGCTGATGTATATACTAAAAAGCTTGATAATAGTATAACAATAAATAGTATTGTTACAGCTACAATCATTGTTACAGAACCTTTTTCATTATATTTCATTTGTTCCTCTCTTTCTGTGATTATTTATCACTTTTCTTTTTTGTAACTTTCTTTTTAGTTGTAGTCTTTTTCTTTGTGCTAGTTTTCTTTTTCGTCTTTTTTGTTGGTTCTTTGTTTTCTTCTGGTTCCCACTTTTCTCCTGGTTTTGGTTTGTTCCATGATATATAATTACAAGTTTTTGGATTGTTTTCACATATATAGTAATTCTTTCCTCTTTTTGTTTTTCTTACTTGTACAACTCCTCCACATATAGGACATGGAACATCTATTTTTTCCACAAATGGTTTTACATTTTTACACTCTGGATAACCTGGACAAGCTAAGAATTTTCCATATTTGCCATATTTAACTACCATCATTCTACCACATTTATCACAAGGAATATCTGTTACTTCTTCTTCTAACTTAACATGTTCTAATTCTTTATCTACTTTTTCCACTTCTTGTTCAAAAGGTGTGTAAAACTCTCTTATGACTTGTTTCCAAGGTTCTTTTCCTTCTGCTATTTCATCAAACTGATTTTCTATATCTGCTGTGAATTCAACATTTATAATGTCCTTAAAGTTTTCTACTAAAAGTTTATTAACTACTTTTCCAAGGTCTGTTGGTACTAACTGTTTTTGTTCCTTTTTTACATATCTTCTATCCAATATTGTTGAAATAATAGTTGCATAAGTACTAGGACGTCCTATTCCTTTTTCTTCTAATGCTTTAACTAAACTTGCCTCAGTATATCTTGGTGGTGGTTCAGTAAAACTTTGTTTTGGATTTAATTTTTCTTTTTTTACTTCTTCGCCAATTTGTAATTCTGGCATTTTACTTTCTTCATCTTCATTTGTTTTTACATCTTTATCTTCTACATATACACTCATAAATCCTTTGAATTTTAGAGTTTGTCCATTTGCTTTAAAATTATAATTGCTTACATCTATATTTGCTGCTATTGTGTCAAATACTGCTGATGCCATTTGACTTGCAATAAATCTATTATATATTAGTCTATACAATTTATATTGGTCAGGTGTTAATGAATCTTTTATAGCCTCTGGTTCTAAGTCAATATATGTTGGTCTTATACCTTCATGTGCATCTTGTGCACCTGATTTAGTTTTATAATATCTATTTTCATAATATTTTTCACCATATTTTTGTGTTATATGAATTTTAGCTGCTGCTCTTGCTTCTTCTGAAATTCTTGTTGAGTCTGTTCTCATATATGTTATTAACCCAACTGTTCCTTTTTCCTCCACTTTTACACCTTCATAAAGTCCTTGTGCGACTTGCATTGTTTTTCTGATTGGAAATCCTAATTTTCTTGAGGCTTCTTGTTGCATTGTACTTGTTGTAAATGGTGGTGCTGGCGTTCTTTTCTTTTCGCCTTTTTTTATGTCTGTAACTATATATTTCCCATTTTCTATGTTTTTTATTATTTCATCTACTTCTTCTTTTTTATGAAGTTCTAGTTTTTTGCCGTCTTTTCCATAAAATCTAGCTACAAATTTTTCTTTATTTTTTGAAAGTTCTGCATATATATTCCAGTATTCCTCTGGTATAAATGCTTCTATTTCATTTTCTCTATCTACTATAAGTTTTACTGCTACTGATTGTACTCTTCCTGCAGATAATCCTCTTTTTACTTTTTTCCAAAGTATTGGGCTTATTTTATATCCAACTATTCTATCTAGTACACGTCTTGCCTGCTGGGCGTCTGTTAAGTTTTTATCTATCTTTCTAGGATTTTTAATTGATTCTTTTACAGTTTCTTTTGTTATTTCATTAAATGTTACTCTGCAAACTTCGTTTTCTGGTATTCCTAAAATATATGCTAAATGCCATGCTATTGCTTCTCCTTCACGGTCGGGGTCGGTTGCTAAGTATACCACTTTAGCTGCTTTAGCATCTTTCTTCAGGCTATTTATTAAGTTTGCTTTTCCTCTAATATTTATATATTGTGGTTCAAAATCATGTTCTACATCTATTCCTAGTTTTGATTTTGGTAAATCTCTTATATGTCCCATTGAAGCTACTACTTTTACATTATTTCCAAGAAATTTTTTTATAGTATTTGCTTTTGATGGAGATTCCACTATGATTAATTTGTCTGCCATTTTTATTTCCTCTCTATTTCACTGTAAATTTTGTCTTCGACATTTTTTATAGACATTTCATTTGCTCTTTTTCCCATTTTTTCTAGTTCTTCTTTATCTTTAGTAAGATTTAATATATTATCATTTAAAACTACTTCTGTCAAATCTTTATCTAAAATTACTTTAGCTGCTTTTCTATTTTCTAGTGCTCTTGCATTATATTCTTGGTGATTTTCTGCGGCATAAGGAAATGGAATAAATATTGCAGGTTTTCCTACTTTTTCTATTTCTGTTACCGTCATAGCACCGCTTCTTGAAACTATTAAATCTGCTATATTCATTATTTCTTCCATTTCATATATGTAAGGAACTATTTTTATTCCTTTAATTTTATTTATATCTATATTTTTTTCCAAAAATTTATTTTTTACTATTTCATATTGTTCTGGTCCTGCAGCCCACATTATTTGGTAATTTGTATTTTTTCTTTTTTCTATTATTCCTAACATACTTGTATTAATACTCCTAGCTCCTTGACTTCCTCCAAAAACTAATACAAGTGGCAAATTTGCATCAAATCCTAGTTTTTCTTTTTTCTCTTTTATTTCTTCTTTTGTTAATTGTAGTTTATTTACTTTTGTAGGTGTACCTGTTAAAACTATTTGCTTTGCTTTAGGTAGTCTTTCCTTTGCTTCTTCAAATCCAACCAAGATTTTTTCTGCATTTTTTGATAGTAATTTTGTTGCTACACCTGGCAAAACATTACTTTCATGTAATATATATGGTATTTTTAATTTTTTTGCAGCTAAACAAACTGAAATGCATATATATCCTCCAGTTCCTATAATTAGGTCTGGCTTAAATTCTTTTAATATTTTTTTTGATTCACCTATTGAACCTATTGTTTTTACTAATCTTTTTATATTTTTTACACTTAGACTTCTTGATATACCAAATGATTCAATTGTTTTTAGTTCATAACCTGCTCTTGGTACTAGTTTTGTTTCTAATCCTCTTTTTGTTCCAATAAAAATTATTTTTGAATTTGGTTCTTCTTTCATAATTTTATTTGCTATTGCTATTCCTGGGTTTATATGTCCACCTGTACCAGCAGCTGCTATTACTACTCTCATTTGCCATTCCTCCTATATTTTTTTAGCCGTTCTTGAAATATTTAACAGTACTCCCATTCCACTTAATAAAATAAGAAGTGAACTTCCTCCATAACTTAGGAAAGGAAGAGAAATTCCTGTATTTGGTATTGTATTTGTAACAACCGCTATATTTAATATTACTTGTGTTGCAATAAGGGCAGTTATTCCTATAGCAACTAAGCTTCCAAATGTATCTTTAGCTCTTATTGCAATTACTATTCCTCTTACTACTAATGCTGCAAATAGTCCTAAAACTACTGCACATCCTATAAACCCAAGTTCCTCAGCTATAATGGCAAAGATAAAATCATTATGAGCTTCTGGTATGTATAAATATTTTTGTTTACTTTCTCCTAAGCCTACTCCAAATAGTCCTCCTGAGCCTATTGCATATAGCCCTTGGATTGTTTGATATGATGTCCCTGTTGGATTTTCCCATGGGTCAAGCCAAGCTGCAATTCTATCTGATCTAAATCCATCTGCAAATTTTGTTCTTATAAATGGAAAAATTATGGCGATTGCCCCTACTCCCAATCCTACAATATATGCAATATATTTTAATTGACAACCACTCATAACAATCATAACAGCTGTTACCATTGCAATAACTATACCTGCGCTTAAATGGTTTTGTACAAAATATAATATTAATATTGGTATTCCTACTGCTATTATTGGCTTTAAGCAGCTATTCCAAAATCCTTCTATTTTATTTTTTGGATCACTATAATATCCTGCAACCCATATTATTAAACCTATTTTTGTTATTTCTGATGGTTGTATTTGAAATCCTAAATTAATCCATCTTCTTGCACCATTTGATTCAACTCCTATTTTTGGAATTAAAACCATGAAGAGTATTAAAATTGATAGAACATATATAATTTTGTAAAATTTTTTGTAAATATTGTAATTAAATTTTGAAAGAAGGAACATAGCAATAAAACCAAGACCAGCGGCAATGGCTTGAGTTTGAAAATACGTATAACTTTTCCCTGATTCAGCAAGTGCTGTTGGGCTACTAGCTGACAAAACCATTACTAATCCTACTGCAACTAAAGTTAATACTATGATTAGTAGTGGTAAATCTACCCTATTATTTAATTTTAATTGTGATATTTTTGAGCCCTCTTTTGCAACTTTCTTCTTGGTAGCTTGCATTGTTCCTCCTATCTTTATATTATCATAATTCCTACCATACTCATAATTAAAGTAACTAGACTAAATATAGAAACTATTTTGTTTTCTTTCCATCCACATAATTCAAAGTGGTGGTGTATTGGAGTCATTTTAAATACCCTTTTGCCTGTTTTCTTGAAAACTATTACTTGTATCATTACAGATATTGTTTCAATTACTGGTATGATTGCAATTATTAATAATAGTAGTGGTAATTTTAAATATAATGCAATTCCAGCTATTGCTCCCCCTAAAAGAAGTGAGCCTGTGTCTCCCATGAATATTTGTGCTGGATGTAAATTGAAAAGTAAAAATCCTAAAGCTGCACCTATTACTATACATCCAAAAATTGTTGTTTCTTTAATTTCCCAAACTATTGAAATTACTGTTAAGCAAGTAAGTATTATTGTTGTAACACTTGTTGCTAATCCATCTATTCCGTCTGTTAAATTTACAGCATTTGTTGTTGCTAATATTACTATTACTGCAAATGGTATATATAACCACAGTGGCAGAGTTATATATTGATTTACAAATGGTATATAAATGTCTGTTCCATTTTCAAAATTGAATACTAGCATAACTACATATGCAATAGCTATTATCATGAGTCCTAACATTTTTAGTCTTGGACTTAGTCCATCTGTATTATGAAGAACTACTTTTTTGAAATCATCTATAAATCCAACTAATCCAAATCCTATTGTTACGAATATCATTGGTAAAAGCCTTGTTGCAATTTCTTGTTCATCTTTTGCATAATCAATATATAAAAATGCACTTAAAATTATTGTTGTGATTATTAGTATTAAGCCTCCCATTGTAGGAGTACCTTTTTTTGTTAAGTGTGATTTTGGTCCTTCTTCTCTTTCTGATTGACCTACTTTTAGTCTTTTTAGTATTGGTATTATTATTAATGAAACGATTACACTCAGTGCAAAAGACAATAATAATATCTTTATCTGAAAACTCATTAGTATATTTCCTCCTAGGCATTTTCCATTTCGTCTATTATTTCTTTTATTATTTCTCTTTCGTCATAGTGACGTTTTTCATGATTAATTTCTTGATATGTTTCATGACCTTTTCCTGCTAAAACAATGATATCGTTTTTATTAGCCATTTTTATTGCTTTTCTTATGGCTTCTGTTCTATCTACTATACATTCATATCTTGCATTTGTTTTCTTAATGCCTTCTTCTATTTCTTTTATTATTTCTTCTGGTTTCTCTGTTCTTGGATTATCTGATGTTATTATTGTATAAGTTGCTATCCTTCCAGAGATGGCTCCCATAATTGGTCTTTTTGCATTATCTCTATCTCCTCCACATCCAAATACAGCTATAACTCTTCCTCTAGTATATGATTTTACAGCTTGTAATATGCTTTCCAAACTTTCTGGTGAGTGTGCATAATCTATCATTATAGTAAGTCCAAGTTTGTTATCTACAAGTTCACTTCTTCCTGGAACTTTTACTGTTTCTAGTGACTCTTTTATGTTTTCAACAGAGCATCCTAATTTTTCAGCAACTAATATTGCTGCCAAACTATTATAAACGCTGAATCTTCCTGGAATATCTGTTTTTATTCTTTCATTTTTTCCATTTAACTTAACTCTGAAATCCACATATGAATTTGTAATTGTTATATCTTTTGCAAGTAAATCACATTCATTGTCTATTCCATAAGTTTTTATTGTGCAATTAGGAGCAAGTTTTGGTATTCTTATTGTGTTTATATCATCTACATTTATAAATCCTATTGGGCACATTTGAAATAGTTTTACTTTTGAGTTAAAGTAATCTTTCATATCTGGATGTTCTTTTTCGCTAATATGATCTTCTGAGAAATTAGTAAAAATGCCTATGTTAAAATCACATCCATCTACTCTATGAAGCTTTAAACTTTGTGAAGACACTTCCATTACGCAAGCTTTGCAACCCGCTTCTACCATTTGCGCAAAGTATGATTGTAGTTTTATACTATCTGGGGTTGTTCTGTCGCTATCTTCTAATTTTTTGTCTCCTATATATGTTGCTATTGTTCCTATTAATCCTGTTTTTATTCCTTGTTTTTCTAATATTGTTTTTATCATGAATGTTGTTGTTGTTTTTCCTTTTGTTCCAGTTACACCTATAAGTTGCATTTTTCTTGATGGGTTATCATAGTAGTTACAAGCACATATTGCAGTTGCTTTTCTTGTATTATCTGATGTAATTAAGGCTATATTTTCAGGAATTTGACCAATTACTTGTTTAACCATTTCTTCTTGCACCAAAATAGCTACTGCTCCATTTTCTATTGCTTTATTTATGTAAGCATGGCCATCAGTATCAAAACCTTTTATCGCTATAAACAAAAAACCATTTTTAACCTCTCTGGAATCATTTGTAATTCCTGTTATATCAAGGTTTAAGTTGCCTTTAGCTTTTAATCCTTCGATTCCTGATAATATATTTTTTAATTCCATATTATTCTCCTTTTATTGTATATAATATTTCCATTGTATATTATACACTTAAGTTTATTAAAAAAACAAGATTATTATGCAAATAATCTCGTTTTATTTATAAATAATTGTTACTATTCACAGCATCTTATTGAATTCATATAATTGTATATTCAAGATTTTGCAGTTTCGCGCAGTTTGGAGGACTTTACGTCCGACAGCAAGAAACAAAAAATCTTTGAATATACAATTTTAAAGCATTTTATATTCGCTGTGAATTGTAACAAATACTTTAATCCCAACTATATATTTCTAATTGTTGTTTGAACATTTTATCTCTCGTTGTATATAATCTCAAATTTTCGTTTTTCTTTATAATTTGGTTTACTTTCCATAGTCCTAAACCATGAAACATTTTATTCTTCTTTGTTGAAAATCCTTTTTCTTTCATTTTATTAATATCTATAAGGTAGTTTTTGCAAGTGTTTTCTATAACAATTAGATTTCTTTTATTAGAATTGTCTTTTAAAAACTTGATATTAATTACTTTTTCTTCACAATCTTTTGCAGCTTCTATTGCATTATCTATTAATACTCCTAGAATTCTACATAGTTCATATGTTTTAATTTTTAATGAATTGAAATCTATGTATACTTCTAAATTTATTTCGATATCATATTGCTTAGCTAGTAAATATTTATTATTGATTAGATTATATATTGCCGGATTATTTATTATGTCTTTATCAAATGCTTTTATATTATTTAATGATTGACATTCGCATATTACATCATTGTACATTTTTTGAAGTCCATCAAAATCTTTTGTTGCTATAAATCCGCCAAAGCCTTGCATGATATTTCCAAAATCATGCTTTAGTGCACATATATTGTCGTAGTTATGTTGAAGTCTATCATTACTACTTTCTAAATTATTTATTTCGTTTTTATCTGTTTCGATTTGAAGAGTTTTAAGCATATTTGTTGTACTTATTAAATAATATGAAATTAGTAAAATAATGTCTAACAAATAAATTGTATTAGGTATTGTTTGCATACAATTTAAAATTTCTATTTCATTGAATATTATTAATATTGTTGAAACTGTTGCTACTTCTATGATTTGCTTTTTTGATTCACAACTAATATATTCTGGTATATTTATTGAGATATTAAATTTTTTTAATAGTATATAAATTAATAGTTTTACTAGAATCGCAGTTATAGTTATATATGCCATGAAGTCCATACTAGCTAGAGCACTTTCTAAAGAATTTACTTCACATAGTTCAGTAAATACTTTTATGCTTATTAGTTCTGTTACTGAAAATATAATTACATTTATTTCCTCAGCAAATAAAACTTTTTCTGTATTAACTTTTAGATATTTTTTGTAAATTAGGATTTGTGTTAAGATTTCAATTATTTTATGAAGCTGAATAGGCATTATGACTCTAGTCACAGAAAATAAGATTGCTTGAAATAAGAAAATTTTTGTGAATTTAACTTCTTTTAGATTTAAAATTTGCATAAGTATTTTGTTTTGAAGAAACATCGTTATTAACGTGAATAGTACTGTTACTACACATAAAATTATTCTATTGTTTTGCATTATTATTATATCCATGATACCCTCTTCCTTTGTTCCAATTTTTACCATAGTTATTATTATAATTCATTATTTTATATTTTGCAAGTGTTTTTTAACAAATTTTAACATTTTTTTGATGTAAAGTTACAATTCACAGCGAGTATAAAATGCTTTAAAATTGTATATTCAAAGATTTTTTGTTTCTTGCTGTCGGACGTAAAGTCCTCCAAACTGCGCGAAACTGCAAAATCTTGAATATACAATTATAGGAATTTAATAAGAGGCTGTGAATTGTAACGATGTAAAATATAAAAAAAATATTAGCTAGGTATAAACATATAAGAAAATTGTTTGCCTGCTAATATTTAATTAAACTTTTACGAAATATATAATGTTGCGCGAGAAGTACCATAATTATATTCACTACTTGGGTATCCATTACCACGAAATGCAGCTGGATTTTCCGTTCCTGTACCAATATAGCTACTACTTCGCCCTATACGATAGTTAATAGAGTTTGCTTCTTGTGTATAATCGAAATAATTTGCTGCTAAATCGTAAATTTCATTTGATTTATTGCTTTGATTAGAGCCTGTATTTATTTACATTTTGGCACGCTTTATATAATACATACCAGTTTTCTTCTGTAAGTACTTCTCCTGCTTTTTCTGTTGGATTGTCAATTGTTCCTGTCAGTTCATATCTTCCTATGTAAAAGCCATGATATTTTTTTACACTCTCACTCATTGCTTTATATTCTGCCACCATACTATCTGCCATTTCTTTTGTACTATTGAATCCTAATATTTGTCTATAATATTGAGCATCTGTATCACAACTACTTAGTACATCAGGTTCTCTCACCTTATTCGTCTCTCCTGGTTTACCTGCTGTGTATGATTCTCCACTTCTGACTCTTAATTCGCTATATATATTTGTTGTCGTTGTAACTCCATTAAGTTTGTGCCTATTATTCCACCAATCTTTACTCCTTTTTTTATATAACTTGCTAATAAACTTGAATTTGTATTCTCTACAGCTAAATATTCATTTTCCGCTACATTGTTACTAATTAGAATATTTTGTATTACAAGCGTTACTATTATTGCTATTATTATTATCGCTACAATTGATATTCTTTTACTGTTTTTTTTATTTTTCATTTTTTCCTCACTTTCCTTTTACTAGGTTATATCATATCAGAATTCATTTTGCAATCGCTTATTATTGCTTCTTCTGTTTTTTACTTCTTTAGTATTTCTTTTTTATCCATTTTTATTCTCTTAATATTACTAGTCCTATAACAATAAAAAACTATACCTTTTAGGCTCTCCTAAAAAGCATAGTCTTATCTATGTTTACATAAGTTTATTTTGTTAAATCTTACGATATATATATATATATATATACAGCCCCAAGGGTTTTAAGCATTTTTATTTTTTCTCCTATTAATTTTTTCATTCTTTATTTTATACATATTCTTTTTTTTAGTCAAGAGTCACTCGTTTTAAGGTTAAGAATTACTAAGCAAATATAAAAACGCAAGTTTTGGCTTGCGTTTATTTCATAATATGTCCATAGCATGTTTCTTTTCCATCTTCTGTTGTCGTAACATATTTTCTTTCATGTGCTAACTTATGAATTTTGTTAGTTGAAAGTAATTTCTGATATTCTGCCTCATTGTATTCTTTATTTAACATTTCTTTAAGCATATGAATATTTGCATTATTCTCTGGAACATTATCTAACATTTTTCTTACTTCTTCTATATTTTCATATGCAATTTTTATTGCATAGTCCATTATGAAGTAATCTTCTATTTCATCTCTCTCTTTCCAGTACAAGTCATAAAATTCTTTCAAAAAATTAAATAGCACATTATTACTTTTTCCATACATACAGAAAACGCACCATTTTCCTCCTGAAATACATTTTTCTTTTTCATTGTATGGTAATTTTATTGTAAAGAATTCTTTTTTAAAATACTCAGATATGTCGGCTGTCAAGAAACATGTAGCATCTAACCAAAGTCCTCCATATTTGCTTAGCAAATTTACTCTTAAAACATCTGAGAAATGTGTTATCGACATCTTTTTTGTTTTTAATTTTTCTTCTATATAATCTGGAATTGTTACGTATTCTTTATAATTCTTTTCTGTTACTACTATTATTTTTTTATCCGGATTATATTTTTTCACACTATTCAAACATTTTTTTACGATTTCTGGAGCATTTTCTATTCCTTGCCACCAACAAATCCAGATAATATCTTCTTCCTGTTTATTAACTAGATTAATATTTTTATATTTTTCTATTAAATTACTGTATCTTTTAGTTAATGAATCTTTTAATTGGTTTTGTTTTTCTATGCGTTCATATTCTAGCAATAATCTTGTTGAATACTCTACAACTCTGTATATAGCATAAATTACATCTGCTTTCTTTTCTGAATCTACATTTTTTGCTCTTTCCAAAAATTCGTTTACATTATAGTATAAGTCTTGTAATTTCTGTTCTGTTATTTTTAATGTCATGCTATCATCTTTAAATCTAGTATATATATGAGTAATAAAGCTTGCTACTTTATATTGATTTGCGTTCATAATACCGGTATAATAAAATACAAAGTCTTCAAAATATTTTTTTTCTACAAATCTTATATTATTCTTATCAAGGAATTCTTTATTCCAACATACATCCCATACATTCTCGTCTTTCCATTCGTGAGCTCTTTTTGAAAAAGTTGAGTTTTCCTCTGTTGGAATCCATATTTCTTCTATATCTCTTCCTATCTTTTTAAAGCCTAAATATACAATATCTGGTACATCTTTTCCAATAACATCATTTATTTTCTGTAATGTTTCTTCCTCAGCCAAATAATCATCTGCATCTAAAAATATGATGTATTCCCCTTCTGCAACATTTAGTCCTTGATTTCTAGAACCTCCAGCTTTTAGGTTTTCTTGATTTTTTACTACTCTTATTCCTTCTATCTTATTTAATATTTCTGCAGTATTATCAGTAGAACAATCGTCTACAACTATTATTTCATAATCTTTAAAACTCTGTTTTTTTATGCTTTCTATCGCATTTACTACTTCATTAGCAGAATTATATGTTGGAATAATTATACTAAATTTTACTTTTGCCATTTTCAGTTCCTTCCTATTGTTTTAAATTATTTAATTTGCATTTCAAAGACATAGCCATTTTCATCGCTTACAAAGTCTGTAAATCCATATCTTTGGTAGAAGTTTATTGCATTAGAAAAATTATCTGAAGTTCCGACATATATAGTGTGATAATCATTGTCTTTAATATATTGAACAGCATAGTCCATCATTTTTCTTCCTAATCCTTGATGTCTATAATCTTTATCAATATATACCTTTTTTATTTCTGCAATATCTTTGCTTTTTTCTTCATACCCTATTGTAGCAATGATTCTTTCATCATTTAAAACAATCCATGCTTTTTTAAATTCTTTTTTCTTAACATACTGCTTCAGGGGTTTCTCATATTCTTTCATTTTATATTCATTTACGCATACTCTCATTAAAAGTTCTGTTAATTCTTTTTCATACTTTTTTGAATATTCTTTAATTTCATAATTCATAATTATAACCCCCTTCTTTATAGTTTTGTCTACATAATTATATTTAATTTATTTGATTTTGTCAATATAAATGGAAGTTTTCGTCCAAGTTAAGCCTTGTCCAATTAGCCCTCTAAAAATGAACTTTAAGAGCCTTAAAGTTCATTTTTCTTAACTTCCAAATATGGTAAAAGTTCACTGAATACTTGCCCTCCTACTGGTGCTGCGACTCCACCTCCTTGATGACCTCCTTCTCCTGTTGGATTATATAATGTTATTAGTACTACTACTTGTGGGTCTTCTATAGGTGCTGTTCCAATAAAAGATGTTACATATTTTCCTGTATTTACTCCATCTTCTGATGTACCTGTTTTTCCTCCAATTGAATATCCTTCTACTTTTGCATTTTTCCCTGTACCTTCTGAAACAACTGTTCCCATCATACTTAATACATCTTTTGCTGTTTTTTCTGAAATAACCCTTTCACCTTTTTTTACTTCTATATTTGTAACTTTACGATTTCCATTTTTATCTTTTTCTGTATTACTTATTATTTGTTTAACAACTCTTGGTTTTACATATGTTCCACCATTTGCAATTGTAGATAGCATTGTGGCCATTTGTATTGGTGTTACTTCAAATCTTTGACCGAAAGATATTGTTCCAAGCTCTACTGGGCCTACTTTTTCTTCTTTTAGGAAAATAGAACCTGCTTCACCTGGTAAATCTACTCCTGTTGTTGTAAAGAACCCAAATTTATTCAAATACTCATAATATTTATGCACTCCTATTTTTTGTCCTAAGCCTATAAATACTGGGTTGCATGAATTCATTAGAGCCTGCCTTAAGCTTTCGCTACCATGTGGATTATAATATCTCCAACATTTCATTCTTACTCCTGCAACTTCTATATGTCCAATGCAGCAAAATTCTCCTTCTTTATCAGGAGTTGTTATACCTTCTTCTAGCGCTGCTGAAGTAGTTACCAACTTAAATGTAGAACCAGGTTCATAAGTATCTGATATTGCTTTATTTCTCCAAAGTCCTTGCATCTGCTTATTTTGTTCTTCGCTAGACAAGCTTTCATCTACTGCAAATGGTTCATTTAAATTATAATCTGGATATCCTGCTAGTGCGAGTATGTCTCCATTTTTAGGATTCATTATTAGTATATTTCCACCATCTGTGCACTTATTGTCTATACATGCTTCTTTTAAATATTTTTCTGCTATTCCTTGAATGGTCGCATCTATTGTAAGTACTAAGTCATCTCCATCTGTCGGTTCTGTATATTCTTCTGATGTATTTTCTATCATTCCACCAGATGCATCTGTTATTCTACTTATTGAACCAGCTTTTCCTTTTAAGTATTCATCATACTTTGCTTCTATCCCATTTAATCCCTGATTATCTGAACCACAAAATCCTATTACTTGTGAAGCTAGACTATTTAATGGATAATATCTTTTACTATCTTCATCTATATTTATTCCTTCTTTAATATTGTTTTCTTCCATCCATGTTCTTAATTGATTAGTTTTTTCTTTATCAACTTTTTGAGCTATGGTTTCAATTGAAGACCTTTTTTTAACTTTTTTTAAGGTCTTTTCATAATCCAGTTCAAATAACTCTGATAGTTTTCTAGCAACTTTTTCTTTGTCTTCTTCTTTTATATTCCCTGGGTTTATTGTTACTGTTTCTACTGTACTACTTACTGCTAATACCGTTTTACCAGTTGCATCATATATAGTTCCTCTTCTTGCATTTACTTTTCTATCCGAGGTTTGTTGTGCATAAGCTTTTTCTTTTAGTTCACTTCCCTGTACTAATTGAAGATACCCTATTCTAACAATTAACATTGTAATAATTAGAAGTACTAGGAATATTGAGTTTTTCATTCTTTTTTTTGTACTTATTTTACCTATCATTAAAAAAATCCTTTCTATATGATTGTATATTAAAGATTTTGAAGTTCCGCGTAAGCGTTCAAACGAGCTGGAAGGATTCCAGCGAAGTGCGTTTGGAGCTGTCAAATTCGTAGAATTCGAGCAGCGACCGCAAGGAACAAAAAATCTTGTAATATACAATCTTTCATGCAAAGTTCTTTTTAATTATATTTTATAGGCACAAAAAAAAGAACAAGATATTTGATTTTAATATCTTGTTCCTAATTTCCAAATAAATCGTTTATTAATGCTTCCCACCAAGTTTCTGTTTCTGATGTTTCTACTTGCTCTGTTCCTGATTCTACGTAGTCTTCTTTTGGTAGGCTAACATATACTTTCTGATTATTATCTAATTTCTTCATGCCTAGTTTTTCTTTTGCTTGTTGTTCTACATTATTTATATTTGTTCCTTTTTCAATACTTATCTGAAGCTGTGCGTTTTGTTTTTGTATTTCTGCTAAGTCTGATTTTAATGCTTCTTTTTCATTAAATCTCGTATTTATTAATGAGTATCTATAACTTATGGTTAATAAAATGGCAAAAGCTAGTCCTATTTCTATAATATATTTTGCCCTTTTTCTTGAGTATTCTACAGCTTTATCTTTATGTTTTTTTACATGTTTTTGAGTTTTTGTTTTCTTCCTAGGTTGCTCTTTTTCCTCATATACTGGGTCAATTTTTCTAGGGCTGGTTTCATACTCGTAATAATTAATCATAAGTTATCACCTCTTTTCTCTTCTTTCAAAAATCCTTAATTTTGCACTTTTAGATCTTGAATTGTTTTCTAATTCTTCTTTCGTAGCTTCTATTGGCTTTTTATTTATTATTTTTCCATATGATTTTGCACCACATACACAATATGGTAAATCTTTTGGGCATGTACATTTTCCTTCTGCATCTATATATGCTTCTTTTACTGCTCTATCTTCTAAAGAATGGAATGTTATAATGCATAGTCTTCCTTCATTTTTTAAGCACTCTATTGAATCTTGTACAGTTTTACGTAATGGTTCTATTTCATTATTTACTTCTATTCTTATTGCTTGAAATGTTTTTTTAGCAGGATGTCCTTCTCTACTTGCTGGTACTGACTTCGCTATTATATCTGCTAATTGTTTTGTAGTTTCTATTGGATTTTTCATTCTTTCTATACATATATTTTTAGCAATTTTTCTTGCAAACTTTTCTTCTCCATACTCATATATTATTTGTGATAATCGTTCTTCTTTATATTCGTTTATCACTTCATATGCTGAGAGTTTTTGAGTTCTATCCATTCTCATATCAAGCTTTTCATCGCCAGTATAACTAAATCCTCTTTTTTTCTCATCAATTTGATAAGATGATATACCTAAATCAAGCAATATTCCATCTACTTCATCTATTCCCAAGTCTTGCAGTATTTCTTTTATGTCATCATGATTTCCATGTATTAATTTATAATTACTATATTCTTTGAGATTTTCTTTTGCGGCTTTTAATGCCTCTTCATCTCTATCTATTCCTATTAAAAAACCTTTTGGTGATAACCTTTTTATTATTTCTTTACTATGCCCTGCCCCTCCAATGGTACCATCTACATATATGCCATCAGGCTTTATGTTAAGTCCGTCCATTGTTTCTTTTAATAGTACTGGTATATGCTTAAATTCCAATTAACTGCTCCTTATTTTTATAATAGCATAAGCAGTTGGCTAATTAAGCCAACTGTTGCTGCTGTATTATCTTTTGTTGGTTTTCTTTTGTATAAAATTGGTATTTTTGCTGATTTTATCTTTGGTATACCTTACTCTTTAGTAAAATATATCTTTCTCTTATGTAATATCCTTATTCGGATTTTATCTTTTGTATTTATTTTGTTCTTTTGTGTATTAAATCTTTTCTTTTGTAAAATTTATATAAACTTTTGCAAGTTATATACTAAGCATTCCAAGGCTTGCCATATTTTCAGCAATTTGGTCGGCAGAAAGATTTTCTTCACTATTGTAAACTTTCCATTTGTCCTTGTTCCAAATTTCAATTCTAGTTCCTACTCCTGTTATAACTGCATCTTTTTCTAATGAAGCATATTCTCGTAGGTTTCCAGCTATTAGGAATCTTCCTTGTTTGTCTACTTCGCATTCTGTTGCCCCAGATAGGAAGAATCTTACGAAGTCCCTGGCATTTTTATTGGTTAGTGGTAGTGTTTTTAATTTTTCTTCAAAGTTGTCCCATTCTTTTTTTGAAAATCCAAACAAGCATCCGTCTAGGCCTTTGGTAATAATAAACTTATCTCCAATGTCTTCTCTAATTTTTGCTGGCATTATTAATCTACCTTTAGCATCTAAAGAGTGTTCGAACTCTCCTATTAACAACTTTTACTCACTCCCTTCTATTATTCACCACTTTGTGCCACTTCTCTCCACTTCAATTAGATTGTAATACAACAAAATAAAAAATGCAATAGCTTTTTTAAATTTTTTTAAAAAAGTTTTGCACTTTTTATTCACATTTATTGTCCAACTAATATTTTTTTCTGATCTGCTTTATCAAATAGTTCATCTCTATTTTTTCTTCTATCTATTACATATGTACTTCCAAATATGGTTTTTGCTAGATGTTTTACTGCTGCTCCTGCTTCACCTATTTCCAAAGTATTTTTAAATCTTTCACTTGTAACTTCCACAACTCCTACACTTATTGTGGTTAATGGAAATTGTTCCATTATTCCTTTTCTATTTTCTACTTCAATATACCCTCTTTCCACATCTTCTTTTGTGAAAAATTTTTCTATACATTTATCAAATTCTGCAATAATATTTTGACATATTTTTTCATAGTCTTCATCTTCTACAATAGCGACAAAGTCATCTCCTCCAATATGTCCCACAAAATTTTCGTCATTTTTCATAACATACTTTGATATTAATCTAGCTGTAAATTTGATTATTTCATCACCATTAGAAAATCCATATGTATCATTGTATGCTTTGAAATTATCTAAATCTATATACATCATTGCATATTTTTCTTTATTAGTTAACCTCTTTTTCATTTCTGCTTGTATTTGTACATTTCCCGGCAAGCCCGTTAGTGGGCTTACCATTCTATTTCTATTTAGTAATTTCATGATATTCATTATCGTATAGTAAAGTATTTCATTATTTACTGGTGCATTTAAATATACTTCAACATCGTTTTTTAGTATTTCTATTATATGCTCTTGGTCTTTTTTTGAGGATATTACCACTATTGGAGTTATTGAATTATCTTCATTTTCTTTAATTTCCTTAAATACTTCCTTAATATCTACAGTTAAGTTATCCTCATTTATAACTACTAAATCTGGAATATTAGTTAGTGCATCTTTTAGTTCATTCATTTTATAATTCTTAATTTTTATATTTTTTTCTTTTTTCATTATTTCTTTTAGCGAAATAATTAAGGTATCATCTTCATCTAATATATATATATTCTTCATAATTACACCTCTTATAATGTTGCTGTGAAAGATTGCTCTTCTGAAAGGCCACTTAAGTTTGTTACTGTTATTGTTATTGTATGTGTTCCTGGAGTTATTTCTTGTTGAGCAGTAATTTCTTTTTCATTTATAGGTGTATCGCCTGTATCCGTAGTAACTCCATCTACTGTAATTGATATTTTTCCTATTCCTTCTTCGTCTTTAGCGTTTATTACTATGTTATTTCCTTCTGTTGTTACTGTAAATGTTGGTCCATTTGCCCCTTTTATTGTTTCTGTTTTAGTCTCTCTATTTCCATCATTATCTACGGCTACTATAGTTAGAGTATTTTCTCCTTTGATTGCAGGTATACTTGTTTGCAATGTCGTTTTATCTGCTTGAGTAGGGTCCATATCTATTCTTGTTTCTGCTTCATTATTCCAACGATATGTTATATATGCTACTTCTTTATCATCTTTTACTACTATATTTAACATGTTTCCTGTTGTAGATGGTATTTCAATTGTTGGTCCATTTTTTTCATTGATATATTGCTTTTGGAAGTCTTGTGTATTTCCATAGTAGTCTGTAACTGTCATATTTAAAATATTATTTCCTTTTGGAATTTCCAATGTTAAGGATAATTGAATTGTTCCATTTCCAGGTACTACGGTTTCTTGTCCTTGCCCCCATTTATACACTAGCTGTTTAATTGGTTTTTCTCCTGTAATTTTTATTGTTGCTTTACTTCCGATGTTTTCTGCTGATACACTTATATTGTCCCTCTGTTCTGGCATCGAATTTATTATTCCATATACTGAATTTCCAATTAACGCTATTCCAAATAACATAATGAATATTGCAAATACTCGCAAAATAGAGTTGATACTCGCTTTGTCATTGTATTCTCTATATTTTGGCTCTTTATTGTTTATTTTATTGTTCTTATTGCCATCATTCATGTTTGATTGCATTGATAATATTTGATTCATATGTTCACCTCATACTTAATTTTTTCTCTTATTATTATATCTATTTTGCATTATAGCATACGTTAATTTTAAAGTAAACGCTTTTTAGAATATTTTTACTAAGTTTTATATTTTTGTTTGAAGTGTAAAAAGCCACATTTAGTGGCTTTTTACTATATTACATATTTTCTTATTAAGAATACTCCTCCAGCTATAATAGCAAGTGTTCCTGCTGTTAGTCCTATATATAGTGGCATGCTACCTGTTACCATTGTTAGTGCTACTGGTGCATCATCTATATCATCTTCTCCTTCTTCTTTGTTATTTGGAGTTGAGTCTATATCTGGTGTATCACTTTCATTATAGTCTTCACTTATTTCTGCTGTATTTATCATTACTCCCATGTTTTCTTCATCATTTATCCATGTTAGTATTACTTCTACTGTAGCGCTTTCTCCTGGCTGTAATAATGTATCTTTTAATTGGTCTGTTACTATTTTTCCTTCTACTTCTCTCCACAATGGGTTATCTGCTTGATTGAATTCTAGTCCTTCTGGAATGTAGTCTGATATCTCTGTTGCGTATCCTGCTATTTCTCCTTCGTTTGTTATTCTTATTTGATATTTGAATTTTATTATTGTGTTGTCTATTCTATTTTGGTTTAAATCTACCTTTACTACTGGCTCTGGGTCTTGTTCTGCATAGTGTCCTGTATCTTTTACTTTTTCTACTCCATCTTCGATTACTATTACCTGACTTACCCATTTTCTTAATGCTAAATCAAAATACTGTACATAGATTTTTTCTATGTCTTGGTCATCTTCTCCGTCATTCCATTCGTCTGGTATTGAGTCTATATCTTCTACTTCATCTCCATTTTCATCAGCATCATCACTTATTTCTGCTTTGTTTATTATTATTCTATCCGATGTATTTGGCATACCTACTTTAAATGCCACTCTTACATCTTTATAATCTGGTACTTCCATCGTTTCTGGGTCATATGCCTGTAGTAAGTTTTCTCCTGGTACACTTTCATTTGCTTTTGATAGGTAATCACTTCTTATATATGCCGCTTCCTCTGCATTTTGTGTTTCATTTCCATTTGCATCTACTATTCTCCATCTATATTGTTGGTTAATTTCATGTTCTGGTAAGAATATTAATCCTTCTGGTACATCATCTTTTATTTCTTCTGCATATCCTGACATTGTACCTTCATTATATATTCTTATTGTATAAATTACTATATCATTTTGGCATACTCTTACTGGATCTTTTGTATGATTGTATGTGAAACTTGTTATTTCTTTTCCGTCTTCTCCTATAGTTCCATATTTACTTGTATCTACTTGTGGTTCTCTATCTGTTATTTCTGTATTATTTACTCCTGTAATGAATTTTCTTAATGCTAAATCAAATTTTTCTAATACTACTTTTTCAAAGTCATCGTCATCTTCTTGTCCTGGGATGTATTCTTTGCCTGAATCTATTTCATCCTTTTTATAATCTGGTAAATCTTCATCTGATGGCAATTGTACTTCATTTTCGTTATCTCTATCTGGTATATCTAAATCGTTTCTATAATCTGTTATTTCTGCTATATTTGTTATTTCTTTTAAATATGCTGCATCGTCTTTTACTTTGCATCTAATTTCTATCTCTGCATAATCTAGTGTTGTTCCATCTGGATTAAATTTTTCTATTAATGTGTCTTTTAGATATTCTGTTTCTATTGTTCTTTCATTTACTTGTATCCAACCATATTTTTTATTTAGCTCATCTTCTGGTAAGAATTCTAATTCTGGTGGTAAATGGTCTACTATTTTTTCTACATATCCATCTACTTGTCCCTCATTATATACTCTTATTGTATATGTTACGATGTCTCCTGCTTTTACCTCTATTGGCTCTTTTATATGATTATATATTGCTGTTGTTTCTCCATTCTTTAGTGGTGTTACATCTACTTGTGGTATTCTATTTGTTATTTCTGTATCATTTACTCCTGTTATGAATTTTCTTAATGATACATCAAAGTATTTTCCTAGAATTACTAAATCTTCATAGTCGTCATCATCTTCATATCCTTTTCCTTCTTCTGATGTTCCTGGATTGTAGTTATTTTTTTGTTCATCTGTTAAATTACCTGGCTTAGAGTCTATATCTGCTGTGCTTCCTGTTATGTCTTCTGCTTTTGTTATTTCTGCTATATTTTTTAAGTTTTGGTCTTCGCCGGTGGCATTTTTACTTACTCTACATTCTATTTGTACATCTACATAGCTTATCTCATTATTTTCTACCCCTTTTATTAATGTATCTTGCATATATGTCGTTTTTACTGTTCTTCCTTCTTGTACCCATCCATATTTTGTATTTATCGTACTTTCTGTATCTGGTACTAGTTCTAGTCCTTCTGGTAAGTAGTCTGTTATTTCTTTTACATATCCATCTATTTTTCCTTCATTATACACTCTTATTGTATATATTACTCTATCTCCTGTTTCTACTACTAATGGTGTTTTTGTATGTGTTTTTTCTGCTGTTGTACCATTATCAAATTTTCCCTGTCCATTTAATAATTTTTCTTTTTCTGCATCTGTAATAACAGGTTCTCTACTTACATCTACATTTTCTCCGTTTATTTGAGTTATGAATTTTCTTAATGCTAAATCAAACTTTTGCTTTCTGTTGGCTACATTTATTGTTATTGTATTACTTGTTTCATCAAATGTTACTTCTGCATTTTGTGATATATTTTCCCAATTGCTTATTACATATTTTCCATTTGACTCTCCTGTTACAAGTTTTATTTGTATTGGTGCTTCTAATATTGGGTCATAACCTTCTGGTGCTTCTATTTCCTCTATACTTATATTTATTTCTTTTCCAGCTTCTAGAATTGGTTTAGCAATACTTATTAGTCCGCTTGCATCTGTTTCGTATTCCTGTTCTTCTCTTTCTATTGTTACTTTAAATCTAGCATTTTCTAGTTTCTTGTCTGGATTTGATTCATCGTATTTTACTAGTTTTATATTATATGAGCCTTCTAATTTTGTATTGTCTATTACTATATTTACTGTATTTCCTTGTAAATTTGCGTTTGCACTTCCAGTTACTCCTGTTGCTACATAACTATTTCCTGATTCTCCTTTTGTTACAGTTAATGTTATTACTTCATTATTTAGTATATATCCTTCTGGTGCCTCTATTTCCTGTATTTCTATTGTGTCCGGTGTGTCTGGATTTGTAATTACTATATTATTTATTTCTATTTCTCCGTTTGAATTTGTTGTGTATTCTTGTTGAAGTGCTGTTCCATTTATTTTAATACTAAACTTTGCATTTTCTAATCTGTTAGAGTCTTTTCCATCTTGCTTTATTAATCTAAAATTATATGAGCCTGCTAATTTTGTATTATCTACCACTAAATTTACTGTATTTACTCCTGATGGGTCTGTAGTTAGATTTGCATTTGAACTTCCTGTTACATTGCTTGCTACATATTTTCCATCTTGCAAGCTTTTACTTATCGTTAATGTTATAGTTTCTCCATTTAATATATATCCTTCTGGTGCATCTATTTCACGAATTACTATTGTGTCTTGTGTATTTGTACCTGTTATTTGTATATTATTTATTTCTATTTCACCATTTTGGTTTGTTGTATATTCTTGTTCTTGTCCATTATTTATTCTTATACCAAATTTTGCATTTTCCAATTTAGTTAAATCGTTTGCATCCTGTTTTACAAGTTTAAATTTATATGAACCAGTTATTTTAGAGTTATTAACTACTAAGTTTACTGTGTTTCCTTGTAGGTTTGCATTTGGACTTCCCGTTACTCCTGTCGCTACATATTCTCCATTTTGTAATGCCTTATTTACAGTTAAAGTTATTACTTCATTATTTAGTATATATCCTTCTGGTGCCTCTGTTTCCTGTATAACTATTGTATCTGGATTTGTATTTGTTATTTCTATTCCTGTTATGTTTATTTCACCATTTTGATTTGTTGTATATTCCTGTGATGCTCCATTATTTATTTTTACTGTGAATTTTGCACCTTGTAGTTTTGCACTATTATTTGCATCTTGTTTTATTAGTTTAAAATTATATTCTCCACTTGGTGCTGGCATTTCTATTTCATCTTCTTCTACAAATGTATCTTTTACTGTTTCTACTATTACTACTGGTTGATTTATGCTTAAACTGCTTGCTCCTGTTGTCCACATTGTTTGTTCTGTTGTATAGCTTTCCGCTTCTATCTCTATTTTCATTCTTGATATATTTTCAGTCATTGGTATTTGAATATAGAAATTATTTCCTATTGTTGATTCTATTTTTTCACTTATACTTCCTGATGTTATTTCTTGTTGATTTTGATTTAGTATTTTTACATTACTTATTTCACTTGTTCCATTTGTTATTCTTGCTGTTAAAGTATAACTGCTTGTTCCTATTTCTTCAATTTTATATGGTCCTACTAAATAATTACTTCCACTTATTCTTGCTGTTGCACTTGTGCTATTTAAGCTAATTGGACTTTGTTTTGCATCTTCATATGTGTATCCTCCTGCTACTGCTTCTATAGCTCCTTGCACTAAATAACTGTATATTAAATCTATTTCATTATCTACAAAATCTAAGCCATATTTATCTATTAGAGATTGACCATCTACTTTTAATTCTAATCTATCATCATATTCGTTATGATAATCTCCACTTGGATTAGTAAAATACCAAATTGCAACTTGTTGAATACATTCTAGTATATCTTCTATTTCGTCACCATATCTTGCTTCATCTCTTAGGAAACTATCTTCCCATATTCCTGCATTATCCAATAGAGCTTTTTTTGATTCTTCTGCTAATCTAATTTCTTCTGATGTTGCACCATCTTTTGCTGGTATATATAAATGGTCTAATACCCATACTAGTTCATTGTATGTTGTCATGTCTGATGGTAATTGTCCTCTATATGGTGAGCCTATTGAGTTTGGATCTTTTATATCGAAATATTGAGTATATTCTATTACATTATTTTCATAGTTTTCTGATCCAAATCCTGGTCCTGCTTTAATACAATAAATACTACTTCCATCATCTCTTTCTGATTGTGATGAACTATATTTTACTATTTTGAATATATTTTTATTATTAAATGAATAAGCTCCTGTATCTCTTGATGTAGACAGTCCTTTTAATCCTAAGTATAATGAGCCTGTAGCACCATAACTACTGGCTGAGCCCAAAATTATTCCTATGCTTAAAATTATTATTAAAATTGATATTGCGATTTTATTTTTCATAACTATCCCTTCTTTTACATTTTCCCTCTTTTTATTATATTATATACTATATATCAACAAAATAATTTTTTCAATAGGTTTGTGCCGAAAATTAAAAGCCACTGTTTTAGTGGCTTTTTGCTATATTACATATTTTCTTATTAAGAATACTCCTCCTGCTATTATTGCAAGTGTTCCCGCTGTTAATCCTATATATAGTGGCATGCTACCTGTTACCATTGTTAGTGCTACTGGTGCATCATCTATATCATCTTCTCCTTCTTCTTTGTTATTTGGAGTTGAGTCTATATCTGGTGTATCACTTTCATTATAGTCTTCACTTATTTCTGCTGTATTTATCATTACTCCCATGTTTTCTTCATCATTTATCCATGTTAGTATTACTTCTACTGTAGCGCTTTCTCCTGGCTGTAATAATGTATCTTTTAATTGGTCTGTTACTATTTTTCCTTCTACTTCTCTCCACAATGGGTTATCTGCTTGATTGAATTCTAGTCCTTCTGGAATGTAGTCTGATATCTCTGTTGCGTATCCTGCTATTTCTCCTTCGTTTGTTATTCTTATTTGATATTTGAATTTTATTATTGTGTTGTCTATTCTATTTTGGTTTAAATCTACCTTTACTACTGGCTCTGGGTCTTGTTCTGCATAGTGTCCTGTATCTTTTACTTTTTCTACTCCACCTTCGATTACTATTACCTGACTTACCCATTTTCTTAAGGCTAAATCAAAATATTGTACATAGATTTTTTCTATATCTTGGTCATCTTCTCCATCTATCCATTTATCTGGTGTAGAATCTATGTCAGTAACATCTTCGCCATTCTCATCTGAGTCTTCACTTATTTCGGCTTTATTTATTATTATTCTATCCGATGTATTTGGCATACCTACTTTAAATGCTACTTTTACATCTTTATAATCTGGTCCTTCCATTGTTGCTGGGTCATAACCTTGTAGTAAATTTTCTCCTGCTGTTTGTTCATTTTCTTTTGATAGGTAATCACTTCTTATATATGCTGCTTCTTCTGCGTTTTGTGTTTGATTTCCTTCTGCATCTACTATTCTCCATCTATATTGTTGGTTAATTTCATGTTCTGGTAAGAATATTAATCCTTCTGGTACATCATCTTTTATTTCTTCTGCATATCCTGACATTGTACCTTCATTATATATTCTTATTGTATAAATTACTATATCATTTTGGCATACTCTTACTGGATCTTTTGTATGATTGTATGTGAAACTTGTTATTTCTTTTCCGTCTTCTCCTATAGTTCCATATTTACTTGTATCTACTTGTGGTTCTCTATCTGTTATTTCTGTATTGTTTACTCCTGTAATGAATTTTCTTAACGCTAAATCGAACTTTTCTAATACTACTTTTTCAAAATCGTCATCATCTTCTTGTCCAGGTATATATTCTACTCCTGAATTTATTTCTTCATCTTTATATGATGGTAAATCTGCATCTGATGGTAATACTACATCTCTTGAGTTATCTCTATCTATTAATCCAGATTCATTACTATATTTTGTTATTTCTGCAATGTTTGTAATTTTGGTTAAACTTGGAGCTGTATCCTTAACTTTACATCTAATTTTTACTTCTTTGTAACTTATTTCTCTAGTTTCTGAATTAAATGCTTTTATTATATTCTCAGTGTCATTTTCTTTTGATAATATATTCGTCCTAATTGTTCTTTGTGTTGTGTCCGCTGGATCTATAATCCATCCATATTGCGCATTTAAATCATCTTCTACTATAAACTCTAATTCTGGTGGTAAGTGGTCAACTATTTCATCTACATATCCATCAACTTGTCCTTCATTATATACCCTTATTGTATATGTTACTATATCTCCTGCTGTTACACTTACAGGATTTTTAGTATGATTGTAATTAGCTGTAGTTTTTCCTGTTAACAATGGATTAACATCTACATTAGGTTCTCTGTTGGTTATTTCTTTATCGTTTACTGCTGTAATAAATTTTCTTAATGATAAGTCAAATGTTTTTCCAAGCATTATAAGTTCTTCATAATCATCATCATCTTCATAACCTTTTCCATCTTCTGATGTTCCTGGCATATAGTTATTTATATTGTCGTCTGATAAATTATCTTCTTCTGAATCTCTATCTTGAGTTTGTCCAGTAACGTCTTCTGATTTAGTTATTTCTGCCACATTCTTTAATGATACATCTTGCTCACTTGGCTGTTTAGTAACTCTACATTCTACTTGAACATCTGCATAATCTAGTTCATATGTTCCATCTGTTGGTGCTTTGTCAAATTTAGATATTAGTTCATTTTCTAGATATGTTGTATATATTGCTCTTCCTTTAGGTGAGTTTTCCTCTGCACCATTTACATTTTGCCATCCATATTTAGCATTTATAGTGCTTTCTGTTGCTGGTACTAGCTCTAATCCTTCTGGCAGATAATCTACTATTGTTTTTGCATATCCGTCTATGTCACCTTCATTGTAAACTCTAATAGTGTATGTTATTTTATCTCCATTATTTATTATTAATGGTGTTTTTGTATGACTTTTTGTAGCTGTTGTTCCATTATCAAATGTAGCTTTTCCTGTTGCTAAAGCTTGTAAATCTTCTTGTGTCATTTCTGGTTCACGATTCACTTCAACTTGAGCATCATTTATCTTTGTAATAAATTTTCTTAATGCTAAATCAAATTCTGGATTTGTTATAGGTACCATACTTTCATCATTGTATGTTTGTTTTTCTCTCGATACTATTACAACTGGTTGATTATTTACTAAACTTGCTTCTCCTACTGACCAGTATGTTTGTATTGTGTTATAATATTCTGCTCCTACGTTTAGTCTTATTTGACTTATATTTGATGATATAGGAATTGATATATAAAAGTCGCTTCCTATTGTTGTTCCTATTTTTTCTGAGATTGTACTTCCATTTGTTATTTCTTGCTTATCAGCATTCAACACTTTGGCATTTTGGATTGTTGTACTTCCATCTGTTAATGTTACATTTAAATTGTATTCTATATTTGAAGTTTCATTAATTCTGTATGGTCCTATGATGTAATTTGTACTTTCCATTGTTACTGTAGCTGAATCTTTTACAAAGTTAATTGGCGATGAACCTACAATTGAATCTTCATAAGTAAATCCTGAGTTTACTGCATCAATTGCTCCTTGTACTAAGTAGCTATATATTAAGTCTATTTCATTATCTACAAAATCTAGTCCGTATTTATCTATTAAAGATTCGCCATCTACTCTTATTTCTAATCTATCATCATATGGGTTATGATAATCTCCATCTGGATTTGTAAAATACCATATTGCAACTTGTTGAATACTTTCTAATATATCTTCTATTTCATCCCCATATGTTGCTTCATCTCTTAGGAAGCTATCTTCTGCCACTCCGGCATTATCTAGTAATGCTCTTTTTGATTCTTCTGCTAATCTAATTTCATCTGAAGAAGCTCCTGTTTTCGCTGGTATATATAAATGGTCCAAAACCCATATTAATTGATTATATGTGTCTGGGTCTTCTGGCAATTGTTTATCATATGGACTTTCGATTGCATCTGGATTTTTTAAATCAAAATATTGTGTATATCTTACTATGTTATTTTCATATGATTCTGAGCCAAATCCTGGTCCTGCCTTAATACAATATATAGAAGAATTGTCTCCTACTTCTGTTGTTCCACTTGCATTATTATATTTTACTATTTTAAATATTGCTTTATTATTAAAAGTGTATAAACCAGTTTCTCTATGTGTTGATTTTCCTTTTAATCCTAAATAAATTCCATTAGCATCACTTACTGCATAATTTACAGTTGTTAATGCAATAATAATGGTAAATATTATACTTAAAAATATTGATATTTTCTTTGCCATGTTATGACCTCTCTTTTACTTAAAATATTACAGTTTATATTATATTATAATTTCTTTTATAAATCAATATTTATTATTCCTTATTTTCAAAATATTAGCCAAAAAAAGTATGTGTAGTTGTGATACACATACAAATACAAATGACATAATTTCTCCATCTAAATAGTTTCGTCCTGCATAATATATATGTGCAATGTAAACTATCTTTTCTAACTCATCTACGGTATATAAAATAATATGGTTATTTACTACTAGCCTTCTATATTGTCGTTCTGTTCTATCTACCTTTTCTATTTGAGTAAACATTCTTGGAGAATTTTCTAGTAAAAGAATATTATATATTACTTTTTCCCTTAATCTATTTGATGCATCTATATTTTTTAATTGGTTAGAAATATAATCACATATTTCTTCAAACTCATCTAAAAATTGGTCTGTTAGTTTTATTCTATATTCCATATTTTTCTTTCCATTCCTTAAAAACTTCTCTGCCGTCTCTCACTCTTCCTTTTCTTATGTCATCTTCTGCCTTCAATAAATGTTCTTCTATATCTTCCTTTAATAATTTTTCTCTATATTCTTCCATTTTCATAATTATAATATCATTGTTATTCAAAGTAATAACCATTTCTCCATTTTGGTTAACTGCAGTTTTTAAATCCTGAATATTTGTTACTTGCATCATTTTAATACACCTCTCTTCTTTACTATATACAGTATAGCATAATTTTTACTATTTTTGAATACTTTTCATAGATTTTATAATAATATTATTTGTAAATAATTTTATTATATACTATTCATCTGCTTTATTGGTTTTAACAGATAAGTTATTGGAGGCGACAGCCAGAAAAGAATCTGCTGATTTTAAAAGAATTAGATGATTAGACAAAAAAGACTGGGATTTGCCCTCCTAGTCTTTTATAATGGAAAAAGACTAACCTTTTTGCCCTGTTAGTCTTTTTCAAGTGTTACATTTTTACAAATGTTATACATCAAATCAAATTGCTTATAAGCTAAATATAGTATACTACATTAATTATTATATGTCAAATATTATTTTTTATGTTCAAAATTTTTAGTACTAATCATTTTCTTTTTTCAATATTGAATTAAAATATCTATCCTTTTATTATTTTATCTAATTCTATCTCTGCTTTTTTTACAAAAAAATTGCTAGTATCAACAGGAATTTGTAAATTTATAATTTGTGTTTTTAATTTTTCTATTGTATCTATATTGTCATTATTTGATACTGTCTCTACTTCAATTAAATTGTCTCCTTTCCTTATATCTTTTATTGCTATTTTAAAGTCTCCTTTTCCATAAACAATATCCCTTTCGTTAATATTCATTATTTTAAAGTAATGAATTGCCTGAAAAAGGTTCACAGCCTCATCAATATCAAGAATATCGCAGTTAATGGATTCTTGATTTAATATATCACTATTTTTGTTAAATTCTTTCTTTTTAAAAGTTATTTTCTTTGTTCTATTTTCTTTCAATTGATTTTCTATATCTCTTATTAATATTGCATCTTTTAAAATTTCTCTACTAGTTAATTCTTTTATATTACTTTGTAAAGTATTTGGTATCATAAATATATCATTTAGTGTAAATCGATCTACAACTTTAAATCCCTTATCTTCTAGAATTTTACATAGCTCACTTATTCCACAATTTACTTTCATCGTTATTTCATTTTCTTGTTTTATTCCCATAATTTTGCTCCTATTTATTTTTAAAATTATTACTGCAATTTTATTACAAATTATATTTATAACTAAAAATACTGGAAGTATACATTCTTCCTGTATTATGTTTTTGGTTCTATCATATATTCGTTATTTATACTTTTTAACAATATACTATTTTCAGTTTCTAAATTGTTTTTGCTTATAACATATTTGTCAATAATTTTTCCATCTGAATTTTTCAATGAGCACTCATAAAAATTATATTTTAAAATTTCTAAAATAATATTAGCTGTAAAATAGCTATGTTTTACGCATAAAAAACCAAGGGATAAATAAAATATCAAAAATATTATTAATTGATCCCATTGGGTAAAATCAAAAGCAAATAATGGTAAAACATACGCTAAAAAATATTCAATAGTAATATCTTTAGATTTTTTTGCTTCAATAATTATATATTTTTCTGCACCACTTCTTCTTTTATCTATAATAAGTCTTCTTACAATTATTAAGCTAATAATAAATAAAACAACTATAGCTATAATAGAAATTTTTTCTGTATATAAATTTTGTTTTTTATCTACAATATTTTTTATATCTATGAATAATATTGCTAACCATAATGGTACAAATGAGACATAATATAAACACCATGAGTTAATGCTTGTCATTAAAAATCCTCCCTATTTCCATTCCTTAGCTCCGGCTACCTCTACAGGCTTGTTATTAAATGGATCTATTTTTCCTTTATCACATAATAATTTTATCAATTTTTTTGATACTTCATCGTTTGTTGTATCAAATTTTCCATTTATTAATGGAATGTTAAATTTAGCTGAAATATTATCTTTCATTTTATCATCATTTAATAATTTTAAGTTCTCTTTATTAAAAGATATAAATTTTTTAGGATTATGTCCCGAATTTGCAACATTCATAAAAGATTCAATATCAGAAACTATTCCCATATCTTTTATTTCTTCTATTTTCTCTTTACAAACTGCTTTATATGCTCTTTCCATATTAAAAAGTTTTTCTCCAGAGTTATTAAAAAAGTATATTGTATTTCCATATGCTATCATATCAATAGATAATTCTAATCCAATAACTGTATCAGTAATTTCTTTATATTTTTCTCCCAACTTTATAAATTTATTTTTTAGTATTTTTATAGGATTTTTCATAAAAATAAACTTTATTGGTATATCTTCTCCATTCTCTTCAATGCTACTTTTTAAAACATAGCAATCATATTTATTTTTTATAGGATCATTTTCTCGGTCTGGATTTGATAACGCACTTATGAATAAATCATATGTATCTTTTATTAATTCATTTGTAATATCCATTTTATATATTACATTTGAAATTGTATCACTATTATACTCTTCAATATCACTATATAAAGATGCTTTCTCTCCATTAGTATATATTTGAACGATTTCTTTTAGTGTTTTTAATATTCCATTTTCATCAAAATCTGATAATTCTTCAACGTAATATTTTACTCCTTCTTTTTTTGTTACATTTATTTTCACTAGATTAATACTCCAATTATCTATTTTATCAGCACTATTTAATATTTCTGTAATTTTTTTTATCATTTATTTCCCCCCCACCTGCTGTTACTTATAATATTGTTTCACTAATAGTATTAATTTTTCTTATAATTTCTTCAAATTTTAGATTTTTAGCATATTGATGTTTTTTAGTATATTTAATCCACAATTCTTTAGTAAATTCACTTTGTTTTATCTCTTCCATAATTTTATCTATTGAATTTGTATCTGTATTTCTCTTTTGGAAAGTTTTTATTATCGCTTCTTTTAGGTTATCTTTTGAGTATTTTTCATATGTAATTAAATAATATAAATCATAATAATCTTTCATTCTACTGTTTAATACACCTCTTGATATTACTGTTTGAAATTTTTCAGCTATAATGCTTTCTATATTATAAGTCATTATTTTTAAACTTCTATCTTCAAACATCATTTTATAATCATATTCTATTTCTCTTGGTGTAATTAAATCTCCTGTTGCAATATCAATGCTTAAGTTCACTCTGAGGTTATCAAATTTTGCTAATAATTTATATTTTAATCCTCCATAGTCATCATCTTCTCTTATTGGCTTAGAGTTTTTTATTTCAAACTTGACACAATCATTTACATCGATATTTAAAATCTCATTTAAAACTTCATATAATTGTTCATCTGTCAAATTTATTCCTTTTATACAAGTATCCATATCCATAGTAGTTCTAGTATCTATCCCCATTATTGAAGATAATAGTAAACCACCTTTTAGAATGAAATTATTTTTATATTTTGAAACCGATAATCTTTCTAATATTCTCTCAAACATATAATTTTGTAAAATCTCATTTGTTGTAATATTATTTTTTGATGCTAAATATTTCGACTTATCCATTAAGCTTTTTGCATTTCTTATCATATTATTGCCTCCATATATATTTTTACCTTCTCATATACTTTCATTTTTTTTGCATATTCAAACATTTTATTTGCATTAAATTCTTTACTTTTAATACAATTTTTGATTGCTTTATTAGCCGTTTCTATATCGATATTGGCTTTATTATTAATAATATCACAAACTGTACGTTCTAAGTTATATGCATTAACTGTTTTTCCTGTTGAAGTTTTTACTTTTATTTTTCCCAACTCTAATATATTTTGATTCACTCTATATACATTAGCAATATCTTTGCAATATGCTAAACTATTATTTTTTGTAGTTGTAATATCCATTTTATTAGGAGTTCTTTCTGTTTTTTCCTGCAAATATAATGCTGTATTATATGAAAATACTGTGTTTTTATGCTTTAACTGAAATAAGTAATATTCATCATAGATAAATTTATCTGTTGTATAAACTCCTTGAGAAATTCTTTCAATCAATCCTAAATCATTAACTTTTTTTAGCATTGTTCTTGAAATTCCCTTTTCTTGAGCCTCTTTGCTAGTTATTATTCCATCATTTTTATTAATAATATCTATAATATTTTTATACATTTGTAACTCTCCTCATATTTTATTTACAGTTTAAACACATTTTATCATTTTGTGTTAAAATTGTAAATATATTATATATATTTTTTTATTTTTTTATCAAAAAAAGTATGTGTAGTTGTGATACACATACAAGCACAAATGACATTCGCAAAACTTTGAATGTTTTTGTTTAATTAACTATATTATAACATCTTTTTTGTATTTATCTGCCCTATTGGTTCAAACAGATAAGTTATTGGAGGCGACACCCGGATTCGAACCGGGGATCAGAGTTTTGCAGACTCGTGCC
>CAKNIZ010000020.1 GCA_930980855.1 uncultured Clostridium sp.
AATTTTTTATTTTTTTTTCTAAAAAACTATTGACTTTTCATAGTTGGTCTCCTTTAATATAATAAAATTATAACATGATTAATGAGAAAACGCAATTATTGACATAATGATAGATTTAACATATAATGAGCGAAATAGGAGGTGTAACTTGGAAAATAGAGAAGAAATAATTGAAAAAAATAGAAATTTATATAATCAAGAACAAATAAGTTTTATTGCACAAAATTGTATTGGAGGCGTTATATATCATGATATGAATAAAAAATTTTTATCTCCTACAATAAATTTATATTTTTCAGCATCGGATTTTATAAAATTTGTGAATAATTTAGAATATTATTTAAGTTTAGATATAAATATTACAAATAATGACCCAATTACAGCAGAATTAGATGATATAAAACTATACTTTTTACATTATAACAGTGAAGAAGAAGCCATTCAAAAATGGGAAGAGAGAAAGAAAAGAATTATTAAAGATAAAATTTTCGTTATATGCACAGATAGAGATGGGTTTGATGATGAATGTATGGAAAAATTTAAAAATATAAAATTACCAAAAGCATTGATAACATGTAATGAAAAATGGAGAAATTATCCATTTGTTATCTATTTAGAACAGTATAAAAATTTAACTCAAGTACCAGATACAATACCAACAAGAGAATTCTACAATGGCACACAATTAATAAAACTAATAAACGAAGTCTAGTTTAATTTTAAAGTTTAATAAATTTTTAATATTAAAATACCAATATATTCTGAAACATTTCAGCGAGCGAAGCTAATATAGCGGAGCGCAGCGTGCAAGCTGGAGCATTTATGCGACCGCGCAGTGAAATATGTAAGAATATATTGGTATTTGTAAAATATATAATCTTAAACTTTAAAATTAAACTATACTTCGTTATATTTTTTTATAAATTCATCACATAATTTCCTTCTATATTCTAATTCTGGATGTTCAGAATATAGCTCATCATTAAATTTGCAAATATCATTAAATTTGTTATCTAAAATATCATAAACTTTTTGTTTTTCTTCAAAATTAGATTCTTTAACCTGAGATTTTAATCTGGCTAATAAACGTAAATATCTTCTACAAGTTCTAGATTGCATTTCATATAAATTATGCTCTACAAAAAATTCCAAATATTTATCATAAGCTTCTAATGCATCTAAACGTCTCATGCTAAAATCAGTGTGAGTAATACTATTTTCTCTTTGAACATATGCATACATTTTTTTATTAGTAAATACAACTCTTCTTGATTCATAAAATAATCTGTAAGTAGTAAATTCGTCTTCATGTAGCTTGTTTAGAGGATATTTTATATTATCAAAAAGATTTTTTCTATACAATTTATTAGATGCTATTACAGACCTTAAACAAATAGAAAAATCATCATCGTGAATTCTAGTCAAAGCATCATATTTTTCTAAAACAACTAAATCATTAATATCTGATTCTGGGAAAACAAAGGAATTAGAATCAGATTCGTTTACCAATACAACATCACATTCTGCAATATCTGCATCATACTTAGTAATTAAATTTAATAAATCAGAAATACAATTGCTATCAATAAAATCATCAGCATCTAGTAAGTATATAAATTCACCAGAAGCAGAGTTAATTCCTGCATTTCTTGCAGCAGATAAGCCACCGTTTTTTTGATGAATAACTTTAATTCTATTATCTTTTTTAGCATATTCATCACAAATGATTGGGGAACTATCAGTTGCACCATCATCAACCAAGATTATTTCCAGATTCTTATAAGATTGCCCAATAACTGAATCAATAGATTTTTTTAAATATTTTTCTACATTATAAATTGGTAAAATAACGCTAATTAAAATTGAATCCATAATTAAACTCCTTAAATCATATGATAATATTGTATCATTAAAACTGTAATTTTGCAAATTGAACTTTGGGGATATTTTTTAGTTATATCTTATTAATTAAAATAAATATATGATTTTGAATTCCCGGAGCAGGGACGCTCCGTACGGCTCGCTCGCGCTCCCCTTGAATCCAAAACCATATATTTATTTTTTTTAATAAAAATTTTAATAAAATCTCCCAAAAGTTCAATTTAAAACTTTATGAAAATACTTGAAAAAAACAAGAATTATAGTATAATATAAATACATTTAAAGCCAAGAATGGAGGAATAATCGTGATAGACTATGAACAAACAAAAAGAACAAAAGATTTAATAAAAATAAAAGTAATAGGTGTTGGTGGCGGAGGAAACAATGCCGTTAATCAAATGATAGTGTCAGATGTAGATGAAGTAGAATATATATTAGTAAATACAGAAAAAGGAATATTAGAAAGAGCAAACACAAATGGATGTAAAACTCTTCAAATAGGAAAAGAAATAGCTAGAGGATTAGGTGCAGGAGCAAATCCAGAAGTGGGAGAAAGAGCAGCAAGAGAAAGTATAGATGATATAAATAAAATTCTTGACGGAACAGATTTGTTGTTTTTAACTGCTGGAATGGGTGGAGGAACAGGAACAGGCGCCATACCAGTAATAGCAGAAGCAGCAAAGAAAAAAGGAATTCTTACTATAGGAATTGTTACAAAACCATTTTCTTTTGAAGGAAAACTAAGAAAAGCAAGAGCAGATATTGGAATAGACAAACTAAAACCAAATGTAAATGCTTTAATAATAATTTCAAATGACCAATTATTAAAAAACACTGAAAATAATGTTTCAATACTTAATGCATTCAAAATGACAGATGATATTTTGAGACAAGGAATTCAATCAATAACTGATTTAATAAATTCAGTAGGAACAATTAATGTTGACTTCGCAGATGTAAAAACTATATTAGAATATAATGGATATTCATATATGGGAATTGGAAGAGCTAGTGGAGAAAATAAAATAATTAATGCTACAATGAACGCATTAAATAATCCACTTACTGAAAGCGGTATTGATGGAGCAAAAGGAGTTATATTCAATATAAAAGGAAGTGAAGACATTAGCTTAGAAGATATAAATAGAAGTGCTAGTATAATTGGAGAGAAAGTAAGTCCAGACGCTAATGTAATTTTTGGTACAGTTATAGACGAAGACTTAGGAAATGAAGTAATAGTAACTGTTGTAGCAACAGGTGTAGAAAAGAAGGAAGAAAAAAATGACAATAAGAGAATTTAATTTATTAAAAATATCCGTATGGGATGGAGACAAAGAAGTATATAATGGAATATGTGAAGATGCACCGGAAGAGCTAAAGCAAAGACAAATCAAAATTATAGGAAATGAAGGAAAAATTATAAAAATAAAATTGGTATAAATTGTATAAAATGCCCATAAGTGGAAATACTCATATAAAAGGAGAGCGCTTATGGGTAATTTAAATAAAAAGAATATTATTAATCAAGCTGAAAAAATATTAGAAAAATGTGAGGAAAAATACAAAGAAGAAGGAAAAAACAAAAAAAGAGTTAGGGATTTAGAACGAGAATGTAAAAAATTAAAAAGACATAATTTAGTATGGAAAATACTGTTGTCATTATCATTAATTAGTTTACTTATAATTGTTATATAAAAGAATAAAACCTTTTCATTAGTCATATATTTAAAACAAAGACTAAGGAAGAGGTATTTTTTATGGAAAGAATTATAAGTGAGCAAGATAGAATTAGAAGAGCAGAAGAAATTGCAAATAGAAGAAGAGGAACAATTTCTGCAAGAAGTATAAATATATCTACTGAAAAAAAGAAAATGCCATATTTAACAAAAGTATTCATACAGACAATTGCAAGTATGTGTATTTTCGGATTAGCATATTTCTTAAATCAAAATTATCCTCAAGCAATAGATACCATAAAGCCCATTTTATCGCAGGATATAAATTTTGAAGAACTGTACAATAAGGGAAACGATTTTTTTTCAAGCTTAAATCAAAATACTAATGAAAATAGTGTTACAGAAAATGTAGTAAATGAAATGGAAAATCAAGCTACTAATGAACAAGTAGAAAATCAAATAAGTAATGAAGCAACAAATCAAATAGAAGGAATAGGTGGAAGTAGTGAAGAAGTTCCACTTAGCCAAGATGAGCAAGATATTGCATATATAAAAACAAATGTATCAATGATAGTTCCAACAAAAGGAGTAGTAACATCTGGATACGGAGAAAGAGAGCCAACAGATATAATTTCCGCAAATCATGCTGGTATAGATATAGGTGCGACAGTTGGCACAGAAATAATTGCTGCAATGGAAGGTACAGTAGAAGAAGTATCATCATATGGGGATTATGGAAATCATTTGAAAATAACCAATGGTGAAGTTAGTACATTATATGCCCATTGCAGCAAAATTTTAGTAAATCAAGGAGACTATATAAGTCAAGGACAAAAAATAGCAGAAGTAGGTAATACTGGAAGAACTACAGGCCCACACTTACATTTTGAAATCAGTAGAAGCGGGAGAACTGTTGATCCAGCAGCAATTATAACTTTTTAAAGGAGATAAAAATGCAGATAAAAATAGATTTAAAAATATTTGCTATAATATTAATTTTCTTGGTAACCCAAAACATTGGAATATATGCAATATTAATGTTTTATGCACTAATACATGAACTAGGACATCTTTTATGTGGTGTATGTTTAGGATTTAAACCGAAATCAATTAGTATTATCCCATATGGATTTAATTTAGGATTTGAAATAAATTATAAAGATTACAATAAAAAGATAAAAAAAGGAAATTTACTAAGTTTAAAAAAGATAGCAATAGCTTTAGCAGGACCATTTACAAATATAATTTGTATTATAATAATTTTCTTTTTAAAAGATGAGTTTACATTGGTTCAGTATCAAAATGCGATATATGCAAATATTCTACTAATTTTATTTAATTTAATTCCTATATATCCATTAGATGGTGGGAGAATGTTGCAAGAAATATTGCATATAACAATTGGGTTAAGAGAAAGTTATTCTGTGACAAAAACAATTACAAATGTAAATACAATAATACTTACAGCAGTATCTAGTGTATTGATACTTTATTATAAAAATATAGCAATATTTTTTGTAATAATATACTTGTGGACACTAGTATATAAATGCAATAAAGAGTACAACATAAAGGAAAATCTTTACAAAAAAATAGAGGAATTAGATAAAAGATATGTAGAAGAAAAGTTAGAATTTACAGCAGTTAGAAATAAGTTATAACTGTATATTCAAAGATTTTTTGTTTCTTGCTGTCGGACGTAAAGTCCTCCAAACTGCGCGAAACTGCAAAATCTTGAATATACAATTAAAGAGGCTGTGAATTGTAACGTAATAAATGAAGGGTTACATAATTATTAGAAAAAAGGCTTGAAAAAAGTAACAATATATGGTATAATAATTATATTAATGATTAAGAGAGGAGTCTCATAGTAAGATGAGTAAAATAAAAGAAAAAATAGGAGAATTTATAAATAAAATAAAAAACTTAAAAATGTTTGAAGAAAAAGAAGAAAGTCAAGACATGCCAGAGGCAGAATTAGCAGTAGAAGTTTCTAAGAAAACAGGACAAGATATAAATGAAATTAACAAAGCTTTTGCAGAAGCTAATAAAACAGTTGGTGGATTAACAGAAAGAATGCAGAAAAGCAAACAAAGAACAATACAACAATCAGACTTACAAGTAGGAATGGAAATACCTGTTCGAACAGTGGAAAATCAACAACAAATAGAAGTAGAACAAAAAATAGAAAACGATAGAGAACACTAAGTTAAAATAGTAATCCAAGAATTTGGATTATTATTTTTTTGTTACAAATACTTGAAAAATATATTAAAATATAATAATATATAATTGAAAAATTAATAATAAAGGAATGAAAAAATGCAAAAGATTAATAATGAAAGAGGCATAACTCTAATAGTTTTAGTTATTACAGTAATCATTTTGGCTCTAGTAAGTATCCCTATAATCGTAAATACCACAGAAGTTTCAGAGTTGCAAAAATATACTTATTTTAAGGGCGATATTGATAAACTTAGAGAATCAATAGGAACAGCATATTCAGATTCACAATCTATAGTAACTATAGGACCAAGATATACAGGAGATATAAGTTTCTTAAATAGTTTTCAAAATGGAGAAATAGTTAGAAATCCAAATGATGGCGATGAATATTATGTTATTAGCCTAAAAGAATTAAATAGCCATTTAGAAGCACAAATTGACTTAAAATACGGTTCAGGTAATAAAATAGAAGACTATGCAAATTTAGATATTAATCAAGGAAAAAATCCAAATGATACAAATATAATACAATACGAATATCAAGGAAATGATACATATATAATTAATGCAAAAACAAAGACAATATATTATACTGATGGATTAGAATATAAAGGAGAAGTATATTATAGATTACCAGAAGATTTTACTGAATTATCTGATGTATATATTATAATTTATGATTCTTGCGGTGGAAGTAATGCTCCAGATATGCAAACTGTAGAAGCTACTGGTAATGCTACAATAACTTTAAGAGATGGACCAAAAAAGGATGGATATGTATTTGTCGGTTGGAAGCCAGAAAATGACGATTTAATTTATCAAGCAGGAGCACAATATACAGTAACAGGAAATACAAAATTAATTGCACAGTGGGAAAATCAATAAAAACTATTGACAATACTTATTATTTCCTATATAATAAGTATTGTCTTAATTTATGGCGAAGTAGCTCAGTTGGCTAGAGCATCCGGTTCATACCCGGCAGGTCAAGAGTTCGAATCTCCTCTTCGCCACCAATGACTTTTCTGTTTAAACTAATGTAACAGATAAAAAAATCAATCATTGTAAAGTGATTGATTTTTTTAGTAAATTAGCTTTCTAGTTTCATATATAATACAGGATAGGGATTTCCTTGATCATCTAATTCATTTCTTTGATAAACTTTAAATCCCATATGTTCATAAAATCCTTTAGCTTTTGGATTCTGTTCATTTACTGCTAATTCTTTAACATTATAATTTTTTATTCCCAAAGTCAACAATTCTTTTCCTAAGCCTTTTCCTCTTTCACTATTCTTAACAAATAGCATTTCAAGTTTATTATTTTCTATGCCCATAAAAGCAATAGGCTGATGTTTTTCATTTTCTATAATTATTAAGCTTGTTATACTTTTTAAGGCCTGTGGTACATATTCTTTTATTTTTTCTATTTCCTCATTAGATAGAAATGTATGCGTTGCTTTTACTGAATCTTCCCACACTTCTAATAATTGATTAATCAATTTTTCTGTTCTTTCCTTTACTTCAATTATCTTCATATTATTAACTCACTTTCATATTAACAAATATTTAATTTTTTAGGTTGATTTTTTATCACATAAATCTTTAATTGGACAAATCTCACAATTAGGATTTCTTGCAGTACAAACTTTTCTTCCATGCCATACAAGAAGGTGGTTAACGTCATAATAGTACTCTTTAGGAATAATTTTTAATAAATCCTGTTCTATTTTTAAAGGATCAGATTCTTCCGAAAATCCAATTCTATTAGATATTCTTTTAGCATGTGTATCAACAGCAATGCCCTGAGGATTGCAGAAAGCTTCTAACATAATAACATTTGCACTTTTTCTACCAACACCAGGAATTTGAAGCAATTCTTCCATAGTTTCAGGAACTTTACCATTATATTTTTCAATTATAGTACGAGCTGCTGCTTTTAAGTTTTTAGCTTTATTTTTATAAAATCCGCAAGGATGTATTAATTCTTCAAGAGTATGTAAATCCATATTATCAAAATCATAAACAGTAGGATATTTTGAAAAAATATAAGGAGTAGTTTTATTGACTCTTTCGTCTGTACATTGAGCAGAAAGTACAACTGAAACTAACATTTGAAAAGGTGTTTCAAAATCTAAACTACAAGTAGCATCCGGATAATAATTTTTTAACTTCTCTATAATTTGAATAGCTTTCTTAGTATTCATAAAATCCTCCTAAAACAAAATAATTATAACCTAAAAGAGCCTAAATATCAATAAAATAATCAAAAATTAAAAAATTATCTTTACAAATTTATAATGATAGTATATTATAAAAGTGAGGTAGAATTATGTATGGATTATCAAATAAAATAATAGAAGAAAGATATGGAAACTACAAAAATGCTTTAGAAAGATTAAAAGAAGCTATGCTAGAGGAACCTACAGCGATAATAATTGATGGAACAATTCAAAGATATGAATTTACATTTGAACTAGCGTGGAAAATTATGAAAGATTATTTAGAGTACAATGGATTTGTAGATGGATTATCTAGTCCTAGAAACATTATTCAGTTAGCATTTCAAAATAAGATAATAAAAAATGGAGATATTTGGATACAAATGATGTTAGATAAAAATCTATTATCTCATTTATACGATGAAGAAAAATCAAGAGAAATATATAACAATATAAAAAATAATTATTTAGCAGAATTTGAGCAATTAAAACATTTTTTAGAAGAAAATATATGAGGATAAAAATAAATGAAAATGCTTGAAAGCCTTGAGTATATATATTGTAAGATTTAATAGCTTATATTTACATATACATTAGGAAAACTATGTTTTTAGACGAATCTAAAAGCATATTTTTTTGTCAAATAATTTGCATAAAAAATTGAAAAGTAAATTCAGTTATGATATAAATTATAAAAGAGCGATGTAACAAAATGAATTTATGAAAATAATAGGAGTAAAAAATGGAAAAACTAAAGAAAATTGATAAAAAACAAATTAAATTATTTTTAATAATACTTGCTTTGGCGAGTTTTCTATGTTTGGGATTTTTAATTCCACATAAAATTACAGATTCATATTGGAATATACAAGATGGGTACGATATATATAAACTAACTCCACTAAAAGATGGAAGAATTATACATTATTTAATACTATCTATAGTATCAAAAAGTGGTATTCCAATGGAAGCATGGATATTGATATCGCAATATATAAGTATAATATTATATAGTATAGCAATATTTAATATATATAAATTAATTAAAAATATAGTAAATAAAAAACTAAAAGTAGATATAAAAAGAAATAATAAAATTATAAATGCAGTTATTTTACTTGGTTCTTTTTTAATAATTTTAAATCCAATGACAGTAGAATGCTTTGCATATGTAGAAAATATTATAATGTCACTATCTATTCTTATAATAACATACGCTTCAAAAATTTTATCTGAAAATAAAACATATTCATATATAAAAGCATTATTTTTAATGCTATTAGCAGCATTAGCATATCAAGGAACACTGAATATGTGGATATTGTTAAGTTTACTATTCTTTTCATTAAATGATGAAGATAAGAAAATAAAAGACTGGGTAAAATATTTGCTAAAAATTGCATCTATAGTAATAATATTATTGATTTTTATGATGGGTGTTCTTAAATTTTGTGAACTAATGACAAATGAAAAACAACAGAGAATTGAAGGATTTCCAACAAATATAGAAAGTAGGATATATTTAATAATTGTAGGAATAAAAATGGTAATTACAACAATTACATTTGGATTGTTTCCAAAATATTTGATTTTTTCAGCTATAATAATAACACTAATTTTGCTATGTTTATTTTCAAAGAAAAAAAGTACAATATTAAAGTACTTATTTTGTATTTTAATAGTGATATTATCTTGCATTATACCAGTATTTTTACAAAAGACAATTGCAATATCAGCTAGAATTTCTTTATGTATTGGTGGTATCATTGGTTTTTCAGTAATATATACATTAGTGAAAACATTGAATAATGAAAAATATAATATTAGTTATCTATTATTATCTTTCTCTATAATTTATTTAATTATAAATATATTCGACTATTACAGTTTAGCAATAATGAATCAAATTACTAATAAAGAAGAAGAAAAATTTTGTAAAGAAATTAATGAATGTATTATAGAATACGAGAAAAATTCAGAATATGAAGTTAATAATGTAATGTTTATTAGATCAAGTAGAACAAAAGATACGTTTAATAATTTCCCCAAAAATACATTTACTCAAAAAGCTTTACTTGCAGTTTATGCAAATAAGCATTGTCTAAATTATTATACTGGAAGAAATTTAGAGAAAAACGACGTGACTAAGGAAATATATATAATGCACAAAAAATCAAAAGAATGGACAGAATCAAAAAATGAAAATATAAATTTTTATAAAGAAACAGTATATGTAATAGTACCTTAAGAAGTAGAAAAAGGGGGTAATAATTATGCTAAAACTAGAAAATGTATCAAAGTTTTACTATAACAAAGGAATGATTAGTACAGGTTTTTCGAAAGTAAACTTAGAATTGAAAATAGGAGAATTTGTTGTTATAACAGGAGAATCTGGAAGTGGAAAAAGTACACTTTTAAATGTAATTTCTGGGTTAGATAGCTATGAAGAAGGAGAAATGTACATAAAAGGCAAAGAAACAAGCCACTATTCAGAAAAAGATTTTGAAGATTATAGAAGAAAATACATAGCAAATATTTTTCAAAGTTATAATTTAATTAATAGCTATACAGTATATCAAAATGTGGAATTAGTTTTATTATTAAATGGATATAAAAAGCATAAAGTAAAGCAAAAAATATTAGATATTATAGATAAAGTTGGTTTAACAAAATTCAAGAATACAAAAGTTTCTAAATTATCTGGTGGGCAGAAGCAAAGAGTAGCAATAGCCAGAGCTATGGTAAAAGACACACCAATTATTGTAGCTGACGAACCAACAGGAAATTTAGATTCTGAATCTGCAAAAGAAGTTATAGAAATACTAAAAAAAGTTGCTAAAGATAAACTAGTTATTGTTGTAACTCATAATATTGAACAAGTTGAAGAATTTGCAACTAGAATAATAAAAATGCATGATGGAAGGATTATACAAAATACTGAAATTAAAAAGATTGAGAAAGAACCACCTATTATAGAGAGTAAGTATACTAATATAAGTTTGGCAAATAAATACAGATTAGGAATAAGAAATACTTTTAATATTTTACCAAAATTTTTGCTACTATTTGCCGTATTTTTCTTTATAAGTGCAGCAGTTTTGGCTGAATATGCTAGTTTTCAAATGACAGAAACAGAGCAAAGTGATTCTGGTTATAGCATAGCTTTTAGAGATTTATCAGAAAATAGAATTTTGATAAATAAAAATGATAGAACAGCCTTTACAAATGAAGAATTTGAAAAAATTAAAAAATTATCTAATGTCGATTATTTAGTTGAAGATGATATCCTTATAGATGGTGGGATGCCAATTGCAAGAGATGATTTAAGTATATATGGAACAATGAAAGATATAGATAATTTTAGGGGAAATCTTACATATGGAAGAATGCCAGAAAATAATGACGAAATTGTTATAAAGATGAATAAAGAACATTATTACTTAAGAGAAAGATTAAGTGATGTGCTAAATAAAACATTCTCTATATTAAAATCACAAGGAATTAATGGATGGAGCAATGAAAAAGTTAGGGATTTAGTTATAGTAGGAATACAAACAACTGATAAAGATAGCAACTATGATTGTGAATTTTATGTATCAAAAGATGTGCTAAAGGGGGTAAGAATAGACTTAAATAAAAATTATAGCACAATGAAAGTGTTGCTAAATAATAAATATCAACAATATACAGTAGAGCCAAATAACAATGTTGAAAGTGGAAAAGCAATAGTAGATGATGAATTTAAAACTCAATTCAAAAATAATAAAATAAAAGGGCAATCCGTAAAAATAGAAATAAGTAATATCTACTATGAGGATGAATTAAATTTAAGCATATCAAATACATACACAAAGTCTAATATGAAAAGATTACTTGGAACAGATGCTTATGATATAAATAGATACAAAATTTTTATAAATACTAATGATTATAATTCACTTTTTGATAAACCATCATATCAATCAAGTGTATATGTAAAAGATATAGAAAAAGTAGATGAAACAATGCAAGAACTTGAAAAATTAGGCCTAAATCCTAAAAAAGTAACCGATTATAAAATAGACCAAAGTGCAAGTTCACAAAACATTATAAGAATAATTAAAGTAGTAGTAACAATAATATTAATTTTAGTGTTGTTTTTCATATCTTACATAATTATAAAAATAATACTAAAATCAAGAAATATATATTATACGACACTAAGAATTTTAGGTGCTACATATAAAAATATTAGAAGAATATTAGATATAGAATTGTTTATTAATTCCACAATAGCATATGCAGTATTAATGCTATTCATCTATTTTGTAAGAATAGGTATAATTAACCTAGAATATATAGCAAAACTTAGCGAATTTTTGAGCTTAAAAGAATATATATTAATGTATGTAATATTGGTTGTAATTTCAAGATTAATATCAATTAAATTCTCTAGGCAACTATTTAAAAATACAGTAATGAATACATACAAAGAGGAGGTGTAATAATATGGTAAAACTAGAAAAAGTTCATAAATATTTTAATAGACGAAGAAGAAACGAAATACATATTATTAACAATACCTCATTAGAACTAGAAGATAAAGGATTAGTCGCAATTTTAGGACATTCAGGAAGCGGAAAAACTACGCTCTTAAATGCTATAGGTGGACTTGATAAAGTTAATAAAGGAAAAATATACATAAACGGAAAAAAGATAACAAAAAAGACATCACATACAGTTGATAAAATAAGAAACCTAAATATAGGATATATATTTCAGGATTATAAATTATTAGAAAATATGTCTGTTTTTGATAATGTTGCAATTAGCTTAAGAATGATAGGACTGAAAAATAAAAAAGAGATAGAAAAAAGAGTTAACTATGTTTTAGAAGCAGTGAATATGTATAGATATAGAAATAGACCTGCAAGTATGCTATCAGGAGGAGAAAAACAAAGGGTAGCAATAGCAAGAGCTATTGTAAAAAATCCAAGTATTGTAATTGCCGATGAACCAACAGGAAATCTAGATAGTAAAAACTCTTTAGAAATAATGAATATCATAAAAGCTATATCTAAAGAAAAACTAGTTATTTTAGTAACTCATGAAGTAGATTTAGCAAACTTTTATGCAACCAGAATTGTAGAGTTGCAAGATGGAAAAATAATTAAAGATTATAAAAACGAAACTAAAGAATCATTAGAATATAGATTAGATAATAAAATTTATTTGAAAGATTTAGAAAAAATAAATAACAAAAACGGAAAACTTAATATTGATATATATTCCGATAATGAAGAAAATGAAATAGATATAAAACTAGTAATCAAAAATGGAAATATATTTATTGAAGCGGAGAATAGAAAAGTAGAAGTAGTAGATGATAATTCTGCAATAGAACTTATTGATGACCATTATAAGAAAATTGATAAGAGTATATATGAAAAATATAAGTATGATTTAAATGATGTTATAGATAAAAAATACAAAGTTAGATATAGTTCGATACATGGAATATTTAAATCAATAAAAAACGGAATTCATAGAATTATGAATTATACTACTTTAAAGAAAATATTACTTTTAGGATTCTTTGCATCAGCAATGTTTATTGTGTATAGTGTAAGTAATATAGCAGGTATTACAAATATAAAAGAATCTGACTACTTAAAAGTGGATAAAAATATTCTTCAAGTAGATATGGCAAGAGTAAAAGTAGATGATTATCTAAAATATGAAAATGAAGAAGATGTAGACTACATTTTACCTGGACAAGGACAAGCAACTTTTAAAATAAAAATGGATACATATTATCAATTATCAAATTATTCTTATGACCTTACTGGTACACTTATAGATATAAATAAAATTAGTCAAAGTGATGTAGTACAAGGAAGAATGCCAGAAAATGATTATGAAATAGTAATAGATAGAAAAATAATTGACAATATGCTAAGTGCACAGTTTTCATCATTTGCAGGAATGGGAATAAAAAGTGCAGAAGAATTACTAAATAAAGATTTAACAATAAATGATATGAAAGACTTTAAAATAGTTGGTTTTGTAGATAAAGGAACAGAATCAATTTATGCAAATAAAAGTATGTTTATAAATATACTAAATAATATGACTCAAAGTGACTTTATACTTGGATTTGCGGTTGATACATTAGAAAAAACAAATACTACAGTTAAGGACTATAACTTATATCTGGATGATATAACTATTACAAAAGGAAGAATGCCAGAAAATGATTACGAAGTAATTGTAAATAATGTTAATCAGTATGAAATGAAACTAAATAAAGAAATAAATGTAGAAGTAAATGGAAATAAACTAAAAGTAGTAGGATATTACGACAGTAAAACAAATAGGCAGGATTATTTAGTAAATAATAATACTGTAAAATACGATGTCATAACAAAAAATAATGGATTTACAATATATCCTAAAGATAAATTAAGCGTTATGAATAAATTTCAAAATGAATATCATTTGAATATCATAGACAGATATGTAAAAGATAGGCAAGATTATATAAATAATAAAGAGGGAGAAATTAAGAGTACTGTTATATTTGCAGGAGTAATACTTCTTATATCTTTAATTGAAATATACTTAATGATAAGGTCATCTTTCTTGTCAAGAATAAAAGAGGTAGGAATTTTAAGAGCTATTGGCGTAAAGAAAAGAGACATATATAAAATGTTTATGGGGGAAATTATATCAATAACAACAATAGCTAGCATGCCAGGAATAGTAATAATAGCATACATACTAAGTCAAGTATCAAAAATACCTTATGCAGGTAGAATGTTTATTATTAATTTTAGTACTGTTGGAATAAGTATATTATTGGTGTATGCGTTTAATATAATTGTAGGATTACTACCACTATTTAAAGTACTTAGAAAAACTCCAGCAAGAATATTAGCAAGACATGATGTGGAATAATTATATAAAATAGGTTGATATAAAAAAGTATAAATGATAAAATATAACTAGAAAAAGGAGATAATGATGAAAGTACGCGAAAGCCTTGGGGCTGTATATATATATATATATCGTAGGATTTAACAAAATAAAATTATGTAGACATAGAAAAGAAGCTATGCTTTTTAGACGAATCTAAAAGGCGTAGTTTTTTGTGGTTAAAGTATAAAGTTGTAATAATACGAGGAGATAAAATGGAAAAGAAAAAAATAAAAAATAAAAAGAAATTAGTGATAACATTAATAATAATTCTAATTTTAGTATTAGTCAGTACAGTAATAATAAGAAATATAATAGCTAATAATGAACTAGGAAAAAGAGAATATTTAGCTACAGGAAATGAAAATTCAAGTTTAATAGCAAATAATATAAAAAAGGGAATAACAATAGGCGGAATAACAGGAACATTAGAAAGTTTAGATACATCAGATGCAACAGCAACTCCAGAAGATATATTGGAAGGAAAAACAGCATATGTTAATGGAGAGAAGATTATAGGAACCATGAGACCAAAAATAGATGGAGTAACAATACCAAAAGGCTTCTATTATGTAGGAGGAACAAAAGCTACAGGAATAGTAATATCAGACGCAAAAGCAGATGAAAATGTATATTCAAAAGAAAAGCACGCTGACCAAGCAAATATTCCAGGAGATGGATTAACTGGAAACCAATTTGTTTGGGTGCCAGTAGATGAGCCTACAGAGTTTACGAGATATAAAAGTTACTACAACAACGGTTCAACACAAAATATATCAAATTATCACGAACCTTCACAAGAAAACTATAGATACCCAGATGAAGTAAAAGAATATAATGCTATGATGCAAAGTGTAGAAGAAAATCACGGATTTTATGTAGCAAGATACGAAGCCGGAAGAGAAGGAAACGTGGTGGTAAGCAAGAAAAATGCTACGGTATGGAATAATATTCCATGGGGAACAAGCATGACAGAAATAGGAAGTACTGGAGCAGTAGCAAAAGCACAAGGAATGTATACAAATAAAGAAACGTATAATGTAACAAGTACATTAATATATGGAACCCAATGGGATGCAATAATGTTATGGATAGACCCAGCATATGAAACATCAACTTGCGCAGATGATTCATTTGTAAAAAATTCAACAGGAAAAGGAAATTATGATGAAGCTGAAAATACAAATGAATGGAGAGGAAAAGTTGCATCTTGCGGAGCAAGTGATAGTTATAGAGTAAACAATATATATGATTTAGCAGGAAATGTTTTGGAATGGACAATGGAGGCGTACTCTACCGGCCATCGAGTTGGTAGGGGAGGCAATTACAGCTTTTCGGGCTCCTACAGTCCAGCTTCCTATCGTTTCGTCAACTATCCAGACGGTTCCAACCCCATCTACGGTTTCCGTGTCGCTTTATATTTGTAGAGCTGAACGCTAAAGCCGCTGAACAAGCGATAGCCACCGAGGTAGTGAGAAAGCTGGAAACTTGAACAGAACCTTAACGACGTTAAGTAGGGGAGTGTATAATATGGCGGTAAATTTTACATACCATATTATACACTCTCTTTAAAAGTTCAAGATAGAAACATAGAAAATATTTATAGTTTATTTTATATTTGCAAAATATGTCAAAAAATGTCGATAAGTTGTCATAAAAAAATAACAAAAAGTATTGGAAAAAGAAAATGAATATGGTAATATATGGATATGTGAATTAGTTCAATATATTTAATTCAAGGAAATTTAATTCAAAGTAAATTAAAATCTTTTTATGTCAAAAATTTTTAATCAATATAAAAAGTAAAGGTAATTAAATAAAAAGCTAAATTCATAAATAAAAAATAATTTCAATAAGTTGTTGAAAAAACGTAAACAATTTGTTAGAATAGAAGGAGGAAAAATGGCAAAGCCAGAGAAATTACCTTTATTAAATGACTACATATTCAAACGTACATTTACTAAAGAGGGAACAACAGGAATTCTAAAAGACCTATTAGAAGCTATACTAGAAGTAAAAATAACAAATTTAGAAGTGAGGAATAGCGAAATACCGAAGGAGCTAATAGAAGAAAAAGCAAGTATACTGGATATAAAAGCAGAAATCAATAGAAATACAGTAGTGGATATTGAAATGCAAGTAAGTGATGAATACAATATGAAACAGAGGTCAACAGTATATATGTGCAAAAACATAGCAACGCAAATCCAAAAAACAGAAGATTATAGAACATTAAAAAAATCAATAGTTATAATAATACTAAACTACATATTATATAAAAGGGGAAGTTACCATCATGTAGCCCATATGAAATTTGAAAAAATAAAACCAAATGAATATGTAGATATGGGATACAAAGTAGAAGATGAAAATGCAACAGAAGAATTAGAAATGCACTTTATAGAAATGCCGAAATTTATAAAAAAGAATCCAGGAGTAGAAGGAAAGCTAGAACAGTGGCTATGGCTAATAAGTGGAAGGGAGGAAAAAATCAAAATGGCAGAGGATAAGAATGAAGAAGTAAAAAAAGCAGGAATATTAGTAGATGAAATGAGTATGGACCCAAAAGAAAGAGAACTATATGAAGCAAGATTAATGGCAAAATACAATTATGATAGTGGAATGGCTGGAGCAAGAGAAGCTGGAATAGAAGAAGGAATTATAAAAGGCAAAAAGGTTGGAATTGCAGAAGGAGAAAAATCAAAACAAATGCAGATTGCAAAAAAGCTAAAGGAAATGGGAATGACAAACAAGGAAATAATGATGGCAACAGGACTTAGTGAAGAAGAAGTAAAAGATTTATAATAATATAAGGAAAAATTACTCAAACCCCTTGACAAATCTGCAAAAATGGTGTAAAGTATATATGCTTTACACTTATTTATTGTATAGAAAAAGGTTTACCTATACAATAAAAGCATTTGATGAGGTGAAATATGGATAAACATATAGAAGTTAGTATGTTATGGCAAATATATGGTAAATTATTAACAGAAAAACAATACAATGTTTTAAATGATTACTATAATAATGACCTATCATTATCTGAAATAGCAGAAAATTACAATATTTCAAGACAAGGTGTAAGAGATATCATAATGAAAGGAGAAGGAAAACTTTTCGAATACGAAGAAAAGCTAGCAATCATGAAAAAATCAAAAATGCAAGAAGAACAAATACAAATAATATTGTCCCAATTAAGTGAAATCAAAGATAGTTCATCAGATAAGAAAATTGAGAAAATATTAAATGAAGTACAAAAAGAACTTAGCGTTTTAGCATAAGAAAAGGAGGACCTTAACTAATGGCTTTTGAAGGTTTATCAGAAAAGCTACAAGCTTTTACAAAAAAATTAAGAGGAAAAGCGAGAATAAACGAATCGGAACTAAATGAAATGTTAAGAGAAGTAAAACTTGCATTATTAGAGGCCGATGTAAACTATAAAGTAGTAAAAGAATTTATAAATTCAATACATGATAAAGCATTAGGTCAAGACGTACTAAAATCCTTAACTCCAGGACAACAAGTAGTAAAAATAGTTAAAGATGAGCTTGTAGAACTATTAGGTGGAACAGATAGTAAAATAGCTTTTACACCAAACCCACCAACAGTTATAATGTTAGTAGGACTTCAAGGTTCAGGAAAAACAACAACAGCAGGAAAACTTGCAAACCTTTTGAGAAAGCAAGGAAAAAGTCCATTGTTAGTAGCATGTGATGTGTATAGACCAGCAGCAATCAAGCAACTTCAAGTTGTAGGAGCACAGTTAAATATACCAGTATATGCTAATGAAAATGAGAAAAATGTTGTAAAAATTGCAAAACAAGCAAAAGAAATAGCAATTAGTAAATTAAACGATGTAGTTATATTAGATACGGCAGGAAGACTTCAAATAGATGAAACACTAATGCAAGAATTAAAAGATATAAAATCTAATATAAAACCTCATGAAATATTACTAGTAGTGGATGCAATGACAGGCCAAGAGGCAGTAAATATTGCAGAAAAATTTAATGAAGACCTAGGAATTGATGGAGTAGTACTTACTAAGTTAGATGGAGACATGCGTGGTGGTGCAGCAATTTCAGTAAAGAAAGTTACAGGAAAGCCTATCAAGTTTGCAGGAACTGGTGAAAAACTAAATGAAATAGAAGAATTTCATCCAGATAGAATGGCATCAAGAATACTTGGTATGGGAGATGTACTATCAATAATAGAACAAGCAGAAGTAGCTTTTGATAAAGAAGAAGCTGAAAAACTAGAAAAAAAGCTAAGAAAAAATAAAGATTTAGATTTAAATGATTATTTAGCACAACTAAAACAAGTTAAGAAAATGGGTTCATTCTCATCAATATTAAAAATGATACCGGGTATGAGTAAATACAACATAAATGTAGATGATAAAGAATTTTCAAGAATAGAAGCTATCATAAGTTCTATGACAAATGAAGAAAGAGAAAATCCAAAACTTTTAAATGCGTCAAGAAGAATAAGAATTGCAAAAGGTAGTGGAACAGAAGTTCAAGACATCAATAAATTTATGAAATCATTTGAAGTAACACAAAGCATGATGAAAAAAATGCGAAGTGGAAATTTAGATCCAAGAATGAAAAAAATGATGAAAAGTATGAACTTAGACAAGATGTCAGAAGAAGATTTAAAAGAACTAGAAAAGAAATTTGATAAATAAGATATTAAGTTTTAAAATTTAATATAGATACAACTTTTTAGGGAGGTGAAATTATGGTAAAAATAAGATTACAAAGAGTAGGAGCAAAAAAAGCACCTTTTTATCACATTGTAGTAGCTGATTCAAGAGTTTCTAGAGATGGAAAAATAATAGAACAAATAGGAACATATGACCCAATGACAAATCCATCTACAATTGTTTTAGACAAAGAAAAAACAGAAAAATGGATAAAAAATGGAGCAAAACCAACAGATACTGTAAAAGCTCTAATTGCTAAAGCAAAATAAGGAGAATTTATATGGAAGAAGTATTGAGAAATATACTAGAAAGTCTAGTAGATAACAAAAAAGCAATATCTATAAAAGTAAGACAAGAAGATGGAAAAGATATTTATACAGTTAGAGTTGCACCAGAAGATGGTGGAAAAATAATTGGTAGACAAGGAAAAATTGCCAAAGCTATCAAAACCTTATCTAAAGCTTTAGGTGCAAAAGAAGGAAGAAGAGTAGAAATAGAATTTCCTTAATAGTTTTTGGAGGAAGTATGCAAGATAAATTTGAAATTGGCAAAATTGTAAATACATTTGGAATAAAGGGAGAAGTAAAAGTAGTACCTTATACAGATGATATTGAACAATTTAAAAAAATAAAAAAGGTATATATAAATAACGAAGCAAAGGAAATAGAAAGTTCAAAATATCATAAAAATACTATAATTCTAAAAATTAAAGGAGTAGATAGTATGAATGATGCTGAAAACTTAAGAAATTGTGTAATAAGTGTGGAAAGAGCTGATAAAAAATTACCAGAAAATACATACTATATTACAGATTTAATTGGATTAGAGGTATACTCTGATGAAAACAATTTGCTAGGAATAGTAAAAGATATATATAATACAGGTGCCAATGATATATATAGTGTAGAAACTCCAGAAGGAAAAGAAATATTACTTCCGGCTATAAAAGAAGTAATAAAACAAGTAGATATTGAAAATAAAAAAATAATAGTTCACATATTGAAAGGATTAATATAATGAAATTTACAATACTTACACTCTTTCCAGAAATGTTTGAAACAATGAAATACAGCATAATAGAAAGAGCAAGTAAAAAAGATTTAATAAATATTAATTTAGTAAATATAAGAGACTTTTCAAAGGATAAGCATAAACACGTAGACGATACTCCATATGGTGGAGGAGCTGGGATGGTAATGAGGCCAGATGTTGTATATGATGCATATAATTCAGTAAAAGATGAAAATGCAAAAGTTATATACTTATCTCCAAAAGGAAAAGTACTAAATCAAAATAAAGTTAAAGAACTTTCAAAAGAGGAGCATTTAATTTTATTATGTGGACATTATGAAGGAATAGACCAAAGAGTATTAGACGAAATTGCATGTGAAGAAATTTCAATAGGAGACTATGTGCTTACTCGGTGGAGAATTACCAGCAATGGTGATTGTAGACACTGTAAGTAGATATGTAGATGGAGTATTAAGTGAAGACTCTATAAAAGAAGAATCATTTAGTAATAATTTATTGGAATATCCTCAATATACCAGACCAGAAGTATTTAATGGTAAAAAAGTACCAGAAGTTTTAACTTCAGGTAATCACAAAGAAATTAATAAGTGGAGACAAGAACAATCTCTAGTTATAACATATTTAAAAAGACCAGAACTTTTAAGCGAAGAAGAAAGAAATCTGGCAAAAGAATTATTAAAATAAAATTTTATGAAAGGAGAAAAAAATCATGGACATTATAAAATCAATAGAACATGAACAACTAAAAAGCAAAGTTCCAGATATTCGTGTTGGTAATACTGTAAGAGTACACCAAAGAATAAAAGAAGGAAACAGACAAAGAATACAAGTCTTTGAAGGAATAGTTATTAAAAAGCAAAATGGTGGATTAAATGAAACATTCACAGTAAGAAGAGTAGCATATGGAGTAGGAGTAGAAAAAACATTCTTATTAAACTCTCCATTAATTGAAAAGGTAGAAACTGTAAGAGTAGGTAAGGCAAGACGTGCTAAACTATACTACTTAAGAGATAGAGTAGGTAAAGCTGCTAAGACAAAAGAAAATATTGGAGCAAGAATTGAAAACAATGAAATAGTTGTAAAAGAAGAAATGCCAGCAGAAGAACCTGTAAAAGAAGAAGTAGTAGAAGCTACAGCTGAAAATACCACTGAAGAAGTAAAAAATGAAAACTAAAAAATCTATTGACAAATAAGAACAAACGTTCTATAATATTCTTGGTGATATTATGGAACGTTTGATTTTTCATATAGATGTAAACAATGCATTTTTATCATGGACAGCAGTAGAAATGTTAAAAAATGGAACAAAGATAGATATAAGAACAATTCCAGCAATAATAGGAGGAGACGAAAGTAAAAGGCATGGGGTAGTGCTTGCAAAAAGTAATGTAGCAAAGCAATTCGGAATAAAAACAGGAGAACCAATATATTTTGCAAGACAAAAATGTCCACAAATAAAAGTATTTGAATCGAATCATAAAATGTATAGAGAATATTCAGATAAGCTATATAAATTATTTCAAGAATATACAGATAAAATAGAAAGATTTTCAATAGACGAATGTTTTCTAGATATGACAAACTTTATCGGTAAAAATGAAAATCCAATAAATATAGCAAAAGAAATTTCAAATAGAGTAAAAAGTGAACTTGAATTTACTGTAAATATAGGAATTGCAAGAAATAAACTGTTAGCAAAAATGGCTTCAGATTTTGAAAAGCCCGACAAAATTCATACACTATGGAATGAAGAAATACCGTCAAAAATGTGGCCACTTAAAGTAAATGAACTTTTAATGGTAGGAAGAAAAAGTATACCAAAACTAGAAAAAATGGGCATAAAAACAATAGGGGATTTAGCTCATTCAGATAAAGAAAAAATGTATAAAGTATTTGGTAAATTTGGAAAAATGATATGGGAATATGCAAATGGAATAGATGATTCAGAAGTAAATTATACCAAAGAAAAACCAAAAGGAATAGGTAACTCAATTACACTTCCAGTTGATTATAACAATATTGATGAAATTAATAAAATATTATTAAAATTAACGGAGCAAGTAACGTATAGGCTTAGAAAAGAAAAAATGCTTGCAAATGTTGTAAATGTACAACTAAAAGATAAAGATTTCAGGGTATATTCGCATCAAAGAAAAATGGATTCACCTACATCAAGTACAAAAATAATATATAACGAAGTAAAAAAGTTAGCTAATGAATTATATAAAAAAGGAACTTTAATTAGATTAGTTGGAGTAAGGGTAGATAATTTAATAGATGAAAAAGATAAACAAATATCATTATTTGAAGATGAACAAAATGAAAAACAAGAAAAAATTGATAATGCTTTGGATAAACTAAAAGATAAATACGGGTATAACTTTATTAAAAGAGCAACAGATATAAATAATACAAAAAGCAAATAATAACTCGTATAAGTTAGTAGATTTGATTTAAAGATAACAAAAACTCTATTATATACAAAAGATAATATATATTTTAGAAGTCAAGGGGAGCGAACTGCGTAAGCATGAGTGAGCCGTACGGTGCGTCCCCACACCGGAAATTATAAAATATATATTATCTTTTGTATATAAATATTTAATTTTTTTATCTTATAAAAAATGAACTTTAAGGAAAATTCCCTAAAGTTCGCTTGTCTTAAAATTTATTTCTTTTTATATAACTATAACTTCCAATTCCAATCGCACCGATTATTGCAACAGCACCAATTATAGCTAGGCCTGTGTAAATTCCTGTTTGAGGAATAGGGTCTTTAGGTAATACATCTAAAGCTACAACAGGAGAATCATCATTTTCTGCTGAACCTGGTGTACCATTTTCATCATAAGTTATTTCAACATTTTCGTTAGTTGGTAAATTGATTCCAACAATTTCAGTATTAAATTGATCTTTTAAAGATAATCTATAAGAAAATGTTGCTTCTTCTCCAGCTTTTAATGAAGGAATAGTCCAAGTTATAGAATTATCATCAGGATTTACTTCAGCTGTAACATTACCCATACTAGCATTAGTAAGTTCAGCATATTCAAAATTATCAATTATATTTTGAGGAAAGTAATCTTTAATAACAATATTTTCTAAAGTATAACTTTCTTGAATAAGGTTATCATATATTTGGTTTGCAACAGTATCTTCAACATCATTATCACTTACATAATATACGCTACCTGCTGTTGGGTCTACTGATGTTCCAAAAATTCTCTCTGCAACTTGTCTATAAGTTGGTTTTGGTTCTTCCTTAGAAGCTTCAATTTCTTCATTACTCATCGAAATAAGCATAGAAATTAAATTAACACCTTTTTCATTTAATTCAAGAATCTTATTTTTGGTAGGTACTATTGTTGCATCTGAATAAGTGTCCATAGTAACACCTCTTGCAGTATTAGGTATAGCGTCTGTTAATGTAATTATATATTTTTCTGCATCGGCATTTGTAGATTTTTCTAATAAAGAATATGCAGCATCTAAGCCAACTTCAACATTTGTTCTAGGACCCATAACATCTGTAGATACTGTATTTAAAGCATTAGTTATAGCAGTAGGGTCACTTGTTAATGAATCTGTTATAATTTTAGCATCCAAATCTGTTCCTTCGATTGTATAACCTTCATCATTAGTTTCAGTACTTGTAGCAAATTCTACAATACCAATTTGAATATTTGGGTTTGCTTTTAACAATTTATCAATTAAAGTTTGAGCAGAACGAAGAACGGCTTCTTTTCTAGTCATCATTTCGCCATTTATATCTACTTGATTAGTAGACATACTTCTTGAAGCGTCAATAAGTAGAACAATATTAGCATCTTTATTTTCAAGAGCTTTAGCATTATTACGTACTGTAAGACCTATGTCAATAGTTTTTTCCTCAGTATTACATTCTATTAATTTCTTTTCAAATTCTCCATATTGACCAAAACTAATGTGATTAACGGTATCTTCAACTAATGTCATAGTTGCATCAGCTTTGTTTGTAAGCTTTGCATCATTATTAGCAGTATTTCCAGTTGCAAAAGACATTGAACAAGTTAGTAAAAGTACTAAAACAATAGTAAATAATATACTAAAAACTTTTTTCATAATTTTTCTCCTTTTCTTACTTTATATAGTTTATACAAAAATATTAAATTAATACTTTCTACATTATATTATACAAAAAAATAAAAAACAACATTTTTCGATAAAAAAATAGCTACACAAAAAAATTTTTTTATGATAAAATGCAATAAAAAAATAAGGAGCAAAATTATGTCAGAAATAATTGATGGAAAAAATCTTGCAAAAGAAATAAGAGAAGGACTAAAAATAGAAGCATATAAGCTAAGAAATAATGGGATAGTACCACATTTAGCAGTTATAATGGTTGGAGATAATGATGCCTCAAAAGTATATGTTAGAAATAAGAGCAGAGCTTGTGAAGAAATAGGAATAGAGTTTAAAGAATATTTACTTCCAAGTACAACTAAACAAACAGAATTAATAGAATTAATTCAAAAATTAAATAATGATAAAAATATAAATGGAATCTTACTACAAAGTCCAATTCCAAAACCATTAAATATTCAACAAGCATTTAATACAATATTACCTGAAAAAGATGTGGATGGTTTTAATCCATATAATGTAGGAAATTTGTGCATAGGACAAGATGGATTTATTCCATGTACACCCCTTGGAATTATGAAAATGTTTGAAAAATACAATATAGATATTGATGGTAAGAAAGTGGCGATTATAGGAAGAAGTAATATTGTTGGAAAACCAATGGCGCAATGTATGCTTTCAAAAAATGCCACTGTAACAATTTGTCATTCAAGAACAAAAGAACTAAAGAAAGAAGTTAAAGATGCAGATATAATAATAGCAGCAGCAGGAAAGCAAAATATAGTAACAGCAGACATGGTAAAAGAAGGAGCAGTAATAATTGATGTTGGAATGAATAGAAACAGTGAAGGTAAACTTTGTGGTGATGTAGATTTTGAAAATATAAAAGGAAAAGCATCATACATAACACCTGTTCCAGGAGGAGTTGGACCAATGACAATTGCAATGCTAATGTCAAATGTTATTAAAGCAACAAAAAATCAAAACAATTTTTGATTTGGGACGTACCTAAATTGAAAATTTTTGAAAAAGGACCGTCCCAGAACGAAAAAGGACCGCCAAAAATAAGAAAGGATAAAAATGGTAGCAGAAATAATAATAAGCTCATCAGTAAAAACACTTAATAGAATATTTGATTATGAAATTCCAGAAAACTTAAATGTAGAAATTGGAACTAGAGTTTTTGTGCCATTTGGAAATAAGAAGGTACCAGAAGAAGGAATAGTAGTAGGTATAAAAGAAAAATCTGAATACAAAATAAAAAAGATTTTAAATGTGCAAAATGAAAAAATAGATATTGAAAAAATTGAACTTGCAAAATGGATGGCCAAAAGATACATTTGTAATTTATCAGATTGTTTAAAACTAATGCTTACACCAGGAACTACTGCTAAAAATACTGAAACAAGAGTAAAAGAAAGAACAATAAATTTAATAATACTAGCTAAAGATATTGATGAAATTCAAGAAGATATAGATTCAGGAAAAATAAAATCAGAAAAACAAAAAAATGTTCTTGAATTTTTAATAAATAATGAAAACGCAACAATGCAAGATATAGAAATATTTACAGATTGCTCAAGAAGTATAGTAAATACATTAATAAAAAATGGGTATTTAGAATATAAGGAACAACAAGTTGAAAGAAATCCTTTTATCCATAAAGTAGAAAATAAAACTAAGAATTTAAAACTAACAGTAGAACAACAAATAGCTATTAATAGTATAAAAGAAGAAGGCGAATATTTGCTTTATGGTGTAACAGGTTCTGGAAAAACAGAAATATACTTACAATTAATTGAAAAAAAGCTTGAAGATAATAAAAGTAGCATAATGTTAGTTCCAGAAATTTCACTTACTCCACAAACTGTAGATAGATTTATAGCAAGATTTGGAGAAGATAAAATAGCGGTTCTTCATAGTAAATTATCTATAGGAGAAAGATTTGACCAATGGAATAAAATTAAAGATGGAAGAGCGAAGATAATAATAGGTGCGAGATCAGCTATATTTGCACCTGCAAAAGATTTAGGATTAATTATAATAGATGAAGAACACGATGAATCATATAAATCAGAAATGTCACCTAGATATGATGCAAAAGAAATAGCAGAATACTTGGCTAAAAAACAGAAGATTCCGCTAATATTAGGTAGTGCAACGCCTGATTTAAAATCTTATTATAAAACACGAAATGGAGAAATAAAATTATTAACATTAACACAAAGAGCAAATAATTCTAGCTTACCAGCTGTAGAAATAGTCGATTTAAGACAGGAACTTGCAAGTGGAAATAAGTCAATGCTAAGTGAAAAACTGCAAGAAGAAATTAAGAAAAATTTATTAGTAAATAAACAAACAATTCTATTTTTAAATAGAAGAGGTTTTTCAACATTTATAATGTGCAGAGATTGTGGATATACTGTTAAATGCAAAAGATGTGATATAACAATGACATATCATAAAAACGAAAATAAATTAAAATGTCACTATTGCGGTTATGAAGAAAATATTGTAAAAGAATGTCCAGAATGCCATAGCAAAAATATAAAATATTTTGGAGCAGGGACACAAAGGCTAGAAGATGAAGTACATAATGTATTCCCAGATGCTACGACAATTAGAATGGACGTAGATACTGTTTCAAAGAAAAACTCTCATGAAGAAATTCTAAATAAATTTAAAAATGAAAATATAAATATTTTAATTGGAACACAAATGGTAGTTAAAGGACATCATTTTCCAAATGTAACTTTAGTTGGAGTTGTAGCTGCAGATAGTAGTTTAAATTTAGGGGATTTTAGAGCTAATGAAAAAACTTTTCAGACATTAACTCAAGTTGCTGGAAGGGCAGGAAGAGGAGATTGTGAAGGAAGAGTAATAATTCAAACATATAATCCAGATAATTATGCAATAGAATATTCAAAACTGCAAGATTACAATTTGTTTTACAATACAGAAATAGAATTAAGAAAACAATTGAAATATCCACCATTTTGCGATATAATATTAATAGATATGTCTGCAAAAAATTTTGCAGAATTAAAAAAAGTTGCAAAATTTTTGCACACATATTTAAAAAATAGAGTAATAAATGAAAAATTTGGACTTTTATTATATAGCCCAGTACCTTCACCTGTTGAAAAAATAAAAGATAGATATAGGTGGCGTATGATTATAAAATGTAAATATGATGATAGAGTAAATGCTTTATTAACAGATGCTTTGAATCAGTTTATAGACATGAAAACAAAAACAGCAAGGGTAAATATAGAATTGAATCCAAATAATATGATATAGAAAGGAAGCAAAATGGCAATTAGAGAAATAAGAAAAGACGGAGATGAAATCTTAAGAAAAAAATCAAGACAAGTTGAAGTAGTAGATGATAGAATTAGAGAATTAATAGAAGACATGATAGAAACAATGCATGAAGCAAATGGTGTAGGAATTTCAGCAGTACAAGTAGGAATACTAAAAAGAGTAGTAGTAATTGACTTGTATGATGGAAATGCACCTTTAAAATTGATAAATCCAGTTATAGTAAAACAAAAAGGAGAACAAGAAGTTGAAGAAGGATGCTTGAGTTTTCCTAATCAGTTTGCAAAGGTTATAAGACCAAAAGAAGTGACAGTAAAAGCTCTTAATGAAGAAGGCAAACCAATTACTGTAAAAGGTAAAGACCTTCTAGCACAGGCATTAGCACACGAAATAGATCATTTAGACGGAAAACTATTTGTAGATATAATGGAACCTGGAACACTAGAATATATTGAACCAAATTCAACAAGTGAAAAATAATTAAAATTCCTATAAAAAGTTAATTTACACTTTAATATTATTTATCTACCAATTCTATAAATGATTTCTTGTTTCCTTGCGGTCGCTTACGCTCCAAACGCACTTCGCTGGAATCCTTCCAGCTCGTTTGAACGTGAACAAAGGAACTGCAAAATCATTTATACAATTATACAAAATTAAATTAATCTGTAAATTAACTTTTTATAGGATAATTTATTTAATAAGGAGGTTTTTGAATGAAGATAATTTTTATGGGGACACCAGATTTTGCAAAGGAATCATTAGAAGCCATATATAATGCAGGACACGAAATTTTAGCTGTTGTAACAAATCCAGACAAGCCAAAAGGTAGAGGAATGAAAATGATAGCATCTCCCGTAAAAGAGTTTGCATTAGAAAAGAATTTAAAAATATATCAACCATTAAAAGTGAGAAATAATCAAGAATTTATAAATGAAATGAAAGAATTAAAACCGGATTTACTATGCGTAGTAGCCTATGGAAAAATACTTCCAAAAGAATTACTAGATATATCAAAGTTTGGAGCAATAAATGTACATGGTTCACTTCTTCCAAAATATAGAGGTGCAGCACCAATTCAATGGGCAGTACTAAATGGAGATAAAAAAACAGGAATAACAACTATGTTTATGGATGAGGGAATGGATACAGGAGACATGATACTAAAAGAAGAAACAGAGATAGGTGCTGACGAAACAACAGGAGAACTTTGGGAAAGGCTTTCAAAAATTGGAGCAAAACTTTTAGTCCAAACTATTGAAAAAATAAATAAAGTAGATAATAAAGAAAACAAAACATTAGAACAAATAAAACAAGCAGTAGGAGCAGAAAAACAAGGAAAAGATTTTTCAACAGCACCAATGCTAAATAAAGAAATGGCAAAAATAGATTGGAAAAAAACTAGCGAGCAAATAAAAAATTTAGTAAGAGGTCTAAATCCAATTATGGGAGCATATTGTTTGTTAGAAAATAAGAAAATAAAGCTATGGAAAGTTAGAACCGCACAAAAAGAAGAGCTAGAACAAAAATTCCCAGAAATGAAAGAATATGAATCAAGAATGAAAAAGGTTGAAGCGGGTACAATTTTATTTGCAGACAATAAAAAGGGATTATTTGTGAAAACTGTGGATGGAATATTAGAAATATTAGAAATTCAAGGAGAAAATGCAAAGAAAATGGATGCAAAAAGTTTTTTGAATGGAAATAATATTCATGCTGGAGAAATATTTGAATAAAAATATTGTTAAAAAAATATATTATTTGTATAATTGTGTCAGAAAAAGTTAGAAAGGGGAGTAAAAATGATAATAAATAGGAAAGCAAGTGATTTTAGAAAAGAAGCAAGAGAAGCACTTAATGGTAAGTGGGGAACTGCGATATTAATCTCATTAATTTATGCTGCAATTATTTTTGTCACTTCAATAATATCAAGCTTAGTTGGAATGATATCATCAATATTATCTTTCATAGTTTTTATAGGATTTATATTAATACTTCCACCATTAATATATGGCACAGCATATGCATATTATCACCTAAAAAATGGAGAGAAAATTAGTCCAATAGAATTTTTGAAAGTAGGATTTTTAAATTTTGGACGTAGCTGGAAAATATCATTACAAATATTAAAAAAATGCTGGTGGTGTATTCTAATAATAATATTGCCAACAATTATAGGATTAGTATTTTTTATAGTACAAGATGCAAGTTCAGTTACATCATCTAATTATTTTTGGGATTATTCATATGATAATTATGACTATTATGATGTGTATAGCAAATATTCAGATGATTATTATGAATATGACGATTATGATTACGATTATTATGACTATGGATATGATAATTATGACTTCAGCTATTATGATGATAATAGCGATATTGAAAGTATGGTTTCTAATTTAGGAGGGGCGTTATTATCATTTTTACTATTAATAGCATATTTAGGATTATGTGTTTTAGTAGTAGTAAAATCATTACTATATGCATTAACATTTTATATAGCTGTATCAGATGAAAGTATTTCACCAAAAGAAGCTGTATTACACAGTGAAGAATTAATGAGAGGAAATAGAGGAAAATATTTCTGCTTAATATTATCATTCTTTGGATGGGCATTATTAGCTGCAATTGCAGAAATATTTGTTTCAAGATTAGTAATAGAGCTATTTAGTAGAATATTGGTATTTACAACAGCAACTCAAATAATATCACGAATTATGGCTTCAATACTTTCATATGTGGGAACTATTATATTAACTCCATATATATCATTATCGGTAATAGCATTTTACCAAGAGTTAGAAAGAATGCATAATCAAAATTATAATTCTAACTATGAGAATATGAACTTACAACAAAATAATATAGAAGGACAATTCAACAATACAAATGTAAATCAATTCCCAAATATAAATGAAAACACAAAAATCTGTATGAATTGTGGAAAAGTAAATTCTAAAGACTCAGAATATTGCACAAATTGTGGTAATAAAATTTAATAAAAAGTAAAAAAAGAGGGCAATGCAATGTATAAAATGCAAAAGCCTTCTTTTATTTACAATATGGTCACGATTATAAATAAGCATTTAATTTGTCAATATTTTCACGTTGAAACTTATTAAAATCTTTTACAAGCTCAGTAGTACTTTTTTGAACATCTAAATTGCAATTCAAAATTTTTTGACATTGAATGACTCCCATTAAAGTACCCTGAATCATAATTTCAGCAATATGGGAATTACTCCTATCCTTCAAAGTATTAAATTGAACACCAGCAAAACTCATCATTTTATCTTTAAGCGGGGTAGAATCGGGAATTTCACCATATTTTTCAAAATGTTGATTAATTTGACTTTGAGTATTGCCATATTGAGAATACATAGCAACTAAAACTTTTCTCATATCTGGATTAGAAACTTTAGAAGCCAAATAAGAAATAGAATCCATACCCATCTTAGCAATTTTGCTTACTTCATTCAAAACAGCGAGATCAAGCTGGAAAGAGTTAGAGTCATAAGTTGAGTTGCTAGACTCATTAGTTGGTTTAGAATCGGTATGTTCATCATTAAATTTAAGTTTTGAATCAGAATTAGAAGTGTTAACTTTATAGCCCTGTTCCTGAAGTGATTGTGCATCCATATTGCTATCTTTATTTTCATTTTTGAGACTTTTATCTTTATCCATAATTAACCTCCAATAAAAAATCTAAATATAGTTTGTGCAATTTTTACAAAAAATAATCAAAAAATCATTAAAAATAATAAAAAATATGATATAATCGTTAAAACTTAAGTATAAAAAACACAAGCATAACTCAGACTAGGAGGAATAAAAAATGTCTGAAAAAAAGATATCTGATAGAAAATGGACAAATGAACAATTACAAGCTATTAAGCTAAAAGGGGCAAATATATTAGTTTCAGCAGCTGCTGGAAGTGGTAAGACTTCAGTATTAGTCGAAAGAATTGTTAATAAAATTATAAATGAAAATGTGGATATTGATAAAATTCTAGTTGTTACATTTACTAATGCCGCTGCAAGTGAGATGAAGCAAAGGCTAATGGATGAAATTTACAAAAAACTTGAGATGAATCCAAATGATGAAAATCTTCAAAGACAAATTTTATTAATTAACAAGGCTAATATTAGTACTATTCACTCTTTTTGTTTAAATGTTATTAGAAATAATTTTTTTGAAATTGGAATGAGTAATAATTTTAGGGTTGCTGATGAAACAGAAATTGAAATTATGAAACAAGAGATTATAGAAGATATTTTTGAGGAAGAGTATGAAAATCAGAATAAAGATTTTTTGAAATTACTTGAAATGTATACTACTTATAAAGATGATACATATTTGAAAGATTTGATTTTAAAAATATATGAATTTATTCAAAGTGATCCATTTCCTACAAAATGGCTTGAAAATTCAGTAGAAGAATATAAATTTGAAACCACAAATATAGATTTCGCAGACACTAAATGGGGAAAAATTATATTAGATAAAGTAAAAGATATTTTGCAAGATTGCATAACAACTTTAGATTCACTCAATAACGAATTAAAAATATATCCTAATCTAGCAGAGTGTTCAAGTATTGTAAACACTGATTTACTAGAACTTAAAAACATAAATATAGATAATTGGGATAGTGCATATACAGGAATAAATAGCAAAACGTGGAATCCATGGTCAAGGAAAAACAAGTTTTCAGAAGAGGAAAAAGAAGTAAAAGATAGAGCAAAAGATATTAGAAATTCTGTAAAAAATAATTTCTCAAAAGCTCAGGAAATGGTAAGATTTTCGTCAAATGAAGCAGTACAGGATATTAAGAAAATGTATGAAACGCTAAAAAATATAGAAAATCTAGTATTAATTTTTAAAAATGAATTTTCGAAGCGTAAAAAAGAAAAAAATATAGTGGATTTTCATGATATAGAACATTTAGCTCTTAAAATATTAATTGACGAAAATGGGAATCCTACTGAAATTGCAAAGAAATATGACTTTAATGAAATTGAAATCGACGAGTATCAAGATAGTAACTCTGTGCAAGAATACATATTACAAAGTGTATCAAATGGTCACAATATATTTATGGTTGGAGATGTAAAGCAAAGTATATATAAGTTTAGACAAGCAAATCCAAAACTATTTATGCAAAAATATAATGAATATAAATTACCAGAAGAAGAAATAAAAAATGACACCAAAATATTATTATATAAAAATTTTAGAAGTAGAAAAAATATATTAGATATAACAAACCTAGTTTTTACAAACATTATGAGTGAAAAGATGGGTGAAATAGAATATACAAAAGAGGAAGCTTTAAATCAGGGAAGAGAGTTCGAAGACATAGAAATAGATTGCGAAACAGAATTAAATATAATAGAAACAGAATCAGATGAAAATGATGAAGAGTTGCAAGAAGTAATAGAAAATGCAGCATTAGAAGCAAGGCTTGTCGCAAAAAGAATTAAAGAATTACAGAAACAAAATATTAAATTTAAAGATATAGCAATTTTATTAAGAAGTCCAAAATCTGTAGCAAGCATTTATGAAAAAGAATTAACTAATGAAGGAATTCCAGTATTTTCAGATATAACAACTGAATATTTGCATACAATAGAAATAGATACAATGCTCTCATTATTAAAAATTATAGATAACCCACTTCAAGATATTCCGCTTGTAACAGTACTAAGGTCAGAAATTGGTGGCTTTACAGATAATGATTTAATAGAAATAAGATTGGTGGATAAAAATGCGCCATTTTTTAGAGCATTAGAAAAGGCAAATAACTCAGAATTGTTAAATGACAATTTAAAACAAAAAGTATCAAATTTTTTGCAATTAATAGATAATTTAAAGTCAAAAGAAAAAGAATTATCATTGGATGAATTTATATGGTACATATATAGCGAAACTGGATATTATCATTATGTTGGATTAATGCCAGATGGAAATTTAAGACAAGCAAACTTAAAGAAGTTATTTGAAAAAGCAAAAGAATATGAAAAAATAAGTTTCAAAGGTTTATTCAATTTTATAATATTTATGGAAAAGGTAGGAACAAGTAATAATGACTTAGCGGCAGCAAGAGTAATTGGTGAAAATGATGATGTAGTGAGAATTATGAGTATTCATAAGAGTAAAGGACTAGAGTTTCCAATTGTATTCTTATGTGGAACAAGTAAAAGTTTCAATTTAAGAGATATGAGTGAAAAAATTATCTTAGATAATCAAATTGGAATAGGAGTAAATTACTTGTCTGATGGAATAGAATTTCCTACTTTAACAAAAGAAGCAATAAAAATAAAATCAAAAAAAGAAGCTGTCTCAGAAGAAATGAGAATATTATATGTTGCATTAACAAGAGCAAAAGATAAATTGATAGTAACAGGAACAAGTAAAAATGTGCAAAAAGAATTAGATGATAAAATAAACGAAATAAATAAATATTATAAATTCGTAAAACCAGAAAAATTGAATGAAAATATTGTCGAAAAATATAGAAGTTATTTAGATTGGTTAGAACTTGTATATGTATATAATGAAAAAACATTAATGAAATTAAATGTTATAAATAGAAATGAATTAATAAAAAATAAAGAAGAAAACGAGAATATCCAAAGTTTTAGAAAAAATCAAATAATGCAAGAGCTGGATAAGCATAAAATAAATAAAGAAAAGTACAAAAAAATAGATGAACTATTAAATTTTAAATACAAATATTTAGGGGATGTAGAACTTCCTACAAAAACATCTGTAACAGCCATAAAGCAAGAAAAGGTAGTAAGTAAAAAAATACCTAAATTTGCACAAAATGAAAAAATTACTGGAGCGAGAAAAGGTACAATAATTCATTTAATATTAAGTAAATTAACGAACCAAAAAGATATGACTGAAATAGAAAAACTAATAGAATCATTAAAAGAAAAAGGAATAATAACAAAGGCAGAACAAGATTCGATAAATATGAAAATACTAGAAAACTATTTAAATTCAGAATTATATAGGGAATTGCAAGAAGCAAAAGAAATAAAAAGAGAAACACCGTTTTATTTAAATATTAATTCAAACGAAATTTATGAAAACACAGATGAAAAGATATTAGTTCAAGGAATAATTGACTTATATTATATAGATAAAGAAAATAATCTTGTGTTAGTAGATTATAAAACAGATTATGTAAGTTCAAATGATGAAAAAGAACTAATAGATAAATATAAAACTCAGCTTGAATTATATAAAAGAGCATTAGAAAAAGCATTAAATAAAAAAGTTATGCATACATACATATATTCTACATATTTCAATAAAAATATAGAATGCAAATAAAAGAAAGGTAAAATAGAAATGAGATTAGACAAATTTTTAAAAGTATCAAGAATCATAAAAAGAAGAACTGTAGCAAATGAAGCGGCAGATGGCGGAAGAGTAAGTGTAAATGGTAAAGTAGTAAAGCCAAGTTATGAAGTAAAAATAGGAGACATCATAGAAATAAAATTTGGAGATAACATATCCAAATTTGAAATTATACAAATACCAAAAACACAAAACACTATTCAGGGTTGTTATAAAATACTTTAAAATGTATATTAAAGTTTTCTTGTTTCTTGCTGTCGGACGTAAAGTCCTCCAAACTGCGCGAAACTGCAAAAACTTTAATATATCATTCTAAAAGACTATGAATCGTAACCTGACACGCTTGATAAAAAATTTTTAAAAACCCTTGAAATTATCTGGTAAATATGTTATTATAATAAATAGCGATTAAAATTAAGCATAGGAGGTGCAGTATAATGGCTAAATGTGAGATTTGTGGAAAAGGTATATCACACGGAAATAAAATAAGTATAGCTCGTTCTCACGTAAGTAGAAGAGCAACAAGAACATGGAAACCAAATCTTAGAACAGTAAGAATTAAAGTAAACGGAGAAACAAAGAAAATGTCTGTATGCTCTAAATGCTTACGTTCAGCGAAAGTAGAAAACATGTAATTTAATAAATATATAGAAAACATCATCTAAACTAGATTTAGGTGATGTTTTTTCCATATGAAAACATATGTAATTAATCTTTAATTCCAAAAATAAATTTAACGAAACCCCTTAAAAACTTTGGAACCTTTTTAACAACAATCGTCATAATCCCTCCTTACTTATGAAACAAACAGCATAAACCAACGATGAAAATTGCAAGACCTATTATAAAAAGCCAACCAGCTATTGGAAGTAATAATACAAGTAAAACTCCCAATCCAAAACCTATGAGGCATGTCGCCAATAACTTCTTTAAAATTTTACCCATATTACCCCCTTTGTAACATTATATGTAAATAAGAAAAAAATGTGAAATGAACTTTTGAGAGTTGTCATAAAAGAAAAAATACTTGACTAAAAAAGATAAAATGTATAAAATAAATTCAAAGAAAAAAAGGAGAATAGCTAATGAAAACACGCGAAACCCTTGATACTGTATATATATATATATATATATCGTAGGATTTAACAAAATAAACTTATGTAAA
>CAKNIZ010000021.1 GCA_930980855.1 uncultured Clostridium sp.
ACATAGAGGAAATACCCGTACCCATCCCGAACACGGAAGTCAAGCTCTAATGTGCCGAAGATACTAGCGAGTTACCTTGCTTGGAAAATAGGTTGTTGCCAGATTTTTTTATTTTTATAAATAGGTATATATAATGGAAATCATTTTCACTATATATGCCTATTTTTTGTAGTATAGGAAAATTTAAAGAATTATGTTTTTGTTATCTAATTTTATATCATATTATTTACTATATAATTGAATATTAATCTTTTTTTGCCACTTACTGTCGCTTCGCTCCAAGCTGCGCGTGGCTGCAAAATTATTAATATTTAATTAGAAAGAATTATAGCGTAAATTAGAAAAACAAATGCTTTTTAAATCTAATTTTCGAATGTATAGTATAACTAATTTTTTGACTTTATGAATAGTATAGTATAAAATATATGTATACAAATAAGGAGAAAAATTATGCAAAACACAAAAATAACTGATTACGGTAATATTAAAATCTTAGAATTTAATAAAATGTTAGAATTTGAGAATAAAGTAAAATTAGCAGTAGCATTAAAAACATATAATAATGGATTTTCAAGATTGAAAAATTTAGATATTAATAATAATAAATTTGAAAATATAGCAAAAGTATTAAATGTTAAACCAACAGACATTTTGCTAGCGAAACAAGAGCATACAGATAACATAACAGTAATTACTGAAAATAATTCATATACTTTAGATAATACTGATGGAATTATTACAAATTTAAAAAATATTCCAACAGCTATAACTTTTGCAGATTGTACGCCTTTATTTTTCTATGATCCAATAAAAAATGTAATAGCAAATATTCATTCCGGATGGAAAGGAACAGTGCAAGAAATAGGTGCAAGAGCAGTAGAAAAATTAAAAAGTATTTATGAATGTAAAACAGAAAATTTACTATGCTTTATAGGGCCTTGTATTAGAAAAGACCATTTTTTAGTTAATGATGATGTAAGAGAAATTTTTGAAACAAAATTTGAGCATTTTTGTAAAAAGTATGATATAATATCAAAAGCAAATAGTTTTAATGAAAAAGGAGAACAATATAAAATTGATGCTGTATTAATAAATAAATTAATATTAAAAGAGCATGGACTATTAGAAAGAAATATTATAGATTCAGAAATCTGTACAGTATGTAATAGCGATGACTTTCATTCAAGAAGAGTAGAGGGTATTGACTATGAAGTTAATACAGGAATTATGATGTTAAAATAAAATTTGGGAGATTATATGTTAGCAAAGAAATTGAAAAAAGGAGATACAATAGGACTAGTGTCACCTTCAGAAGAAATCAGAAAAGATGATTTAAACGATATTGATGAATCAATTAAATTATTAGAAGATAGAGGATATAAGTTTATATTTGCAAAAAACGCTCATAAAAACACAACTGGTTATGGTATGACTGCAAAGGAAAAGGCAGAAGATATACATGAAATGTATGAGAATTCGGAAGTTAAAGCTATTTTTTCTGTAAAAGGTGGTTATAACTCAAATAGTGTATACGAGTATTTAGATTTGGATTTAATAAAAAGAAATAATAAAATATTATGTGGATATAGTGATGCAACATCATACATCAATTACATCCAGTCAAAAACAGGCAATAGCTGTTTTATAGGGCCAAACCTTAAATCTTTAAATTCATGGGAAACAAATTATTCCTTTGTAGAAATGCTAAATCATTTTGAAAATGGAAGTAAAGAATTAATTACAAAAGATGATGAAGTAATATGTATAAATAAAGGAAATGCTAGAGGTAAATTAATTGGTGGAAATCTTTCACTTATATCAAGTATGATAGAAGAATTAGATTTTAAAAATAAAATTCTATTTCTAGAAGAACTGGCGTTTGAATCTCCTCCAGGTATGGTAAGTAATTACCTATATAAAATGAGACAAAAAGGGATTTTTAATCAAGTTTCAGGCATATGGATTGGAAATTATGAAGGAGAATATTCTTTAGAAAAAATATTATTAGATACAATAGAAGATTTAAAATTAAATATTCCAATTATAAAAACAAATAATTTTGGACATACAGATAAAAAAATGACTATACCAATAGGTGTAGAAGCAGAAATTACAGAAGATAATATAAAAATAGTAGAAGAATATTTAGAGGATTAAGAAATGAAGGATAATTGGGAAGAATTAGAAAATAGTATAAAAGGATGCAAAAAATGCAAGTTATGTACTACAAGAACTAATATTGTATTTGGGTATGGAAATAAAAATGCAGATATAATGATGATAGGAGAGGGTCCAGGAGCAGACGAAGATAGGGAAGGAATACCATTTGTCGGAAAAGCAGGAAAACTTATGAATAATGCTTTTGAAGGGTTAAAAATAAACAGAGATGAAATTTATATAGCCAATATAGTAAAATGCAGACCACCACAAAATAGAGTGCCAGAAGAGGATGAAGCGAGGGCATGTTTGGATTATTTAAGGAATCAAGTAATATTAGTAAAGCCAAAAATAATAGTTCTATTAGGTAGCACAGCATTAAAAAATATATTAGGAAAAGAATATGGAATAACATCTGCTAGAGGAAAATGGATAGAGAAAAAAGGAATATTGTACATGCCTACATGGCATCCAGCAGCATTACTTAGAGATGAAAATAAAAAAATAGAATTTTGGAAAGACTTAAAATTAGTAATAGAAAAGTATGATGAAATTAAGGAGTTGAAATAAAATGGAAAATGATTATTTTAAGGATTTAGACTATACTTTATTAAATAAAAAAGTGGCATATGAAGGAAAAAGAGTTAAAGTAGAGGAACTAAAATATCTAAATGAAAGACAAGGAAAAGAGGTAAGTAGAGAACATGTAATTGCAGGTGATGCTGCAATTATTTTACCGATAACGGAAAATAATGAAGTTATAATGATTAAAGAAGCGAGAACAACTATTGGAAAAATAATATTAGGGTTACCAGCTGGAATGCTTGAAAAGGGCGAAACAGCAGAACAAGGGGCTCTTAGAGAATTAGAAGAGGAAACTGGATATAGAGCAGAATACATAAAAAAATTAAGAGTTGTATATCCAAGTGTTGGATATTCTACAGAAAAAACCACAATATTTTTAGCAAAAGATTTAGTAAAAACAAGTATGAAATTAGATGAGGAAGAAGATATTGAAGTTGTAAAAGTGCCAGTACATAGAGTAAAAGAAATGTTAAAAAATAATGAGCTAATAACATCTGGAGAAACAGTGGCATTATTTCATTATTTTATGTATGAGGAATAAGTATTACTAGTTTATATTTAAATTGTGTGTATGAATAATTTTAAGTTTCTTGTGGGTCGCTTGCGCTCCAAACGTACTTCGCTGGAATTCTTCCAGCTCGTTTGAACGCTCACGCGAAACTTGCAAATTATTCATACACACAATCTAAAACAATGGAAAGGAATAGGAAATGAAAGAAGAAATACAAAAATATACAGAGCAATGTTTAAATTGTAAGATAAAGCCATGTAGTAATAAAGGATGCCCACTTCAAAATAATATACCTGAGTTTATAAAATTACTAAAAGAAAATAATATAGAAGAAGCATATTATACTCTATTAGAAACAAGTATATTAGGAAGTATATGTGGAAGAATTTGCCCTCATTTTAAACAATGTATGGGAAGCTGTGTTAGAGGAATAAAAGGAGAAAGCGTTCAAATTGGAAAAATAGAAGCATATATTTCAGATTATGGACTAGAACATGACCTAATAAAAAATATAGAAATAAAGAATACTTTAAAAGGTAAAAAAGTGGCAGTTATAGGTGGTGGACCAGCTGGATTAACATGTAGTTACTTTTTAGCTAAAAATGGAGCTGATGTCACAATATTTGAAAAATACCAAGAACTAGGAGGTATACTTTCACATGGAATTCCAGAGTTTAGATTGGACAAGAATATTCTGAAAAAAACGATTGAAAGAATCTTAAGTTTAGGGATTAAAGTAGAATATAATATGGAACTGGGTAGAAATATAAATATAAAAGATTTAAGCAACATTTATGATGCTGTATTCTTAGGAATAGGAGCAAATATTTCTACAAAAATGAATATTCCAGGAGAAGAACTAAAAGGAGTATATAGTGGAAATGAGCTGTTAGAAAAAAATAATCATCCAGATTATAAAGGAAAAAAAGTCGCAGTTATAGGTGGCGGAAATGTTGCAATGGATACAGCAAGGACAATAAAAAAACTTGGTGCAGACAAAGTATATGTAATATATAGAAGAGCAGAAGAACAAATGCCAGCTGAAGCAAAAGAAATAGAAGCGGCAAAAGAAGAAGGAATAGAATTTTTATTTCAAAATAATATAACAAAAATTTTAGGAAAATATAGTGTAGAAAAAATTGAATGTATAAAAACTGAATTAGTACAAAAAGAGGGAGAAACAAGATTATCACCAGTAAACATAGAAGGAAGCAATTATTTAATTGATATGGACTTTGTGGTAATGGCAGTAGGTTCAAAACCAGAAGATAAAATTATAGAAGAATTTGAGAAAAATAAATGGGGATATGTAGCTATAGATGAAAATATGAAAACATCAATTCCTAAGGTATATGCAGGAGGAGATATTATAGGAGGAAAAGCAACAATTGCTTGGGCAGCAAGATATGGCAGAAATGCAGCATATAGTATTATAGAAGATTTAAAATTATAATAATTAAAATTGGATATTAAAGATTTTGCAGTCACGCGCAGTTTGGAACTTTGTTCCAGTAAGTGGCAAAAAATCTTTTAATATCCAATTTATTAATAGTTAACTTTAAAATGCAAATTACAAAAGGAATTTTCTATATTTTAATGTGTATTATCTTTTTCATATTCACTTGCATTTCCAATAAATAAATTCTTTATTGAGTTAAAGAAGATATTTACCTTAGAACGTTTAACAAGTGCTAATGCTTTATTATTTACTATAGCCTCATATCTTTCATCTAATTCATTCATTTTTTGAATATAATAATCATTAAAGAATGTATATCCATCAACTGTACCTATTAAATTCTTAAAACTATATAAATATTTTCTATATTCTTCAATTCTTGAAATAGAAAGCAAATTATTAGTTTCTTTATCAAAAAAAGATGTTATAATTAAATTTTGAGTAGATATAAATACCTTTCTAATTTTTGCTTTATATGAATTTATTTTATCAGTTGCAGCTTTAAATTTCCTATAAGATAAATCTTCTGTTTGAATTTTTTCGGAAAGTTTAGATATTTTTTCTTCAAGTAAAACTAATTCATCTAAATTTTGTTGAATTCTAAAAGCTTCATCTTCTCCACAAGCTGCAATAAATTTATCAAAAAATAATGTATTAGCATAAATAGTGCTATCAAACATAGCCATAAAATTTGAAACATAACCTATTTGCTTAACTAAATTGCATACTAAAGGATAATATGATGGACTATCTGTAGGTAAAGTAATATCATAATATTTAACAACATCAGTTTTCTCATCGGTTAGGTAAGAAGAAATTAGTTGAACAGCCCCTTCGTTTAAAGCACTACCAAAAGCTTTAAAACCAGAGTAAGTACATAAACCTAACTTTTTTAAATTTCCTTTAGCATCCTTAACTTCTTGAAGATGGTGAATTGCTTCATGAACAGCTAGATTTTTTATTTTATCAAATGTTAGTCCTTTTCTAAAATAAATAGATGAATTCTTATAAAAGTAACAAGCATCAGCTTGTCCAAATGGAAGTTCAGCTATATACATAGGTAATCTTGAAATGCTCATAAAAACAGTATTATAATTAAGTTTCAATTCTGGCATCTTTGAACAAAGCAACTTTGCAACGAAAGTAGCTATTTCATTTACATTTAATGTACTTATAGGACAAACAACTTTTATTCCATTTTTTTCTAATTCAGAATCTATTGTATCCATATATAATTCTCCTTAGTTTAACTAAATCTATTATACAACATAATATGTAAATATATATTACGAAAACATTAAAATATTATTACATTTCTGTAACATGGAAATTCCTAAAACATATAGATTTTTTTATATAATTGTAGTATAATATTACCATAAAATTTTACGGAAATAAGGGAAGGAAGATATTTATGTACAACTTTAAAGAAGTAGAACCTAAGTGGCAAAAATATTGGGACGAAAATGAAACATTCAAAACAGACACATGGGATTTTTCAAAACCAAAATATTATGCACTAGATATGTTTCCATATCCATCAGGACAAGGATTACACGTAGGCCATCCAGAAGGATATACAGCAACAGACATAGTTTGCAGAATGAAAAGAATGCAGGGATATAATGTACTTCATCCAATGGGATGGGATGCCTTTGGACTTCCTGCTGAACAATATGCGATAAAAACAGGAAATCATCCAGAAGGATTCACAAAAAAGAATATAGAAACATTTAAAAGACAGCTTAAAATGTTAGGATTTTCATTTGATTGGAGTAAGGAAATTTCTACATGTGACCCTTCTTATTATAAATGGACACAATGGATTTTTAAACAATTATATCTTGACGGTTTAGCTAAATTTGTAGATATGCCTGTAAATTGGTGCGAAGAATTAGGAACAGTTCTTTCAAATGATGAAGTAATAGACGGAAAGAGCGAAAGAGGTGGATATCCAGTAATAAGAAAAAACATGAAACAATGGGTTATGGATATACCTAAATATGCAGAAATTCTTCTAAAAGGACTAGATGAACTAGACTGGCCAGAATCTACAAAAGAAATCCAAAGAAATTGGATAGGGAAATCTGTTGGTGCTGAAGTAACATTTAAAATAGAAAATTCAGATAAAACATTTACAGTTTTCACAACAAGACCAGATACATTATTTGGTGCTACTTATTGTGTTTTTTCACCAGAACATCCATTAGTAGAAGAAATAATGACAAAAGAGCAAGCAGAAAAAGTAAAAGCATATAAATTAAAAGCAGCATCGAAATCAGACTTAGAAAGAACAGAACTAAACAAAGAAAAAACTGGGGAATTCACTGGAAGTTATGCTATAAATCCTGTAAATGGAAAGAGAATTCCAATTTGGATTTCGGACTATGTATTAATGACATATGGAACAGGTGCAATAATGGCAGTTCCAGCACATGACCAAAGAGATTATGATTTTGCTAAGAAATTTGAAATAGAAATAATTCCGGTGCTAGAAGGTGGAGATATAGAAAAAGAAGCCTTTGTTGGTGATGGAAAACATATAAATTCAGAATTCTTAAATGGATTAAACAAAGAAGATGGAATAAACAAAATAATAGACTGGTTAGAAGAAAGAAAAATTGGCAATAAAAAAGTAAATTATAAATTACGTGAATGGATATTTGCTAGACAACGTTATTGGGGAGAGCCAATTCCAATTGTATTCACAGAAAATGATGAAATACATGTAATAGCAGATGAAGAGTTACCTCTAGTATTACCAGAACTAGAAGATTATAAACCATCAAAAAACGGAGCATCTCCACTAGATAAAGCAGAAGATTGGGTAAATACTACGTTTGAAGGAAAGAAAGCAAGGAGAGAAACAAGTACAATGCCCGGTTCAGCAGGTTCTAGCTGGTATTTCCTAAGATATATTGACCCACATAATGATAAAGAAATAGCGAATAAAGAACTATTAAAACATTGGCTTCCAGTAGATTTTTATATGGGAGGACCAGAACATGCAGTAGGTCATTTGTTATATTCAAGATTTTGGAATAATTACTTATATAACAAAGGAATAGTTCCTGTAAAAGAACCATTTAAAAAACTACGTCATCAAGGAATGATACTAGGCACAAATGGTGAAAAAATGAGTAAATCAAAAGAAAATGTAATAAATCCAGATGATATGGTAAAATCTTATGGAGCAGACAGTTTAAGAGTTTATGAAATGTTTATGGGACCAATTGATGCAACGAAACCATGGGATCCAAACGGAATAGAAGGTTCTAAAAAATTCTTAGATAGAGTATGGAGATTATATGTAGAATCAGGAAAAATAAAAAATAATGAGAATAAAAATCTTGAAAGAACATATAACTATACAGTAATGAAAGTTACTAACGATTATGAGAATATGGACTTTAATACAGCAATATCACAAATGATGATATTCGTTAACAATGCAATGAAAGAAGAAGTACTACCTTTAGAATATGCAGAAGGATTCTTGAAATTGTTAAATCCAGTAGCTCCACACATTACGGAAGAATTGTGGAATAAGCTTGGTCATACAGAAAGTATCGCATACGAAAAATGGCCTGAATATGACAAAGAAAAAGTAGCAGATGATACTTTTGAATTACCTGTACAATTTAATGGAAAATTAAAAACAACAATTAAAGTTAAGAAAGACTTAAGCAAAGATGAAATTGAAAAAATTGTACATGATGACGAAAAAATAAAAATACTATTAGTAGATAAAACTATAATTAAAGAAATATATGTACCAAACAAAATTTACAACATAGTTGTAAAATAGAAGGAGAAAAATGAAAGAAGGAAACAAAATCACAGAAAAGAATAAAAAAGTTTTAAAAATAGCTTTTAATATATTGGCAATTTTTTGCATTGCAGTATTCTGTTTTGCATTAACACCCAAAACATTTCAAAATGATACTTTTTATACAATAAAAATAGGACAAAGTATAAGAGAAAATGGAATTGATGGAATAGACCACTATTCATTCCATGGATTAGAATATAATTATCCTCATTGGCTTTATGATTTTATAATATCACTTATATATGACTATATGGGAGGATTTACAGGATTATATATTTCAACAGCAATACTTTCGATGATATTGGGAATTGTGCTATATTTTACAGTAAGAAAAATATCCAAAAATTCACTAATTGCATTTGCAATTACATTAGGACAAATGTTTTTAATGAAAGATTACATTGCAGCAAGAGCACAGCTAGTAACATTTATATTATTCGTACTCACAATACTATTTATTGAAAAATTCCTAGAAAGTGGCAAAAAGCGATATGGAGTAGGCTTGATATTAATACCAATATTAATTGCAAATGTGCATTCAGCAGTGTTTCCATTTTATTTTGTATTATATCTACCATATATAGGCGAATATATTGTAAGATTAATTATAGATGCACATTTACCATATAAAACATATAAGGCAATTTTGAATTTCAAAATTAAAAGAACAAATGAAAAATTAAAAAAAGTATCAAAAGAAGAAGCTACAAAATATCAGAATAGAATGGTTAATTTAAATAAAACATTAGAAGAAATAGAGAAAAAGCATGAATTAGATAGTGCAAAACAAATTGAAAAGAGAAAAAGACCATACAAATTAAGAATTGAAAAAATGAGTAGAGTGAAGTGGTTAATATTAATAATGGTAATATGTCTATTCACAGGACTTCTAACTCCAATAGGAGATATGCCATATACTTATACTATAAGAATAATGCAAGGAAATACAACTGGAAGTATAAGTGAGCATTTACCACTAACATTAATAGATAATAAACCAATTTTAATATCATTAGCAGTTTTAATAGGGCTATTAATATTTGCAGATGTAAAAATTAGGCTAAGAGATGTATTCATGTTTGGGGGGTTAACACTTTTAGCTTTAATGAGTAGAAGACAGGTATCTATGTTAGTATTATTTGGAGGAATGGTATTTGCAAGAGTTCTTACAGATTTAGTTACTAAATATGATAAAAAAGGAACAACAGAAGTAATGACATTTATGACTACAACTATAGGAGAAATATTAACAATACTATTTGTATTTTCAATAAGCTATTATGTTTATGTACCACATAGTAATTCACCATATATATCAGTATCATCATATCCAGTAGAAGCATCAACTTGGATAAAAGAAAATTTAGACTATAAGAACATTAGACTATTTAATGACTATAACTATGGAAGTTATTTATTATTTGAAGATATACCAGTATTTATAGATTCAAGATGTGACTTATATACTCCAGAATTTAATGGTGTAAAAGGAGAAGATGGAAAATATGATGGTAGGGATATTTTCTCAGATTATATGAATATATCTAGTATAGCAACAGATTATGAGAAAAAGTTTAATGAATATGATATTACCCATGTAATAACAAAATCAAATTCAAAGCTAAATATGCTAATTGCTAAAGATGATAATTATACTGAATTATATTCAGACGATTATTTTAAAATATATGAAAGAGAAACAAATAATGAATAGAGAAAAATATGTAGTAACAGAGAATAAAAAAGATTTAAGGCTTGATATTTATATAGCAAGCCTTAATTTAGATATTTCAAGAAGCATGGCACAAAAAAAGATAAAAAACAAAGAAGTTTTAGTAAATGATAAAGAAGAAAAAGAATCATATAAACTAAAAGTGGGAGATACTGTAGAAATAATTTTAACAGAGCCTAAGGAGACCAAATTAAAACCAGAGGATATACCATTAGATATTGTGTACGAAGATGAAGATATAATAGTTGTAAATAAAGCTAAAGGAATGGTAGTTCACCCTGGAAACGGAAATCCGGAAGGAACATTGGTAAATGCAATATTAAATCACTGTAAGGGAACATTATCTGGCATTGGAGGCGAAGTAAGACCGGGAATAGTACATAGAATAGATAAAGATACATCTGGACTATTAGTAGTTGCCAAAAATGATAAAGCACATATAAACTTAAGTGAACAAATAAAAAATAGGCAAGTTAAAAAAATATATACAGCATTAATAAGGGGAAACTTGCCAGAAGATAGAGCTACAATTAATATGCCAATAGGAAGAAGCATGCAAGATAGAAAAAAGATGGCTGTAAGAAAAGATGGAAAAGAAGCGGTAACTCATATAGAAGTACAGAAAAGATATCAAAATTATACACTTATAAAAGTAAAGATAGATACAGGAAGGACTCATCAAATAAGAGTACATATGGCACAGATAGGATATCCAATTATAGGAGATGAAGTATATTCAAACGGAAAAAATGAATTTGGAGTTAAAGGACAAATGCTTCATAGTACAATATTAGAGTTTAAGCATCCAACAACAAATAAAGAATTACACTTTGAGGCGGAATTACCGAGATATTTTAAGGATATATTAGCAAAGTTAGATAATATAATTACAAAAAAGTAAAAACTATATCCTTTAAAATTCCCGGAGCAGGGACGCTCCGTACGGCTTACTCATAGTAAAACTATTCGCTCGCCTTGAATTTTAAAGCATAAGTTTTTACATCGTTATATTATAGAAAGTAAAAACTATATCCTTTAAAATTCCCGGAGCAGGGACGCTCCGTACGGCTTACTCATAGCAAAGCTATTCGCTCACCTTGAATTTTAAAGCATAAGTTTTTACATGGTTATATAATAATTAACTTAAGGAAAAAAGGAGTAAAGTATGGAAGAAAGATTACAAAAATTCCTTGCTAGATCTGGAATAGCGTCTAGAAGAAAAAGCGAAGAACTAATAACAAGTGGAAAAATAAAAGTAAATGGACAAGTAGTTACAGAACTAGGAATAAAAATAAATCCAGAAATAGATATTGTAGAATATAACGAAAAACAAATCAAAGAAGAAAACAAAAAAATATATATATTATTAAATAAACCAATAGGGTATGTAACAACAGTAAAAGACCAGTTTAAAAGAGATACAGTAATGGAATTAGTAAAAGGAGTAAAGGAAAGAATAGTTCCAGTTGGAAGATTAGATATGTATACATCAGGAGCTTTACTTCTAAGTAATGATGGGGATTTTATAAATAAAGTTACGCACCCAAAACACGAAATAGAGAAAACATATAATGCAACAATTGTAGGAAAAGTGACAAAAGAGAATGTAGAAAAATTAACAAAGGGTGTAGAAATACAAGATGATTTAGAAACATATGTTACTAAACCTGCAAAAGTAAAAATATTAAAAATAGATGAAGAAAAAAATCTATCTAGAATTCAAATAACAATTCACGAAGGAAAAAATAGAGAAGTTAGAAGAATGTGTGAAGCTATAGGAAAAAAGGTAATAGCATTGCACAGAACACAAATTGGAAATATAGATGTAAAAAACTTACAACTTGGAAAGTGGAGATATCTAACTGAAAAAGAAATACAAAATTTAATAAAATAAAGAGGGAACAAATGAAAAAAATAGAAGAAAATGGTTATAAGTTAGTCAGAAAAGCTGAACAAGAAAAGCTATTTGATGGATTAGTAGACAAAATTGAAGTTGGGGAAAAAGTGAATGGAACAGTAAAAAATATAAAACCTTATGGAGCTTTTGTTGAAATAGATGGAGGAGTTGTTGGACTTCTTCATATAGAAGATATTTCAAAAGCTAGAATGAAAACACCGGAAGAAAGATTAAGCCTTGGTCAAAAAATTCCTGTAATAATAAAAAACATAAATAAAGAAGAAAAAAGAATAAACTTAAGTTATAAAGAGCTACTCGGAACTTGGCAAGAAAACATACAGGACTTTAAAGAAGGTGAAACTGTTACAGGAATAGCAAGGGAAGTAGCAAAAGGAAATAAGGGCATATTTATAGAATTAAAGCCTAACTTGGTCGGAATGGCTGAATATAAAAAAGAAATAGAGTATGGACAAAAAGTAGATGTGTATATAAAAAAGATTGTTCCAGAAAAAGAAAAAATAAAGTTAATAATAAAATAGAAAAGCACGGGTAAAGTAATAACCTTTTCCCGTGCTCTTCATGAGTAAGGTTAATGATTAGTTGTCGTCATCGTCATCATCAACTTCTACGTAGCCGGTTCCCCAGCAAAAAGGACATTCCCTTTCTTTAGGGGTTCCTTCGTCAACGACGCCGGATCCTCCACAGCAGTAGCAAGTTTGAGTCGACATATAACATACCACCTTTCAAAAAAGATATTTATATTATATCACATTTATATTCAATTTTCAAATTAAATATAAAGAATCTTGTTTTATATATTCTGATATGATATAATAAAATTGTTTAATCAGTAAGAAATACTGATAAACTTACAAAATAATTTTTGGAGGATGATAAAATGGTAGAAGATAGTGAAATAAAAACAAAAGTATCACCATTTGCAATGAGAGAAGGAGAAATAAAAGTTTTTGATGGTAAAGACGGATATGTGTCAATGAACCAAATAATTCAAAAAATTAATTTAGGGCATCTTACAGAAATACACTTCAAAATATTAGAGCTAATTAACAAATTTGAATTCTTAACATCAAGACAATTGTTTCAATTATTACAAATAGAAAAAGCAGATATGCCTTCACAGGATAAATTAAATAATAAATTAGAGCAATTGATTAAATGCAAAATATTAACTAGATATTATTTTCTAGCTCAAGAAGGAAGCGGAATATATAGAGTATATTGCATGGAAAAGATGGGTAAATATTTACTAAATTCAAGAGAAATAGAATGTAAATGGCAACCAACTGATAATGCAAAACCGGTTGAAATGATAAAGAAAAAATTATCAGGAAACCAAATAGTTATAGCATATCTTAGAAAATCAAAAAATGTATCATCATACATATTAAAACCAGTTATTACAGATAAAGTAACAGGAAAATCATTTAAGCCTATGGCAAATGTAAAATTTGAAATTGGTGGAAAATATGTGGATTTTGTATACGAAATAATAAGAAGAAATGAAAACTGGAAACAAGAATTAGCAGACAGAATGAGACAATGGAAAGATTTTTATGATAATTTTGCTCCGGGAGATTCAGGATATGGCTCAATTCCACAATTAATATTTGTATGCGAAGACGATATTCATATGGCCGAAGTATTCAAAGAATTAGTAATCAATCAATTATCAATAAACAAAATAAGATTCTATTTTACAACAGACTTAGAACAAAACAAAGACAAGCTAGATAAAAGTTTATATGAATTTGTAGAAGAAGAGGGAAAATATAAAAAGAAAAATATAGAAGCAAAAATATTAGGATAACTAAAAATTAGTTATCCTTTTTATTTTTATTAAATGTATAAGTAATTGCATCATCATTATCTAATAAGAAATTAGTATTTGATGTATCAATTTTTATTGGATCAGTTTCAAAATCATCATCAGAAAAATGAGTAGATTTCAAACTAATTTTTTTCTCTTTCTTATCTTCACCATCTGCAATACCACTAGTAAATTTAGCAAAGTTATATGTTTTTATATTTTGCTTTTCTTTATATTTAGAAGCTAAGAAATCTAATTTTGCAGTACCATTAATATATTTACCTTTCAAATCTCTTAACTTGTACATACAGCTCTTAAATTTAAGTGATTGTATTTTACCAGGTTGATATTTAAGTTTATATCCATACTTAATATCACCATATTTAGGTGAATATTCTCCAGCAGCTGTATCGTAGTCATTCTTAAATGACCATTCCTTTTTCTCTCCAAGTTCTTTAGACCACCATTCGTTATCTTCAGGAGAGTTATTACCAAATACTATTTTGTTAGAACAGTTTGAAATAATAATGTTTCCAAGCTTATCTCCATGTGATTTTAATTGGTCTAAAGTTTGAGCAGATATTACAGTCGCAATTCTATACTTTCTATAAATAGTAAATATAGATTCTGTAGCTGGACAAATAAAATCTGGAAACTCATCTATATATAAGAAGTGAGGAATACGTGTGCTTTCGCTTCCTGGTCTTCTTAATACTGAATATTGCATAAGAAGTAAGAAGAAAAGACCAAATGCTTTATGAGCAGATTCACCTAAATCTCCACGTCTTGTACAAACTAATGTAACTCCACCATTTTCTAAAATTTCATCATAATTTATATTGTTAACTCTGCTACATAAAATGTTTTTAACACCAGGGTAGCGAAGTAATGTATCTAATTGGGCAAGTGGAATTGCAACAGCTTTTTCCATTTCAGCTCTATTAGGACTGTCAACATAGAAATTCTTTTTAAAATAACTAATTTGCATATTATATTCTTCAGCAAGTTCTGGATCACTTTCAAGAATTCTACACATTTTTTCAACAAGTTCAAAATTACTTAGTAATTTAAACATATCTTCTATATTAGGTAATTTACCTTCATTCATTCTAGGATAAATTACTTTTAATAATATACTTAAATTTTCAAGAATTTGACTAGTTAAGTTCTCTCTATATGCACTTTCCATTTCTGGATTTTTATCAGTATATAATCCTTTTAAAACAGTAGAAATGGCAATTGCAGTTTGAGTTGCATCTCCAAGAGCAAAAGGATTTAATCCAGGAGAAGAACTTGAATCTGGGTCAATTACATTAACCGGTATTCCAAAGTTGTCGGCAACATTTTTTACTTTACTTATTGTTTCATAATCTGGAGCCATATAAGTAATACCCAAATCTCTATAAATAATATTTGAACCAGACTCAGCGTAAATAAGTTTTTTCATATATGTTTTATAAAGATTAAGTCTTGATTCCACAGGTTTTAACATATTAAGTCTAAAATGATAATTTATATAATCATTATCATAAGGAGCATTTAAAGTTGCAAGCCCTGTTTTTAATGCTGCAAAGGCTAAAGCCTTAGATGATTCTTTAAAGAAATATTTTTTATCAATATCTTGTGCAACCCAAGGTTCAAAGATTAAAGATGTTTTTCCAGAACCAGATATACCAACAACTAAAGTTGATTCGAATCTTTTAGATTCAGGAATTTTAACAGCATTTCCATGGTCTTTATCTGTTCCTAATAAGACTTCATTTGTATATTGTCCCCAACCAACAGATTTGTCAGATAAATTAATACCTTCATAATCAAATATAGAATCTCTTAAATCCTTAGTATCATTAACTCCAGTATACAATTTCCTAAATACAAAGCTAATTGATGTAAGTGGTAAGTAAATCGCAATTGAAGTTAAGGCAGGTCTTATTAAATACGAAAAATTGCTTGCTATTTCAACATAACCAGGAAGAGATAATAAACCTAACCATACTGCTCCATTAATCCATTCGGTAAGCATTGTCATACATATTATATATAAAGAAATTACATAAGCATAAAACCATTTTAGCTTATCATCATCACTTTTTATGAACTTTGAGGAACTTGAAAACAAAAATGCAAATATAGGACAAAGTAATGCCACCGCATATGTAATAGGTCCCCAATAAGTTGATGCTACACCTGTAAAAAGAATTAATAAAAATTCTACAAGTCTATCTATTAAAATAAAAATGGTAATTAAGGATAGAACATAAGTTAAAAAAGTATTTCTATCTGTCTTAAGCCATTTCAAAAATTTATCAAATACTTTCATATTAAAATCCTTTCAAAGGCAATATTCTAATACTTATATTATCCTACAAAATAAAGAAAAATACAAGACTTTTCAGGTAATTTTTTTTAAATATAAGCATATAAATTAAAAAATAGAAAGGATAAGTATGGATAGAAAGAAAGAAACATTTTTTCAGAGTATAGTAGCACTAATGGCTTCACAAGTTATTGTAAAAATATTAGGTTTAATATACAAATTATACTTAACAAATAAACATGAATTCGGTGATGAGGGAAATGCAATAACAAGTGCAGCTTTTCAAGTATATTCACTATTATTAAGTATAACCTCAATAGGGGTACCTAGTTCAATATCTAAGCTTGTGGCAGAAAGGGTTGCTGTAGGAGACCATAAAGGAGCATATAAAATATTCAAAATATCATTAATTCTATTCTCAATAATCGGAATAATAGGAAGCTACTTTTTATTTATAAGTGCAAAGACGATTGCAAATAATATGATAGGAATGCCAGAAGTAGAATTATCATTAATTGCACTATGTCCATCAATTTTCTTAGTATCAATCATTTCAGTATATAAAGGATATTTTAACGGAAGAGAAAAAATGAGTGTTACAGCAAAAGCACAAAGTTATGACCAACTTACTAAAACCTGCATAACAATATTGGTGATAGAATTAGCCACTATGCTAAGTAAAATAACTGATACAGCAATAATAGCTTCAATAGCAAATTTAGCAACCACTTTAGCAAATGTTATAGAGTTAGGATACTTATATATATATTTCAAAAAAGAATATGCGGAAATAAGATATGAAATACAAACGAGTATTAATTATAGACCTGTTAGAACATTAAAAACAATAAAAGATATATTATTTACTGCTATACCAATGTCGCTAACACCCCTAATAGGAACAATTGGAAAAAATATAGATTCAGCAACAGTAATGGATGGATTACAATCTACAATAAGTTATGAACAAGCCAAAATACAATATGGAATATTAAATGGAAAAGTAGATACATTAATAAACTTTCCATTATCATTCAGTGGAACTGTATCAACAGCACTAGTTCCAGGAATTGCTGCAGCAAAATCAAAACGAAAGCTGAGTGAAATATCTCAAAGAATAAATTTGTCATTGTTAGTAGGATTAATAATCGCTCTTCCAGCAACAGCTATATTTTGCTTTTATTCAAAACAAATATTAAATTTACTATTTCCCAATGCTTCAGCAGGAGATGTAATCTTACAAATTAGTTCAATTTCAATAATATTTATAGCAATAGAACAAACTATAAGAGGTGTTTTAATAGGAATAGGAAATAATAAAGTACCTATAATATCTATAACGATAGGGGTAATAGTAAAATATATTTTAAACAAAGCATTAATTCCAATTAACACATATTTTGGTGGAATAAATGGGGCTGCAATATCTAACTTGATTTCACATATAGTTGTCACAATGTTAGGATATATTTATCTGAAAAAAGTAATAAATGTAAAAATTGAAAAAGCAAATATAATAAAGCTAGCAATATCAACAATAATTTTTATAGTTTCATCCAAAATTCTGTATTATATTATGATATTAAAGCTAAATGCAAAAATAAGTTTAATTATAAGTATAGTGATAGGAATAATCATTTATATAATTTTAGCAATAATATTAAAAATTATTAATACGAAACAGCTAAAAACACTGTCATTTAGCCAAAAAAAGGCAGAAAAAGCAAAAATATAAAAAAGGTGAAAACTTAAAAAATGCTTTAAAATAGCCACTTTCAGCATAGCAAACTTACAAAAGCTTACAGCCCCAAAGATTACAAAGAAAAAAGTGCATTAAAAAAGAAGGATTTTGTCATTCTTTGAAGAATATTAGTAATAGTAGATTCGAGAGTTAGTCTACACATTCGTTCTTTATAGGAGGTAATAAAAATGAACAAATCTGAATTAATCGCAGCAGTAGCTGCTAAGACAGGAGAAACAAAAAAGAATGCTGAGGCTTCTTTAGATGCATTTGTAGATGTTATTACAGAAAGCTTAATTAAAGGAGACAAAGTACAATTAGTAGGCTTTGGTTCTTTCGAAGTAAGAAAAAGAGCAGCTAGAAAAGGAAGAAATCCACAAACTAAAGAAGAAATTAAAATCCCAGCAAGCAAAGCTCCAGTATTCAAAGCAGGAAAAGCTTTAAAAGATTTAGTTAATAAGAAATAATTTATATATGATATAAATATATGAATTCATATAAAGATGGATGAAAAATCCATCTTTTTAAAATTTATTAAAAATATACTTGACAAATGAAAGCTTTTAGTATTATAATAATACTTGTTGTAAGCAAACTTGGAAAAATGCAGATATGGCGGAACTGGTAGACGCACAGGACTTAAAATCCTGCGGACTAATAATCCGTCCCGGTTCGATTCCGGGTATCTGCACCAAATAATAGTAATTTTTAAGAGTTTTTAAGAAAACTCAAGAGAATTCTAAAATGGTTTAAACCCAGTATTCAAAGTAATTTGAGTACTGGGTTTCTTTTCGTATTAAGTTCTAACGAGTTTCAATAATATGTGAAAAAATGTTAGGAAATAAAGTTAGGAAAAATTTTATTCTAATGATTGATATCACTTAATCTTATAAAATTCATGGCTTGGAAAGGAAAAGTTATGGAATTTATACCTTATTGTGCTAAAGAAGCATTCCAGTTTTGTTTCTATCAAATTCCAAAAGAATTGTTTACGAATGAATATTATAAAGGAAAATTAAGTTCAGATGCGATTATTCTATATGGATTATTACTAGATAGATTATCAGTATCTATTAAAAACAAATGGATAGACGAAAATGGACTTATATATTTAATTCTTACTAGAAAAGAGGCTATGGAAAAACTTAATATATCTGACAAAACTGCTACTAAAGCCTTTAGGCAATTAAAAGAACTTAAACTAATAAGTGAAAGAAGAATGGGCAAAGGAAAGACATATAAAATATATGTTGGAAAGATAAATCGTAAAAAGTACGATTCAAGTATCGGAAATTTTACGACTGAACTATCGGAAAAAGTACGAAATAGTAAAAATAATAATAGTTATAATAAAAATAGTAAGAAGACTAAATCAAACTTTGAACAACGAGAATATGATGATTTATCTTATTTATATGCAAACAATAATTGGAGTGGAATAAATAAAGATTAAGAAATGGAGGAATTAGGATGAATATTGAATATAGCAAACAAGGAGATTACTATATCCCCAATATAGTAGCTCAAAAAAATACAAAAGACTTCATTTTAGGTAAATATGGCAGAATGAGATTAAGATATTTAAAAGAACATAAAAAAGCAGAATATACTATTTTACTGATGAATAACAAATTGCAAAGTCATTTAATTGAAACAGATGAAAGTGCAAATAAAAGATTTGAATTATTAATGCAACAACTTGCTGGACGAGAAAATATAACAGAAGAGCTAAAAGCTAATAATCAAATGGAATGGGTAGCTAAAATGAATAATATTAAAAATCGTGTTGAAGAAATTATAGTTAATGAATTAATTTATGTTTAATGGAGGTGAAAAGTTATGGAAAAAGTAGAAAATTTTTATACAGAATATGAAGATATGTTTGAAGAATATATAGAGGATATTAAAAGATATTTAAGAAATAACAACGAAGAATATATTAAATTGCAAAAAGAATTTCATGAAACTTTAGATAAAAATGAAAACTTAGTTTTTGTTTTAGAAGGAGAGATTACAAATCTGAATGGGACTTTAGTCCCAAACCCTATTAAAAAGAAATGGAGTTGATCTTTAATGAGAAATAGAACAATAAAAAAACAGTTTTGGCTAAATGAATACGAAGATAAATTGTTAAAAGAAAAATCTAAAAAAGCAGGTTTGTCCGAAGCAGAATTTATAAGAAGTTTTATAAAGGGCTATAAGTTAAAAGAAAAACCAGATGAGAATTTTTATTATGTTTTAAAAGACTTAAGAGGAATAGCAATTAATGTAAATCAATTAGCAAGACAAGCAAATAGATATCAGTATGTAGATAGCAATAAATTTTTTTCAATAGCAGACAAAATAACTGACTTTATAATTAATGTATTTAATGCCTGCTAGAAAGGATTAATATGGCTACAACAAAAATATGGAAAATTAAAAGTAGATTTGACAATGTTATTGATTATATTACCAACAAAGACAAAACAGATAATAAAAAGTATGTTACAGGTATAAATTGTATGGCAGATATAGCTTTTAAGGAAATGAGTATTACCAAACAGCAATTTAATAAGACAGGTGGAATTTTAGGTTTTCATGCTTATCAATCTTTTAAAGGGTGTGAAGTAACTGCTGATGAAGCACATGAAATTGGAATAAGACTTGCAGAGGAATTATGGGGTGATAGATTTCAAGTTGTTGTTACAACTCATACTAATACTAAAAATGTGCATAATCATTTTGTTATAAACTCTGTTTCGTTTATAGACGGAAAAAAGTATTATGATAATAAAACAAATTATGCTATTATGAGAAAAGTATCAGACAATATATGTAAAGAATATGAATTACAAACTTTAGAAGAAAAAAGTTATTATAAAAATAGTTCTAATAAATATGCCAGAAGTAGTAAATATCTTGATTCAGTTCGTACAGATATTGATTATGCAATATCACAAGCAAGTAACTATAATGATTTTACAAAAATATTAACTAAAATGGGTTATGAATTAGAACATTCAAGTAATAAAATGAGTATTAGAAAGCCACCGTACAAAAGATATGTCAGAGTAGAAAGAACTTTTGGAGAGGAATATTCAAAAGAGAGTATTTTATTTAGAATAAAACACACTGTATCTTTTAAAGTACCTTTTCCAGAAGTGCATACTATAATAGGAAGATATAAAAGAAAAAATAAAACTGCTATAAAGTATAAACAAAAAGCTAAAGGATTACGAGCATTATATTTATACTGTTGTTATCTATTAAAAATATTTCCAAAACAAGATTATCCACCTAAATATTCAAAAGTTATGAAAGAAGAAATTAAGAAAATGGACGAGTTTTCAAAGTCTGCAAGGTTTTTAAGTAAATATAAGATTACGACACTACCAGAAGTAAGAGAATATAGGACTAATGCTACAACAGAAATAAATGAATTAAGGAGTAAAAGAGAAAATTTATGGAAAAAACATAAACGAATTAAAACTGATGAAGAAGGACAACTTATTTGCTCTGAAATTCAAAAATTAGCTATAAAAATAGATGACTTAAATGCAAATATCAAACTATGTAATTTTATTGAAAATAGGAATACAGAAATTAGAGGGAATATAAAAGATATTAGTCAAGAGATAAAGAAGAAGCAAAAAAATAGAGATAGGAATTTTAAGTAAAATAAGATAAGGGTATGCCTATTATAAAAATTTAGTGAACTAGCTTCCTGAACTGTTGATAAGTCTAAAAGTTAATACTTTTATATCTAACAACTTTTAATAATATTTATGTATTTTAATAAAAAATGTATCATCTAGTTTAAACAATAAATTAAAATAGTACGTATAAATATATTGAAAAATGTTGACATAATCTGTAAGCTGTGGTATAATTTTAAATGTAAAAAATATAGTTATATTACGATATTATTGTGTCGTAATGTCGATAGGAGCAATCCTATCATGCTACTTTATTTTATGGTTACCATATACAATTGCTATTAGAGTTGTGCTTGCACAATTTTCTAATAAATAATATGTAATAGGAGGAAAGCATCATGGATATGAGAACAGCTGGTAACTAAGCGGAAGACAATGGCTAATTTGAGTTTCAAATTAGCCATTGTCGATATTATTAAACATTTAACTTTGGGAGGTAAAAAAATGAGAAATTATTCTTCAATACGGCTGGAAGTAACTTCACAATGTAATCTAAAATGTGAATATTGTCATAATTCTGAATATAGTAATAGGAAAGATGACATGACAACAGAAGAAATCTTACAACTAATACGGAATATTAAACAACGATATCCAATAAACAAAATCCTTCTCACAGGTGGAGAGCCTTTAGTAAACAAAGATATTTGTAGAATTATTGAACAAATAAGTAAATTGGGAATTAAAGCAGACCTTGTATCAAATGGTACATTACTCACAGAAGAACTAATAAGAAAACTTGAGGCTTCAGGACTAAAACGAATTCGTCTTAGCATTGATGAAATCGGAGAAGTGTCAGGTTTGCGTTCTACAGCAAATCCAAACGAAATTTGGAATGTTGCTAAAATGATAAGAAATGTATCTAATATTGAAGTCTGTATTCATACCGTTTGCTCTCCAACAAATGTTACACAATTGTTTGATGTGTACTTAAAAACATTGGATGTTGGAGCAAAAAGATGGAGAGTGTTCGATTTGGGATATCAAGGAGGTATTACAGAAAATAAGAACAAATTTAGTTTTGATACTTACTATGATAACCTAATTGAATCTACTAAGAAAATATTAGAGCATTACTTAAAAAATGGTTTACAGGATACCTTAGATATTGAAATAAACAATATCTTCAGGACAATGATGCTAAGAATGCAGTATGAAGAAGGAAAAGTGGATGTCCAAAAAGCTCTGGAACTAAGAATGTTATCTTCGCCATGTGACTATGTAGCAGATCATCAGCTATCAATTAGAAGTAATGGTGTAGCAACTCTATGTCAGTATTTTCATAATGCTATTTTCGATTTTAGAAAAAATAGTTTTGATGTTGAGAAAACTATATTAAGTCAAAATAGTGTTATTGAGAATGAGTTGACTATGCAGGATTTAGACTATTGCTCAAACTGTAAATACTGTTTGGTATGCAATAGTGGTTGTAGATCGCGTGCGAAATTCTTAACAGGAGATATTAAGGATGCTGATCCAGGAGCTTGTTATTTGTTACCAAGAATTCACAAAGAACTTATTGTATTGCTTCCAGAGCAGACACAAAAAGTATATAATTCTTTTATCAATGTTGATGGACTAAATCCTAAATACACAAAAAAGGATTTGATAAAATTCCTTAAATCAAAAGGGTATTGAGATGGAAGAATATTCAATAGGTTTCAGAATGAAATTTGATAATGTCGAGCCAGAAGATATAGTAAAAGTTGTAATTGAGTTTCTAAACAGATTCGATAGATATGAAATAAAGGTTACAGATAATATTATATCTTCTGGTAAAATACACGTATTACTTGAATCCTCCGAAAGATTAGCAAGTGGAAAATATTCTTTGCATCTTTCGAAAGATGTTTTATCTAATGCACAATCATATGCTGAAACAAAAAATATGATAAAAATGTTACAGCATTATAGAAGCACAAAAAAAGTTCATCTAATAACACATATTCCATATGGTAATTTTCATGAATATTTAAAATATATTTTGAGTATTTCAATGAATTTACCTAAAAACTATATATTGTTACTTGAAAATGAGAAAACTGATAGTAATAATTATAATTATTTAATGCAAATTGATGAATTATGTGCTTCATTGTGTAAACAAGAAATTACAAATGTAGGAATATGCTTAGATATTGGACATTTGTTATTTGGAGCTCATAAGGAGGGAATCACACAAAGACGCTGTTTGGTACAATTAGCAAAAATGTCATGTATTTTATCTATGGTTAAACAAATTCACATTCATGATTATTTAGGCACAGACCATTTACAATTAGGAGAAGGCACAATGGATTTAGATAATGCATTGAAATTCATTGTAGAGAATGGTCTGATAGTCCCTATTATCATTGAAACAACAGTAAATCAACCTGAACATGATGGCATAAAACAAATATTGATGATGAGTCATAAACTGAAAAACATTAAGGAGATGGTTTAATGATAATAAAGGAAATTCAAGACATAGATACCATAATTCCATTACATGCAGAAATTTTTGGTAAAGCTTTTCCTATTCCAAGTTACTACAAAAAATGTAAAACTAATAAGTTATACATTTTTGTATATGAAGAGGATTCGGATTTGATTGGCTATAGTATTATAGTTGACCAGAATCAAGAAAAAAATATGTATGCTTGGTATGGGGGTGTTTTACCGAAGTTTCAAGGGAAAGGGATAACTCAGATTTTCTTTGAAAACTTGATAGAACTTGCAAGGGAAAAAAACTATTTATCTGTGACTGTGGCAAGTAGTAATATCAGACCTCATATGCTAATATTAGCAATAAAAATGGGATTTGATATATACGAGTTAAAGAAGAGAGAAGGTGGAGAAGGTAATAAAATTTATTTTAAGTATAAACTTTTTCCACTGCATACTGAAATTATTTTATTAGAAGAGAATGGAAGGAGGCTTAAGCCAGTAGAAATTGAAGAAAAGCTTGTGAGAGCATATAAAAATAACAGCACATCAATTAAGTTTGATTATACAGGAAATTCAGATGCTCTTATATATGCACTAAAGTATTGTAATAGTTTCTCAAAAAGACCTAAAATATTGATTGAAGCAGATAGAGATATCCAAGCTTCTGAGCTAAGCAAAGCGATTCAACAATATGAAGGAGATGTAGAGATAATTAAAAAATAAAGTGGAGATTATCCTATACAATTGTATAGGATAATTTTTTTTGATATAATAATCTTGGAGGTTGATATTTATGGAGAAATTAACACAAGTATATTTAATAAGACATTCTGAACAATTAAAAATAGAGAATAAAATTGTAAGGAACGAAGAAAGCCAAATAAGTAATGAAAAAATAATATTATCTGTAGAAGGAGAAAAGAAGGCACAAGAAATTAGTAAGTTAAAAGAATTGAGCAATATAGATATACTATGGTCTAGTAATTATGTTAGAGCTATTGCAACTGCTAAGTATATAGCAAAACAAAATCATATAGAAATTAATATAGATGAAAGCTTTAATGAAAGAAAGTTACGGAGATTTAAAAAAATTAGAAGAGTTGGGAAAAACTAAACAAAATTCTTTCACAATAGAGCAATTGTTAGATGAAAGCTTAAGAAATGTTGATGGAGAAAGTAGAATGGAAGTAACTAATAGAATGGAAAAAGCTTTTAATCGTGTTTTTTTTGAAAACTTGGGAAAAAAAATAGCTATTGTAAGTCACGGTGCTTCTATCAAATTTTTATTAATGAAATGGTGTAACTTAAACAGTAATAATCAACTTGAGTTTAGAGGAAAAATGATTAATCTAAATTCTCCAGGAGTATTGAAATTGGAATTTAATAGTGAAGATTTAGTTAAATTAGTTCAAGTAGTATAAAATATAATTATTTTCAAAGATACTGTCAATTTTATTGTTTTGGTTATTTATAAAAAATGATATAATATAAGGAAATATGGGAGGTAATTTATATGAAACTAATTTTAGCATCAAATTCTAAAACAAAAAAAGATATTTTCGACATGGTTGGTTGGAAATATGAGGTCGTAACAAGTAAAGTAGAAGAACACAGTAATAGTATTGATCCAGAACAATATGTAATAGACTTATCAAAAGATAAAGCTAATTCTGTTGCATCACAAGTTTCTGATAAAGCCCTTATAATAGCAGCAGATTCTATTATATATATGGATAATAAAAAATTTGAAAAACCTAAAAGTAAAGAAGAAGGTTTCGAAAATATAAAAAAAATGAGTGGAAAAGTAAATTATGCTGTTACAGGTGTAACTATAAAAGATTTATATCAAGAAAAAGAAATATCTTTTACAGATACTACTGAAGTGTATTTTAAAAATGTTACAGATGATGATATTTCTTGGTATGTAGAAAATGAAAAATATCTATTAAATAGAGCTGGCTATTCTATTGCAGGAAAAACTTCAATTTTTGTAGATAAAATAGTTGGAGATTATTATAATATTTTGGGAATGCCTATCAGTAAATTATATTCTAAATTAAATGAATTGGGCTATAACATTTCAGATTTTGAAATGAAAGACTAGCAAATGATGAATAAGCAAATAACCTTTAGATTAAACACTAAAGGTTATTGCTTATTGATGAGTTTTTTAACCAATTAATTAATTCATTTTCACTAATAATTCTATTATTAAAATCCTTAACTTTTTCTTTAGCAAGTTTTTTCCAATCATCAAATTCGTGTTTTGCATTTTCATTTGAAGAGCGTTTAGCATACATTAATTTTTTTTGATACGTTTTTCTATAAAGTGATAAGCAAGGATTATCTTTTTGCTTTTTCTTATATGTAGCTTGAATACCAATATCTTTACAAATTTCTTCATTTTCGGAATAAGTTATTCTGCAATATTTTTCTGGAGATCTTTTATAAGATATAAAATACTTACCACAATTTTTACAAATTCCAATGGAAACATTAGGATTTGTTGCTATTTCATTCAAGGATAAATAAACCAAATTAGAAATATAGTTGCTATTATATATATTACTTTCAGTTGGATTAATAATTCTCTCATCAATTTTATCTTTTACGGCTAAAGGTGTAATATTTGTAACTTTTATATCATTTATTTTATATGCATAGTTGATATTATAATAAACATTGATGTTTGTAGTATATCTAAAAAGATTCTTATTAATTGAATAAGCAATAAATTTAGTAAGATAAGATGCATTCTTGTACTTATCTTGCCTTTTTAAGTTATATGTATAATTAACGCATAATCTTATAGTATTTTGCAATTCTTTCAACTTTAATTGAGATTGATTAAATATGTCCTTATATGTATTTTTAAAGTCTTGCTCAGAGTTAAAGGCACGAACTTTTGGAATATTATTGCAGAATTCTGTGAGCAATTCCAGTCCATAAAAACAGAAATATGTAAGATATGCACTTTCAAAAGAAGAAAAATCTGCATTTAAAAAGTTTATTAAAAACATTCCATAGTTTTCTTCAAAAGGATTTATAATATCTGATGAACTATAATATATAGTTTTTTCTTCATTGAATTTATTAGAATAACTTTTTATTAGTTTTATAGAATTAAATTTGTTATCCTTTTCTTTAACAAATTTAGTTTTACACATTGATAATTGTGCAATGTAATACTCTTTTTTATATTTCTTATCAAACCAAATGTAGAAACTATTTTTTGGTGAAAAATTTAATTCTCGTAACATTCATATCATTCCTTTAATTTTAATTTTTTACACTTTTATAGGTTTAAAATAGATATGTCACATGTAAATTGAAAATTAAATATTGAAAGAG
>CAKNIZ010000022.1 GCA_930980855.1 uncultured Clostridium sp.
GATTTTGTTTTCTAAGTTCTTAAGAAAAATTTTCCGATACTTCTTGACACTAATATTATTAATTATACTTTTATCAAATTTGTGATACTTTTCGTTATTATGACTTTATTTTTTATTAAACTCCAACCGCAAAATATTTAGCATCAATAAACTTCCATATAGTCGTTCCTCCTGCAGATGTTATAGTAAAACCTCCGTTAGAAAACCTTGCATTTAATTCATTATAATCATAAGAACTGCTCCCATATTGATTAAATCCAGTAAGACTTGTATCTATTACACATGCCCATTTTTCTTCTCCATAATCTTCATCTATTCCAGCAATTATAACCATAAATGGCTTAAATGGTAATCCACTTACTGTGCACCATGTATCTCCATAATCATATGCCGCTCTCGTTGTACAACTTCCTGTAGCATATTTATATGAAGATAATGTTCCAGTTACTTTTCCACCATTCACATATGCAGTTTTTCCACTTACTATATCTGCTGCTGTAGCTGTTGCGTCTGATGTATTTAATAATTCTAATATTCCTGTTATTTTATTTCCATCTACATATGCTGTTTCTCCTTTTAGTATATCCTCTGCAGTGGCTGTTGCATCTGACGTATCTAAGCTTTCTAGTGTTCCTGTTATTCCTCCTATTGTTATTCCTTTTTTTATATACTCTGCTAACAATTCTGAATTTGAATTTTCAGATGCTAGATAATTATTTTCTTTTACTTCATTATTAATAATCATATTTTGTACTACTATTATACTTAGCATTACTATCATAATAATTGTTGATACTATTAGTATTATTTTATTTTTTATATTTTTATTTTTCTTCTGCATTTTTATTTCCTCTCCTCTTTTCATTTTTTATACAACGCACAAAAAAGCTATGCACTTAAACAAATTTTAAATTCGCTTAAAATACATAGCTTTGCTACGTTTACGTAATGTTATTTTATTAAATCCTACGATATATATATATATACAGCTGCAAGGCTTTGAAGCATTTCCATTTTTCCTTCCTTATAAAATTCTATTTCATTTATATACTTAAAAATAAAATTTGTCAATCTAGCTTAAGAATATTACAGCAGATATAATACTTGCTAAATCAGCCAATATAGCTGGAATTACGACCTTTCTGCTATCTTTTACTTTAACTGCACTCATATATAAAGCTATTACATAAAAAGTAGTTTCTGATGAACCCATTATTGTAGCTGCAATCATGCCAATATTACTATCTGGACCAAAATGAGCCATTATTTCTGTTGCTATTGCCATTGACCCGCTTCCAGATATAGGCTTAATAATTGCAAGTGGTAAAATTTCACTAGGTATGCCGAATAAATTAGTTACATTTGAAAGGATACTAGAAATAAAATCTATAAGTCCTGAGCTTCTAAGCATATACACTGCTAAAAAAATTCCTATTAGAGTTGGAAATAATCTAAAAGTAACTTTTATTCCTTCTTTTGCCCCATCGATAAATAAATCATACACTTTTTTCCTTTCTTTTAAACCTACTAATAAGATTATTGAAATTATAACTGGAATAATCATAGCAGAAAAATATATCATTTATTTTTGCTCCTCTTTATCAAAATTTTGGTTGAAATAATTCCAACCAATGTTCCTATAATTGTTGATACCCATATTGGTACAATAATACTTGCTGGACTATTAGCGTTTAATGACGCTCTAATAGCTATAACAGTTGTTGGTATTAATTCTAACGAAGTTGTATTTAATACGATTAACATTAGCATAGAATCACTTAATTTATTTTTTTCTCTATTAGTTTCATTAAGTGACTCCATTGCTTTAATTCCCGCCGGAGTAGCTGCATTTCCAAGTCCTAATATATTTGAAATTGTATTCATTGAAATATTATCCATAGCTTCTTTATTATTTTTTGCATCTGGAAAAAGCCAGCCTATCACTGGTCTTAATAATTTTGTAAGTCTGGACATTATAGATGTATTTTTTACTATTTCCATTAATCCGCACCATAAGCACATTGTTCCAACCAGTGTCATTGATAATGTTATTACTTCTTCTAATGATTCAAAAATAGAATTATTTAGCCTCTCTATATTCCCGCTAATAATTGCATAAATAAAAGAACAAAGAATTAACAATGGCCATATAAAATTTAACATGTTCCACCTCTTTGTAATTTATATTCAAATATTTTTTTAATTATACTAGCATTTTCCATAAATCTATGATACAATATTGCCGAAAAATCAAATTGGGAGGGATAAATATATGAAATCAACTGGAATAATTAGAAAAATTGACGAACTTGGAAGATTTGTAATACCAATGGAAATGAGAAATAAACTAGGCATATCAAATAATGATTCACTAGAAATATATGTTGAAGGAACATCTATCGTACTAAGAAAATACCAACCTGATTGTGTATTTTGTGGAAGTTCAAGAAACGTCGTTTCTTACAAAGGAAAAAATGTTTGTGAAAAATGTTTAAGTGAAATGAAAAACATGTAATTCTTATAATACATTAAAAAGTCTACTGCAGAAGTAGACTTTTTATACAAATTTTTGATATATTTCATTTTTACTAACATTTCTATCTTTAGCAATCTTCTTTATTATTTCCTTCTTCTCAAAACCTAATTTTTCATAATAATTATAATGTTCCTCTAAAGATAAGTTATTTAAAGAATTTTCTTCTTGTAATTTTTCTCCTTGCACCAATATAATATATTCGCCTTTTGGCATATTCTTTTTTAATTCTTCTAATATTTCAGAAACTTTACCTCTTAAAAAAGTTTCATGAATTTTTGTAATTTCTTTAGCTAAAACAATTTTTCTATCTCCCAAGTTTTTCAAAATGTCTTCTAAAGTAGTTATTAGCTTATGTGGTGCTTCATATATTATAGCAGTTTTTCCATCCTTTTTTATTTCTTCAAATTTATTATTTCTTAGTTTTTTATTTAATGGTAAAAAAGCATAAAATGAAAATTCTTTTGTATCTAATCCTGAAGCTATTAATGCATTTATCAAAGCACATGCACCAGGTATAGGTACAATTTTAATATTATTTTCAATAGCTTCTTTTACAATTTCTTCCCCTGGGTCAGATATAGCTGGAGTCCCAGCATCTGTTACAATAGCAACATTTTTTCCTTCTAATAGTTTTTCAATTAATACATCTTTTCTAACTTCTTCATTATGTCTGTGATAGCTAATTAAAGGTTTTGAAATTTCTAAGTGGTTTAGTAATTTTAAAGTTTGTCTTGTATCTTCTGCTGCAATTAAATCGACCTCTTTTAAAATTCTAATGGCTCTTAATGTTATGTCTTCTAAATTTCCTATTGGTGTTGCAACTAAATATAATATTCCTTTTTCCATTTATTTTCCCTCTTCATATATTTTTAAAATCTCATCTGTATAACTTCCATCCTCATTATATATAATAAGTGGTTTTTCCACTTTTAAAAATGAATTAGCATATTTCACTGCCTTTATTAAAACTAAATTAGCATCTTTACTTACTTTTGGATATACAAATCTAATCCTTTTAGGCTCTAATCTATATTTTCTTAGATTTTCTATTATTTCATTTAATCTTTCAGGCCTATGAACCATATATATAGCTCCATTATCCTTCAAAAGATTACTCGCTACTTTTAACCATTCATCTAAATTCACAGTTGTTTCATGTCTTGAAATTATTTGCTTATCTTCTTTATTTATAATGCCTGTACCTATTTTTTTATATGGTGGATTAGTCACTACATAGTCAAAAGAATTTTTTTCTAAACTTAAACTTTTTACATCTTCATTTAGAATTTGCATAATATTTTGAAGGTTATTTAATTCTACACTTCTTGAAGCCATTTCTGCTACATCTTTTTGAATTTCAATTCCTATTACTTTTGAAGCTTCTACTTTTTTGCTAAGTAAAATACCTATAATTCCTGTTCCTGTGCCTAAATCTACTATTGTCTTATTTTTCTTCATATCTTTTGCAAATTCAGTAAGTAATACACTATCTACTCCAAAACAGAAACCATCTGTATTTTGTATTATTTTTAATCCTTTATATTGTAAATCATCTATTCTTTCCATAATAATTAAAGTATATCATAAACTTGACCAAAAACCAACTATTTTCTTACAAAAGCTTCTTTCATATTTTCTTGTTCTTTTCCATCTATTAAGATTTTTACACTATTTACTTCTTTAAGCTCTGTAAGAGAATTTACAATTGAATATATTGAATTCATTCCACTACTATTTAAAAATTCTCCAGATAAATCAACATATGCACAATCACTTTTAAGCTCTACTTTATTTAGCTTAGTTCCTTCTGGTATTGGATTTTGTAAGTTTTCTTCTCCTGTACCATTAATTAATAAATTTACAATATACATATATGGATTGTCTAACAAGTTCTTGGCATCCACTTTTCTTTCTTCCTTTACTAATTCTAAACTCTCTTTATCCTCAAAATATAAAGTTAATGATGTTTGCCTCATTTGTTCTTCTGAAATTTCTTGTTCTGGCTCAATTTCTGTTTCATTTTCCACATTTTCTACTACTTCTGTGGAAAAATTCAAAAATATAAGTATTGATAAAATTAGGATTATACCCACAATTAAAATTGTTCTAAAAATTACTTTCTTCTTCATATTATCCTCCCTGTGAAATAATATGAGACATGTTTTTAATTTATAACATTTTTTATGATAAATTGGCAATGATTAACTACCTAATTTTATTGACAAATCGAGCTTTTAAATATACAATATAGTAGAGATTTTATGTCTTAAAAGGAGAAAAGGAATGAACAAAATTTTACATGTTGGTCTTGATGTAGGTTCTACAACAGTAAAGATTGTAGTTATGGATGAAGACCTAAATATTATATACGAAAATTACCAAAGACATTTTTCAGATACTAAAAATACTGTATGTCAAGTTTTAGAGAAACTTGCAGAAGATTATAAAAATTATCAATATACAATAGCATTAACTGGCTCAGGCGCAATGTCAGCTGCCAGATTTTTAGACTTACCTTTTATTCAAGAAGTTGTTGCTTGTAAAAGGTCTGTTGAAAAATACATACCAAAAACCGATGTTGTAATTGAACTTGGAGGAGAAGATGCAAAAATAGTTTATTTTGGTAAATCCATTGAACAAAGAATGAATGGTACATGTGCTGGTGGTACAGGTGCATTTATTGACCAAATGGCTTCACTATTAAATACTGATTCTAGTGGATTAAATGAACTTGCCAAAAATCACAAAATGATATACCCAATAGCTTCACGTTGTGGAGTTTTTGCGAAGACTGATGTTCAACCACTATTAAATGAAGGTGCAGACAAGGAAGATATTGCTGCTTCTATTTTTCAAGCAGTTGTAAATCAAACAATTAGTGGTCTTGCATGTGGTAGACCAATTAGAGGAAATGTAGCATTTTTAGGAGGACCTTTAAACTATTTATCTGAATTAAGGCAAAGATTTATAGAAACATTACATTTAACACCAGAACAAACAATAGTCCCAGAAGATGCACACCTTTTAGTTGCAAAAGGAGCAGCTCTTGATTCATTAGAAAATAAGCCTGTTTCTAATGAAAAATTAAAAGCTAAAATTGAAATGTTAAAAGCTTCACATGATACAACTTCAACACCACTTGCACCTCTTTTTGTAACAGATGAGGATTACAAAGAGTTTAAAGAAAGACATGATAAAGACAAGGTTGTAAAAGGAGAATTAAAAAATTTTAGCGGAGATTGTTTTATCGGAATAGATGCTGGTTCTACAACTACAAAATTAGTTGTAACAGATAAGGAAGATAGACTTTTATATTCTCTATATCGTAGCAATGAAGGAAACCCTTTAAAAAGCGTTATGAAAATGTTAAAAGATTTATATAAGGTTATTCCAGAAACCGCAACTATTAGGTATAGTGGAGTTACAGGCTATGGTGAAAAACTTATACAAACTGCCTTAAATGTTGATTTGAATGAAATTGAAACAATTGCCCATTACACAGCAGCACAAAGATTCTTACCAGATGTTACAAGTATTGTTGACATTGGTGGACAAGATATGAAATACATTAAAATAAAAGATGGCACTATTAATAATATAATGTTAAATGAAGCTTGCTCTTCAGGTTGTGGTTCTTTTATTGAAACTTTTGCTAAAAGCTTAAATTTATCAATAGAAGATTTCGTAAAAGCTGCCTTAGAATCACGTAACCCTGTTGATTTGGGTTCAAGATGTACAGTATTTATGAATTCAAAAATTAAACAAGCACAAAAAGAAGGCTCTACAGTTGGAGATATATCAGCTGGACTTTCATATTCTGTAATAAAAAATGCTATTCAAAAAGTTATGAAAGTTAGAGATGTTAATTCTCTTGGTAAACATATTGTTGTGCAGGGCGGTACATTTTACAATGATGCTGTACTTCGTGCATTTGAGCTTATAGTTGGTAAAAACGTTATAAGGCCAGATATTGCAGGTTTAATGGGTGCTTATGGTGTTGCAATATTAGCAAGAAAACAATATGAAGCTAATTTAGATATGGAATATACATCAAAAATATCTAAAGAAAAAGATATTGATAGCTTAAAAATAGAAACATCTCATATAAGATGTAATGGATGTGAAAATCACTGTTTACTTACAATAAATAAATTTAATAACGGACAAAGACATATTTCAGGAAATAGATGTGAAAAAGGTGAAGGAATTGTAACTGGTAAAAAAGATTTACCAAATCTATATAAATATAAATTTGAGAGACTTTTTGGTTATACACCATTAGATGAAAAGGAAGCTAAACGTGGAACAATTGGAATACCTAGAGTTTTAAATATGTATGAAGACTATCCTTTCTGGTTTACTTTCTTTACCAAATTAGGATTTAGAGTCGTACTATCTGAAAAAAGTAACAGAAAGACATATGAAAAAGGTATGGAATCAATGCCTTCAGAGTCAGTTTGCTATCCTGCAAAATTATCTCACGGGCATATTATAAGCTTAATCAATCAAGGAATAAAAACTATATTCTATCCTTGTGTACCTTTTTCAAGAAAAGAATATGAAAAAGCGGAAAATCATTATAATTGTCCTATAGTAATATCTTATTCTGAAGTATTGAAAAATAATATTCCAGAAATAAAGGAAAAGGGAATCAAATTCTTAAATCCATTTTTACCATTTGAACCAAAAAAATTGGTAGAAACAATAATGTCTCTTCCAGAATTTGAGGAATACAATTTTACTAAAAAGGAATTATTACAAGCAGCTAAAGATGCTGAAAATGAATATCAAGCATTTAAAGATGATGTACATAAAAAAGGTGTAGAAGCTTTAGAATACATGGAAGAAAATAATGTTCATGGTATTGTACTTTCTGGTAGACCATATCATGTAGACCCAGAAATAAACCATGGTATTGATACATTAATTACAAGTCTTGGTTTATGTGTACTTTCAGAAGATAGTATTTCTAATCAAACAGAAGTAAAAAGACCAATTAGAGTTGTAGACCAATGGGTATATCATGCAAGACTATATGCTGCAGCAGATTTCGTTGGAAAACACGACAACCTAGAATTAGTACAATTGAATTCTTTTGGATGTGGTGTAGATGCTGTAACAACAGACCAAGTAGAAGAGATTTTATCAAGTTATGATAAAATGTATACTCTAATAAAAATTGATGAAGTTAATAATTTGGGTGCTGTCAGAATTCGTATTCGCTCACTGTTAGCTAGTATGAATAAAAGGATAGATAGAAAGAAAAGCGAAAATAATAATGGTAATTATGAAATAGATAAGAAGATCTTTACAAAGGATATGCGTAAGGATTACACAATATTAATACCACAAATGGCACCAATTCATTTTGAATTATTAGAGTCAGCTGTTAAATCTTGTGGATATAATGTTCATTTACTTAGAGAATGCACACCACACACAGTCGAAGTTGGATTAAAATACGTAAATAACGACGCTTGCTATCCATCAATACTAACTACCGGTCAAATGATAGAGGCACTAGAATCTGGAGAATATGATGTAAATAAAACTGCATTAATTATGTCTCAAACTGGTGGTGGTTGTAGAGCTACAAACTACATTGGCTTTATAAGAAAAGCACTAAAAGATGCTGGATTTCCAAATGTACCAGTTATATCTTTCAACGTAGTTGGACTAGAAAAAATGCCTGGATTTAAGATAACACCAAAATTAGTAGAAAACCTTATAAAATGTGTTATTTATGGAGATTTACTACAAAAAATGCTTACTAAAAATAGAGCTTATGAAGTAAATAAGGGCGAAACGCAAAAGTTATTTGATAAATGGATGGAAAAGTGCAAAACTTTAGTTGCAAAATCAACAATGAAAGAATTTAAACAAAATATTTATGATATGGTAGAAGATTTTGAAAAAATTGAATTAGATACTTCTATTAAAAAGCCTAAGGTTGGAATTGTTGGAGAAGTACTAATAAAATATCAGCCTTTTGGAAATAACTATATAGCGGATAAATTAGAAGCAGAAGGTGCTGAAGTAATACTTCCAGATTTTATGGGATTTATAAAATTTATCGCTACACATAAAATTACTTTTAATCAATTAATTAAAATAGATTCTGGAAAAGCTAAAATATTTAAACTAGCCATTAAATTAATAGATATTTTAGAAAAAGATGAAAGAATTGCATTAGCTAATTCTAAAAAAGGATATTTACAACCATGTGACATATTTAAATTAGAAGAAAATGTGAAAGATATCCTTTCTATTGGAAATCAAACTGGTGAAGGTTGGTTCTTAACTGCAGAAATGGTGGAATATATTGAACATGGAATACCAAATATAGTATGTGTACAACCATTTGCTTGTCTACCTAACCATGTAGTTGGAAAAGGAGTTATAAAAACAATAAGAGATACATATCCAGAAGCAAATATTTCTCCAATTGATTATGATCCAGGAGCAAGTGAAGCTAACCAAACAAACAGAATAAAATTATTAATGGCTGTTGCAAAAGATAACTTAAAAGTGCAAGAAAATGAAAAGAAAGCTATTACAAAAGAAAATACAAGTAGTAACAATAAAATAAAGATAAATAAATAAAAGGGGAATTTTATGGGAAATTTAATGCCTAAAGAAAGTTATAGTAATATATCTGATATAAGCTTAGATTATTTAATAAATGATATACACATTAAAGGGCTTATTTTCGATTTTGACGGCACATTACGTAGAAACAAGACTGTATCCATTGATACATTAAATTTCCTAAAAAAGGCCCATTCTAAAGGCTTAAAACTATCTTTATTAAGTAATAATCCATATGTTAGTAAAACTATATTAAAAGTACTTAATATACCTACTACAAAAAAATTTGCCTGTAAACCTTTAAAAAAGCCATTTCTAGACATGGCAAAGAAAATGAATCTTAACCCAGAAGAAATAGCAGTTATAGGCAATAATAGAATATCTGACATATGGGGAGCCAATCGTGCAAATATGTATTCTATATACATTCAAAATCTTAATGGATATATATTTAAAAGAAAAATAGAAGATAAATTAAAAGATTTGGGTATAAAACATATAAAATAGGAAGAATTAAATCTTCCTATTTTTCTTGTTTTTTTGAAGAACTTAAAATATTTATTTTTCCAGTTTCTAAATCTATTTCTCTACTCTCTTCCCATATGTCTCTTGGTAATTCTTTTTTAGGTTGATACATCCATAAAATATGTTTTACAAACATATTATTAGCATCAGTTGTTCCAAGGATTTCTGATCTTTGAGCTAGTTTTAATTTTTGCTCCTTACTTATTGGAAAAAGCAGATTAGTTGATATCCAATCATTTTCATTTTGAGCAAAACCTGTTTTAAAATCTTTTATTCCTCGATATACTGGCATTATAGTTCTTCCTGTAACATTTTTGACTAATTCTTTTAATTTATCTTTATGATAATGTAATAATATAGGTGCATTAAATCCTTTTAAGTCTACTCCAATTAATGATTTAGAACTTTTCCTTTTATTCTCTTCTTCTACATATCCTGCATTAAAGTAATTATCTGAAGTTAACATATATGTTACCATATTTTCCATCAACATATCCTTTTGGTCATATAAAAGTTGCGAAAAGTTATTTAATGTTAAAACTGAACTTAAAATAAAATCTAGTTTCTTTTTTCCATATTCTTTTATTTCCTCTTCACTAAACATCTCCTCTAATTTTACATCAACTTGAGCAAATCTTGCATCATCTAAAGTCACAACATCTTGCATATCATCTTTTTTCTTTAATTTGTAATTAGTTAGACATGATGTAATTGTTTTATATTCTGCTAATCCTGTTCTTATAGCTAACGTTCCAAGTTCTTCTTTACCATGAAAAAAAATGTCCATTTGATCAGTTTTAGTCAAAACATAAACAGCTTCATTTAATCTTTCTACTTCTTTAGTTAATCTATTGGTCCAAAATGCATTTAGGGCTAGTAAATCTGAAACTGGCATTCTATCTAAGTTTTGTTTATTAATAAGTTTCTTAAAGATTTCTTCCGGCTCGCTCACTCTAAATATTGAAGAAAGAGAAATTCTATCTAATAATTTATTATATTGCTTTGTGTACTCGTCAAATCTCCCCATATCATGCAATAATTGTAATTTTACTACTAAACCATCTACTAATCCTTTTGTTAGTATTCCTTTATATCTTTTATGTAACTTGGTTAGAAAATCTTTTTGTTCTCTAACAAACTTATTTTCTTCATAAATTGAAAACTCTCCATCTTTTACTCTTTGAATTTCTGTATATATGTCCATTATTTCATTTCTTAATTTTAAATTTTTTGGATCCTTAGCGCTTTCTTCTTGCAGTCTTAATAATCTATATTTATAATATACATCAAAATATTCTCTTAAAATTGATTTTACATCATTATCTTGATTACCATTAAAAGAATTTTCTGAATCACAAAAATATATTTTTTCACGTATTGCCTTTAATAAAATTTCATCTGTTCTTTTGGATTTTAATACTTTTTCTAATGCAAAAAATCTATAAAAATCCATATTATCAAGATTTTGAGATTCACTCAATACTTCTATAAAATTTCTATACAATGAATTAACGCATTGATTTGCTGTTAAATCTCTATTACTTTCTTTTATCCTTGCTATATTTTTTCTTAATTGTTCTAGAGCTTGATAAAAATGATTCATATCTTTTTCAGAAAGACCCATTGCTCTTGTAAGTATTTTTCGTTTTATATTCATTTTTTTCCTCGCTCATCTAAATTTTTTAGGAAATAAAAACGCTATAAGTAAATTACTTAAGCGTTTCCATTGGCGGAGATGAGAGGATTTGAACCTCCGCGGCCCTAAACGAACCCTAGCAGTTTAGCAAACTGCCCCCTTCAACCACTTGGGTACATCTCCATAATTTTTTATATAAAAAAATGGCGGAGAGGGTGGGATTCGAACCCACGGTAGGCTACAAACCTACGCCAATTTTCAAGACTGGTGCCATAAACCAACTCGACCACCTCTCCATTATACTGTTACTATTTCTGTAACAGTATTTATAATACCACATTTTGGTCCAATATGTCAATAGAAATTTCCGAATTTCTCAACTTCCTATTTCGTTCCAAATATTCTATCCCCCGCATCTCCTAAACCAGGTACTATATATCCTTTATCATTTAATTCTTTATCTATACAAGCTGTAAAAATTTGAACTTCTGGATTTTCTCTTCGCAATCTTTCTATTCCTTCAGGAGCTGCTATTATACACAAAAATTTAATTTTTTTTACGCCATCTTTTTTTAGCATATTAATTGTATCACTAGCAGAACCTCCTGTTGCAAGCATTGGGTCCAATATTATAACTTCCTTATCCTTAATATTTTTAGGCATTTTATAATAATATTGCACAGGCTCTAGTGTTTTCTCATTTCTATATAAACCAATATGCCCAATTTTTGCATTAGGTATCATAGTCAATAACCCATCTAACATACCTGTACCTGCTCTTAAAATTGGCACAAAGGCATAATTATCTTCATCTAATACTTTTACCTTTGTTTTACAAATTGGAGTCTCTATTTCGATTTCTTTAAGTTTGGCGTCACTAAGTGCATTGTAACATAATATAGATGCTATTTCCCCAATTATCTCTCTAAATTCCTTTGTTCCTGTATTTTTGTTTCTTATTATAGCTAATTTATGTTCTATTAATGGATTATCTAAAACAATAACATTTTCATTCATAACAAATCCCTTTCTAGTCTTTTAATAATAATTTTTCCTTTTTTTCTTCTTTTTCATCTGGTAGTAATAAATTTAATATAATTCCTATAATTGCAGCTAAGCTCATTCCAGAAATTGTCACTGACAAATCTCCGTAAATTATTGAAATTGCAGCTCCTCCCAGTCCTAAAACAAGCATTGTAGATGCAACTACTACATTTTTAGGTTTTCCAAAATCAATTCTGTTTTCAATTAGAACTTTTAGTCCATTAACTGAAATAAATCCATAAAGTAGTAAAGAAACGCCCCCTAATACTGCATTTGGAATAGTTGAAACTAATGCTGTAAATTTTCCTAAGAATCCTAGACAAATTGCAAATATTGCTGCTAGTCCTATTACCCATACAGAAGCTACTTTGGTCATTCCTACAACCGAAGTATTCTCTCCATATGTAGTATTAGCTGGTCCACCTAATAAACCTGCAACAAGTGTAGCTAAACCATCTCCCAAAAGAGTTCTATCTAATCCTGGATTTTTCAATAAATCCTTTCCTATTATAGTACTTAGCGCCGTATGGTCTCCTATATGTTCTGCCATTGTAACTAATGCAATTGGAGCTATTGTTAATAATGCTGAGAAGCTTGGTGTATAACTTACGAAAGGTATGATAAATTCTGGCATACTAAAGAATGCTACTTGCATTATCGGAGTAAAATCAACTAAACCAAAACAAATAGCTGAAATATATCCAACTACTATGCCTATAAGAAATGGTATTATTTTAAAGAATCCTTTGCCTCTTACCATTATTATTGCTGTAACTAAAAAAGTAATTAAAGCAACTAATACCGTTCTTACGTCAAATTGTTCTCCTGTTCCTAATCCTATTTGTGAAATTGCACTTGGAGCTAAACTTAAGCCTATTATCATAATCATTGGGCCTATAACAATAGGAGGCAATAATTTATTAATCCAATTCTTTCCTATAAAATGTATAATTGTCGCAAAAATTACATAGATTAAACCAACTGCCATTACTCCAGTTAGTGCACCTGAAATTCCTCCTTTTAAATATGCAGCTGCCATGGGTGCAATAAAAGCAAAAGAACTACCTAAATATACCGGAGATTTTCCTTTTGTACATAAAATATAAATCAATGTACCAATTCCAGATGTAACTAATGCAACTGGTATTGTCAGTACTGTTTCACCAGCTGAAGTATTTACCATTATAGGTACTAATATTGTGGCTCCAAACATTGCGAAAACGTGCTGGAGGGCTAATATTATCCATTTCCCCTTTGTAGGTTTTTCATTCACGTCTAACAGTAATTTCTTCTGTTCCATAATGTCTCTCCTTTCTAAAAAAAATATCAATTCTTAATGAATTGATATCTAAAAAATAAATATAAAATTTAGGGAATAATAAAAAAACTGCCTTTCTAAAAAATTTATGTAATTTTCTATTTAATAAGTAAATTTTTTTCGACATTTTTTTCACCCTTGCTATAATATATATCAAGGAATTAAAAATTACAATACTAAAATAAAAAATAGATAGTTTTTCTATCTATTTTCCATTGCTTTATTTAGAGCTTCTTTCTCTTCATCAGATAAATTATATTTTGAAGTTCCTTTTGCTATTGATTTAGAATAAACATTAGAACTGTCTTGTCCATAAATTGAATTAATAACTACTCCATTATTTTCTTTATCTAATAATGCAAGTGCAAAACTCAATTTATTATTAGTATTTCCAAAAGCATCATATCGATAAAGTCCCACTTTTTTTATGCAATGAGCTAATTCATTATTTATATTGTTACAAACTTCAATTATTTGATCATCTCTTTTATTTAGCTTTTCCACTTGTGAAACATAATCTTTAACCATTTCTGCAAAATTCTCGCCATTTCCAAGTTTTTTCATATTTAATTCATATTTTTTATATATTTTAATTGAAATATATATACTAATTATGGAAATTACAAGAGATATAATAGAAAAGATTATTAAGTAAATATCTTCCATGTCAAACCTCCACTATTCGTTATTTTTAATTAAATCCAATAATCTTTCTAATTCGTCATTTGATGAATATTGTATAACAATCCTTCCACTATTAGCTTTTGCTGCTACTTTTACTTTTGTTCCAAAAAAGTGTTGAAAACTATCTTCTATATCTCTATACACTGCTTCATATCTTGCATTTTTCTTAGCTAAATTTCTTTTATTTTTTACGGTTCTTTCTATATCTCTAACACTTTGGCCTTTTTCTATTATTCTAAGTGCTGCTGCATATTGTCTTTCTGGATTTTCAATAGCAAGTAAAGATCTGCAATGACTTTCTGTTAATTGACCTTCAACTGCAAGTTCAATTACTCTTTTATCTAAGTTTAGAATTCTAAGAGTATTAGTTATATTAGATCTGCTTACACCTAATTTATCTGCCAAATCTTGCTGTCTTAAGTTATAATTATCAATTAATTCTTTATAGCCTAAAGCTTTTTCAATTGGATTTAAGTTTTCCCTTTGAATATTTTCTATTAAAGAAATTTCTTTACTTCTTTGTTCATCTTCATTTCTAATCATTGCTGGTATTTCTTCAAGACCCGCTATTTTGGCAGCTCTCCATCTTCTTTCTCCAGCTATTATTCTATAAAATCCATCTTTGTTTTCAACTATAATTGGTTGTATAACACCATATGTTTTTATAGATTGTGCTAATTCTTGCAATGATTCTTCATCAAACTTTTTCCTTGCCTGGTTTACATTAGGCTCTATCTCAACTAATTTTATATTTTTTATTAATTCTTCCTTGTTTTCTGCTTTTTTCATATCCTTTAGGACTGAACTTTCTGCAAATAAAGCATCTAATCCCTTCCCTAAACCTGAACTCTTTGCCATTTGTCATCATCCTTTCGCTTATTTATTCTTTTTTATAATTTCTTTAACTAATTTTTCATAACTTCTTGCACCTTTTGACATAGGGTCATATAAAACGATTGGTAAACCATAGCTAGGAGCCTCGCTTAGTCTAACATTTCTTGGTATAACTGTTTCAAAAACTCTATTTTCAAAATATCTGTTTACTTCTTTAACTACTTGATTAGATAAATTTGTTCTTGCATCATACATTGTAAGAACTGCTCCTTCAATCGTTAAATTACGATTATAATACTTTCTTACAAGTTCAATAGTTTTTAGCAGTTCTCCTACACCCTCAAGGGCAAAATATTCGCACTGTACAGGAATTAATACACTGTCTGAAGCACTTAGTGCATTAAGTGTAATCAATCCTAATGATGGAGGACAATCTATGAAAATATAATCATAATAGTCTTTTACTTTGTCTAATTTATCTTTAAATCTATATTCTCTGCCTACTGCAGATACAAGTTCTACCTCAGCTCCAGCCAAACTCATGTTCGCAGGACAAATATCTAGATTTTTAAGCTTTATTTTCTGTATAGTATTAGGAATTTCCACTTCATTAATTAAAACATCATATGTCGAAAATTCGCTATCTTTTCCTAATCCTAATCCACTAGTAGCATTTCCTTGTGGGTCAGCATCTACTAGAAGTACTTTCTTATTCTTTTTAGCAAGCATAGCGCTTACATTTATTGTGGTTGTAGTCTTTCCAACGCCACCTTTTTGATTTGCAACTGATATAATTTTTCCCAATTCTGTCCCTCCATTTCTCGTTATATGATATAAAAAAAAATGTAATATGTCAATAAATATATTACATTTTTCTATCAGTTTTTTCATTTTTTTACTTTATTGGTTCTTTGCTTGGAGTCCCTGATTTTCTAGGATATTTGCTGCTAGTTTCCCTAATTTTCTTGATAATTACTATGTTTCTTTCATTATCTGACTCCGGTAATTTAAAGTTCTCTATTTTTATAACTTCTCCACCTAATTCCTTTATTGCTTTTTTTGCATTTTTTAATTCCTCCTCTATATTAGGACCTTTCATACAAATACATTTCCCACCAATTCTAACAAACGGTAACATATATTCGACTAATGTACTTAAGTTAGCAACAGCTCTTGAAACAGCGACATCATATTTTTCTCTATGATTCTTATTTCTTGCTAATTCTTCTGCTCTACTATGAATTGCCTTAACATTATTTAATTTCAATTTATCTATCACATCATTTAAAAACACAATTCTTTTATTTAATGAGTCCATAAGGGTAATTTCATTATATTTATTCATTATAGCTAGTGGTATACCTGGAAATCCTGCTCCAGTCCCAATATCAATTATCTTTTCATTTTCTGATATGTACTTTTTAATTGTAAGAGAATCTACAAAATGCTTCAAAACTATATCATTTTCATCAGTTATAGCTGTTAAATTAATTTTTTCGTTCCATTCTAAAAGTAGTTCCATATATATTTTGAAATTTTCTATTTCATCTTCACTAATATTTATATTTATTAATTTTAATTTTTCATTAAGTTTTTTATTAAAATCCATAAATTATCTCCTATTCATAGTTTCTAAGTAAATTAATAATACTGATATATCTGCTGGTGAAACCCCAGAAATCCTTGAAGCTTGGCCTACAGAAGCTGGCTTTACTTTATTTAATTTCTGTCTTGCCTCTAATCTTAATCCTTTAATATCTTCATAGTCAATATTTTCTGGTAATTTTTTATACTCTAACTTCTTAAATTTTTCAACTTGTTCTTTTTCTAAGTTAATGTATCCTGCATACTTTACTTGAATTCCTACCTCTTCTGCTTCTCTTTTTGAAAGTATTGGTCTTTCACTATCTATTTCAGCTAATTTAGCATAGTCTAATTCCGGCCTTTTCAGTAAATCAGCTAGTTTTATACCTGTAGTAAGAGGAGTTGTATTAAATTTCAATAAGAAACCATTAACCTCTTTGGTTGGCTTAATTATAGTATTTTTAAGTCTTTCTATTTCTTTTTCAATATTTTGCTTTTTTATTAAAAATTTATTATATCTTTCATCAGATATTAACCCCACTTTATGCCCAATTTCACATAGTCTTAAATCAGCATTATCTTGCCTTAAAAGTAATCTATATTCCGCTCTAGAAGTCATCATTCTATATGGTTCATTAGTTCCTTTTGTTACTATATCATCAATCAAAACTCCAATATATGCTTGTGATCTATCTAGTATGATTGGCTCTTTTCCTTTTATTTCTAAAGATGCATTAATTCCGGCAATAAGTCCTTGCGCTGCTGCTTCTTCATATCCAGATGTACCATTTATTTGACCGGCAAAAAACATACCTTTAATTCTTTTATGTTCTAAAGATAATTTTAATTCTTGTGGATCTATACAATCATACTCTATAGCATATGCTGGTCTAGTAAATTCAACATTTTCCATGCCAAGGACAGTCCTATACATCGCTATTTGCACGTCTTCTGGCAAAGATGAACTCATTCCTTGAACATACATTTCATCAGTATCTCTTCCTACTGGTTCAATAAAAATTTGATGTCTTTCTTTATCGGCAAATCTTACGACTTTATCCTCTATTGAAGGACAATATCTGGGTCCTGTACCATGTATTTTTCCTGAATATAATGGTGATCTACTTAAATTTTCACGAATAATCTCGTGAGTTTTTGCATTTGTATATGTTAAATAACAATCCATTTGCTCTTTATTAGCAGTATTTTCATCATCCATAGAAAATAATTCTGTATTTGGATCTCCTTTTTGTATCTCCATCTTAGAAAAATCTAGACTTCTTCTATTTACTCTAGCTGGAGTTCCTGTTTTAAATCTATTAATTTTAATTCCTAAATTATTTAGTACATCTGATAACTTTTCGGATGCCGCAACTCCATCTGGTCCACTAGAATAATGTGTTTCCCCTATATGTATTGTTCCTTTCAAATATGTTCCTGTTGCTAAAATAACTGATTTTACATTATATATAGCTCCCACGTTTGTTTCAACCCATTTAACTACATCATTTTCGACATTAATATTTACTATTTCTGCTTGTTTTAAATATAAATTTTCTTGCTTTTCTAAAGTTTTCTTCATTTCTGCTTGATACTTTTTCCTATCTGCCTGAGCTCTTAAAGAATATACTGCTGGTCCTTTTGAAGTATTAAGCATCTTAAGTTGTACATATGTCTTATCTATATTTCTTCCCATTTCTCCACCCAAGCAGTCAATCTCTCTTACAATATGTCCTTTAGAACTTCCTCCAATATGAGGATTACAAGGCATATTGGCAACTGCCTCTAAACTAATAGAAAATACCAAAGTTTTCATTCCCATTCTAGCGCAAGCTAGTCCAGCCTCACAGCCAGCATGACCTGCTCCAATAACTGCAACATCATAATCTCCTGCAAAATAATTCATATACTCCTCCATTTTCTTTTTCTTATATATTTTAAATTAAATTATCCACATCTTCCACATCTAGCACACTGTCAATCCCAAGAGACATACCTGGCATGTATGAAACACAAACTTTTTTATTTTAAATTCCAGGTTTTAATTTTTTCCTATTTTTCAAAGAAAATCCAAAATTTCATTTCCAGTTTTCTCTAGTCTAGCAAGGTTTTCGTCTTATATGTTTGCTTAGAAATTTCGTCAACTTTTTTCTATTTTCCCAAACAGAATTTCGAGAAAATTTCGTCAATAATATTCTGTGAAACATTTTTTCCAGTAATCTCTCCTAAATCATTTAAAGCTTCTTTTATATGAATACTTATTATATCTACTGGCATTAAAGATTCTATAGTTTCCATAGCCTTTTCAATATTCTCTTCTGCCTTTCTTATCTGCGTTTTATGCCTTTCATTAGTTATTAACAATTCATTATCATTAGATATTTCATTAAATTGAAATAGTTTTAATATTTCTTCATATAATTCATCTAACCCATTTCCAAACTTAGCAGATAATTTAATTACAGGTTTACATAAGTTTAGTATTTCTTTTTCATTATACTCATTGTTTGAATTTATGTCAACCTTATTTAGTATTATAATTGCCTTCCTATCCTTAATAAAATCTAAAATTTTTCTATCATTATCATCTAATTCTCTAGAATTATCAAAAATAGCGATAATCAAATCTGCTGAATCAGCTAATTTCATGCTTTTTTCAATTCCTAATTTTTCTATTACATTATCAGTTTCTCTAATACCTGCTGTATCTATTAATTTTAAAGCAACTCCATTAATATTTATATATTCTTCAATACTATCTCTTGTTGTACCTTCAATGTCACTTACAATAGCTCTATCTTCTTTTAGCATTAAATTTAGAAGTGATGATTTTCCAGCATTCGGCCTACCTAAAATAACTGTTTTTATTCCATTTCTAAGTATTTTTCCTTTTTCAAATGAATCTTCTAGTTTTTCTAATAAACCTTTTATCTTTTTTAAATGTTCAAGTGCTTCTACATTAGTAACTTCTTCTACATCATACTCTGGATAATCTATTGTAACCTCAATATCTACCATTATGTCTAGCATCTCTTGCTCTATTTCTTTTATTTTAGTAGATAAGTATCCTTCTAATTGATTTATTGACTCTTTTGCTTCCATTTCAGACTTAGAGTTTATTAAATCTATTATACTTTCTGCTTGAGATAAATCTATTCTACCATTTAAAAATGCTCTTTTAGTAAATTCTCCTGGACTAGCAAGCTCTGCACCATTTTCTAAACATATTTCTAATATTCTTTTTTCTACAATCATTCCCCCGTGCGAATTAATTTCACACATATCTTCTGTAGTATAACTTTTTGGTGAAACAAAATATGATACTAATACTTCATCTATTATTTCATTATTTTTGGGATTAATAATATTTCCATATTTAATAGTGTATCCTTTTATTTCATTACTTTTATTTTTTGGTTTAAATATTTTTTCTATAATATTAAATGTATTTTTTCCTGATAATCTTATAATTCCTATTCCACCATTTCCGGTGCTAGTCGAAATTGCCGCAATTGTATTATCCATTTCCTACTCCCTTTCTTTTTTATTATTTTTCTCCAGAATCGTCATATTTAAATTTTAACACTTTTGATATAAAAGTATATGTTTAAAATATTAAAACGCCTTATTTTTAATTCTCGTGAGACAAAATTTATTTAAATTTTTATACTTTTTTAATTTATTTATTTTTATTTTATTTATTTTTTCTTGATGCATTTTTTTACTTTTAAGGGATTTTTTTGAATAATTTTGTAT
>CAKNIZ010000023.1 GCA_930980855.1 uncultured Clostridium sp.
ACATAGAGGAAATACCCGTACCCATCCCGAACACGGAAGTCAAGCTCTAATGTGCTGACGATACTAGCGAGTTACCTTGCTTGGAAAATAGGTTGTTGCCAGATTTATAATATTCCTCGTTAGCTCAGTTGGCAGAGCGCTCGGCTGTCGAGCAGGTCGTAAGACCAAGAAGTTAGCAGCTCTATAGGGAAACTTATAGATGAAAAAGGTAGCTAAGTCGGTGGAACTCGTAAATAGGAAACTATACGACAATACCGAGCAAGGTGAAAACCGTGTGTAGAGACTTTACACTACCTACCTAAATCGAAAGACATGGTAAAGAGAAAGTCCAGACTACAAACTAAGTATTTAGTGCTAATGAAAGTTAGTGTAGTGCAGTAACCGATAGGTCGTTGGTTCGAGCCCAACACGAGGAGCCATAAAGAATAGCAGATAAGAAATTATCTGTTATTTTTTTTTGTAAGAATTAAACCAGAAATAAAGTGTTCTTTGGTAAGAATGTCCTATTTTACTTTTGATTAAATTTTAAAGTAATATCTGGAAAATAATTGTAATTATAACAATTCTATGATATAAGTAATAAAAAGAGGAGGTTGATTTATGCAAGATTTAGAAACCAATCGTATAGAAAACAAAGAACAACTAAACGAAGATTTTGAGCAAGAAGTAATAGCTTTTCTAAATTATAAAGAGGGCGGAATTATTTATATTGGAATTAGAAAAGATGGACAAGTAGTTGGCGTCGATGATATTGATAGAATACAGTTACAAATAAAAGATAGAATAAAGAATAATATACAACCATCTACATTAGGATTATTTGATGTTATTGTAGAGAAAATAGAAGAAAAAAATGTAATAAGAGTTGTAATATCAAGTGGTACAGAAAAACCTTACTATTTAAGAAAAAGGGGAAGAACACCAGAAGGATGCTATTTAAGAGTTGGAAGCAGTAAAGAAAGAATGACTTTTGAAATGATTGATAATATGTATGCTAAAAGAGTAAAAAACACATTAAAAGAAATTGAATCACCAAGGCAAGAACTAACTTTTTATCAATTAAAAATATATTATGAAGGACAAGGTTTACAATTGAATGAAAACTTCTTTAAAAATTTAGATTTATTAACAAGTGATGGGAAATATAATTATAATGCATTTTTACTTGCTGACGAAAATAATGTTTCTATTAAAGTAGTAAAGTATTTAGGAACAGACAAAATGGATTTAGTAAAAAATCAAGAATATGGGTATTGTTGTTTAATTACTGCTACACAGAAAGTGCTAGATAGATTAGATGCTGAAAATACTGTTTACGCTAAAATAGAATATAAAGGAAGAAAAGAAGTGGAAATGATTGATAGTAAAGCATTAAAAGAAGCGGTTATTAATGCTATTGTCCACAATGATTATTCTTATGGTAATTCACCAATAATAGAACTATATTCTGACAGAATTGAAATTACATCTGCAGGAGGTTTACCACAAGAGTTATCTAAAAGTGATTTCTTTAAAGGTGTTACCGCACCAAGAAATAAGGAATTAATAAGAGTTTTTAAGGATGTAGATTTAATTGAAAATATAGGGTCTGGAATATTAAGAATTTTGAAAGCTTATGATAAAAGTTGTTTTATTTTTATGGATAATTTTTTAAGGGTTTCATTTAAGTATAGAGAAAATCCATTTAAATATGAAAAAACGACTACCCAAGAAACTACCCAAGAAACTACCCAAGAAAATTATGCAATGTTAAACGAGACACAAATACATATTATAAAATTAATAAAAGAAAATCCATCAATAACTCAAAAAGAAATAGCAAAAGAATTAAAAATGACAAGAGATGGAGTAAAATATAATATGAATGTTTTAAAAGAGATGAGTATAATTTCAAGAGAAGGTTCTACTAAAAAGGGAAAATGGAAAATTTTAAAATAAATAATCTAATGAGGTAAATATGGTAAGACAAGAATTATATGGTATGTGTAAAAGTATTATAGACTTGAATAAACAAAGATATGTTATAATAAAAGATGAAATAGAAGATATTATAAGAAATAACCTAAGTGATAATATGCAGATTGAAAGAAAATTAGATGAGATGTTAGATATATTATTATTTTATGAAAATGATGATACTTTACTAACATTTAGGAAACTTTGCAAGTATTACTTTGATATTAATCCACAAGCCACAGTAGATTATATTAATTATTATCGAGAGCAAAATGATCCAGAAGATGTAAAGTTTGGAAATAAAGTAGAAACGAAAGTTAAAGAGGAGAGTTAAATCATGGATAGAAAATTTGCAGAACAATGGTTAAATAATTTAAAAGAAGCGTGGTGGAATAAAGATATAGAAAAAGCAACATCTTTATTTACTAAAACTACATTCTATCAAGAGGCACCCTTTATGAAAACATATACAACATTTGAAGAAATAAAACAGGAATGGCAACATATTAAAAATCAAAATATAAAAAATATAGAATTTAAGATATTGGCTATTGATAAAAATGTTTTAATTGTAGAGTGGTTATTTGAAGAAGATATGACAGCTTATGATGGTATTTATGAAATAAAATTTAATGATAATTTGGAATGTATTTATTTTAAAAGTTGGGAGATGGAAAAATAAAATGGAAAAGCATGAACTAGTTGACAGGATTGGAAACAAAACAGGTAAGATACTAACTCATATAGAAGCTCGTGACCCTAATAATGTACCAGATGGATATTATATATCAGTTGTTAGAGTTATTATAATCAATGATGAAAATGAAATTTTACTGTAGAAACGTAGTAGATATAAAAGAGCTAATCCTAGCAAATGGGGAATATGTGGTGAAAAAGTAGACTTAGGAGAAACACCACTTGATGCAGGAATTCGTGAAACATTTGAAGAAATAGGTATTCATTTAAAGAAAGATGAGTTTAAATTTTTAAGTATGAATACAAATGAAAAATCACATTTTACAGTATATTATGTTAGAAAAAATGTAGATGAATGCCAAATACAGCAAGAAGAATTAGAAGAAGTAAGATATTTTAAAATAGAAGAATTAAAAGAACTAGATAATGAAGGGTTTGAATGGTTAGATGATTTAAAGAAAATTATATAAAATTTGCAACATTATGTTGCAAAATTTGAAGAATAAAAAAATTGGAGGATAACTAATATGGAAAATATTATAAATGAGAAATTTATTGATTTTTTAATAAGAGCAAAGAAATCAACTTATGCTAATAGTACAATAGAAAAAGTCAAGTCAAGCAGAGTAGGTTCATCAGATTATCATTATGAAGAAAAAATAGATAACAAAAAATACATATATCATGATACATACTTTGGTGGAACTAAATTTATGGGAGAAGAAGTTGTATATTGTGACAGTAATAAACCTGTATGGGGAATGAACTATTACGGTGTTACATTTGATGATACACTTGGAGAAGAAGCAATGGACAATGCTTTAAGACCAGCACTTATGAAAGTTGGAGAAGACAAAAGTGTTATTCCTGTTAGAGGTATAAGTCAATTTGAGAACAATGGATATGTTTATACATTAAAAACTACAGGAACAATAGAAAATTTTGATGGAATAGAACAAATATATAAAGATAATAATTTGATTTATGAACTTCATTGTTCTGGGGGATTAATAAAATAATAAATGGAGGTAAGAAATGAAACTATATTTATCATCATATAAACTTGGAGATAAAACAGAAGAACTAAAAAGATGGATTGCAGATCACAATAATAAAATATGTTTAATTCCTAATTCAAGAGATGTATTTCCAGATGGAGAAAGAAAAGTAACAGGAATACAAGCAGATGTTAAGGACTTAGAAGACTTAGGATTTGATGTTACTGTAATTTCATTAAAAGATTATTTTAATAGAAAAGAAGAATTAAGTAAGAGATTAGAGGAATTTAATGCCTTTTATGTAATTGGAGGAAATACATTCGCATTAAGACAAGCAATGTATTTAAGTGGGTTTGATGAATATTTAAAATCAATAGAAGATAAACCAGATTATTTATATGCAGGATATAGTGCTGGAATATGTGTATTTGCAAAAAACATGCACGGCTTAGATGTTTGTGATGACCCAAGTATTAATCCATATGGAATAGAGACAATATGGGAGGGATTGGGATATTTCGATTATATATTTCTTCCACATTATAAATCTAATCACAAGGAAACAAAGTTAATAGACGATTCAGTAGAATATTGCAACAAAAACAATATAAAATATAGGACTCTTCGTGATGGAGATGTAATAATTGCAGATACTTGTAAAAGTATAGAGCAAGAAGAGGAAAGATAATAATAAATCTAGTTAAAAGAAAATTATAAGTTGTTATATAAAAAATGAAATCTAAGTATTACAAAAAATAATTTAAAGAATCTTGCAAATTCTATAGATTTATGTTAAATTATAAATAACAGTTGTAGCAAAAAATTGCCAACTTGTACATACAATTCTTGCAATATATTGCTATAACTACATTTGAAACGGAAACAAGTAACTTTTTTGCGATAGACTTTTCGAAAACGTCTCTCGTAAAGGAGCCATAAAGAATAACAGATAAGAAATTATCTGTTATTTTTTTGTGCTCGCTAGTAATTTAAAAATATATATTATATAATAACCAATATTGGAAGTGAACAAAAATGATTAAAGTATGTGAAATTTGCAATAACAAATTTGAGACTAAATCTTCAACAAGAATATATTGCTACGAATGTAGTGGAGAATCTACAAGAAGCAACAATTATACAAGAAAGCATCAAAAAACAATATTAAGAAGAAATATGAAATTACAAGCAATAAAGATATTAGGAGGAAAATGCTCTATATGTGGTTATGATAGATGTATAGATGCATTAGAATTCCATCATGAAAATCCCGAGATAAAAGAATTTAAATTAGGATCAGGAAATACTATGTCTTGGAAAGAATATAAACGTGAAGCGTTAAAATGTATATTAGTATGCTCTAATTGTCATAAAGAGATACATAGTAAAATTGGATATAAAGGAGACGTATATGAAAACTACAATCTATCTAATAAAACATGCGGACGAGTTAAAAGAAAATGGAATAAAAAATGTAAAAGATAATACTCAACTAATGAATGAAAAGTACATTTTATCAGTAAAAGGGGAAGAACAATCGAGACAGTTAAGCGAAAACAAAGAATTAGAAAATATAGATGCTCTATGGTCTAGTAGTTATGCAAGAGCAAAAGCTACTGCTAAATATATTGCATATAGAAATGATATTGAGATAAATATTGATTCAAGCTTAAATGAAAGAAAATTAGGAAATTTAGAAGATTTATCAAAATGGATGGAAAATAAATCATGCGGAGTAGTGCAAGCATATTTACAAGATAAAAAATGGAAAGCAAGAGAAGGAGAAAGTTGTGAAGAAGCAACCAAAAGAGTTACACTATTCTTACAAAAGATATTAAAAGAATATAGTGGAAAAAGAATAGCATTAGTTAGCCATGGAGCATTGATTAGTTTCTTATTAACTAATTGGTGTAAACTGAATGAAGAAATGAACCTAGTATTTAATGATAAGATAATAGAAATTAAAGAACCTAGCATTACTAAGCTAAGCTTTGATGACCAAAAACTAGTAACAATTGAAACTATTGATTTTTAAAAAGTTTATAAATGGAGGTAAAAAATGAAAATATTAATTATTTGTAGTAAAGCATTTTATAAGGACATAATGCCTATAAAAACAAAATTAGAAGAAATGGGACATATAGTAGAATTACCTAATAGCTATTATGAATCAGATGTAGAAAAGAAGAGTTGGGATTTAGGAGAAGAAGAGCATGCAAAATTCAAAGAAAGAATGATGAAAATGAGTAGAGATAGAATTGGAAATATGGATGCAGTGTTAACTTTGAATTTTGATAAAAATGGAATGAAAAATTATATTGGTGGAGCAACATTCCTTGAGGTATATGAAGCATTTATGCAAAATAAAAAAATATATTTATACAATGATATTCCAGAAGGACTGCTATATGATGAAATATCAGGATTTTCTCCAATAGTAATACATGGAGATTTAGAACTAATAAAATAACAGCAAATCACTTGATTTATCACGGAAATTATTGTAAACTATATAAATAGTGAAACAAAATAAGAAAAGAGTGAAAGAAGGAATAAATGGAACTAAAAGAATTTTATTATGACTTACCAGAAGAGCTTATAGCACAAGTACCTATCAAAAATAGAGATGAATCAAGACTAATGGTATTAAATAGAAAAAATCAAACAATAGAGCACAAAATTTTTAAGGATATAATTGAATACTTAGAACCAGGAGATTGCCTAGTAAGAAACAATACAAAAGTAATTCCAGCAAGACTATATGGAAAAAAAGAAACAGGGGCAAATGTAGAATTTGTACTTCTAAAAAATATAGAAGGCGATATTTGGGAAGCAATGGTAAGACCAGGAAACAAACTACATGTTGGAGCAAAAGTAATATTTGGAGATGGTCTTTTAAAAGCAGAAATATTAGAAACATTGCCAGATGGAACAAGAAAAGTAAAATTTACATATGAAGGAATCTTTAATGAAATTCTTGACCAAATAGGATTAATGCCATTACCACCATATATACATGAAGAGCTAAAAGAAAATGATAGATATCAAACAGTATATGCAAAATATGAAGGTTCAGCAGCAGCGCCAACAGCAGGACTTCACTTTACTGACGAGCTATTTAAGAAATTACAAGAAAAAGGGATACAAATAGCTAATGTAACATTGCATGTAGGAATTGGAACATTTAGACCAGTAAAAGAAAAGAATATTGAAGACCATCACATGCATACAGAGCATTACTATATAAAACAAGAAGATGCAGATAAAATAAATAATGCAAAACTTGCAGGAAAAAGAGTAATTGCTGTAGGAACAACTTCATGTAGAACATTAGAGACCATAGCAGATGAAAAAACTGGATTAGTAAAGGAATGTGAAGGTGATACAGGAATTTATATTTATCCTGGATACAAGTTCAAATGTATAGATGGACTTGTTACAAATTTTCACTTACCAGAATCAACACTTTTAATGTTAGTATCAGCATTAGCTGGAAAAGATTATATCATGAAAGCTTATGAAGAAGCTGTAAAAGAAAAATATAGATTTTTTAGCTTTGGAGATGCAATGTTAATATTGTAATTTTTAATCTGGGACGGTCCTTTTTCAAAAATTTTCAATTTAGGTCCGTCCCAAAATAAAAAAAGGAGAATATATGGAACCATCAGTAACTTATGAATTATTACATGTAGATAAAACAACAGGTGCAAGAAGGGGTATTGTACATACTCCACATGGAGATATTCAAACACCAATATTTATGCCAGTTGGAACACAAGCTACTGTTAAATCTATGACAGTAGAAGAATTAAAGGAAAATGGTGCACAAATAATTTTATCCAATACATATCATTTATATTTAAGACCAGGAAGCAAGCTCGTAAAAAAAGCTGGAGGTTTACACAACTTTATGAGATGGGATAGACCTATACTTACTGATTGTGGAGGATTTCAAGTTTTTTCTTTAAGTGATTTAAGAACAATAACAGAAGAAGGAGTAGAATTTAAATCTCACTTAGACGGAAGCAAACATTTCTTTTCACCAGAAAAAGTAATGGAAATAGAGGAAGAATTAGGGGCAGATATAATCATGTCTTTTGACGAATGTTGTCCATATCCATCTACTTATGAATACACTAAAAATTCGATGGAAAGAACTACGAGATGGGCAAAAAGATGTAAAGAAGTGCACAAAACAAATCAGGCCATTTTTGGAATTATCCAAGGTGGATTTTATGAAGACTTAAGAAAAAAGTCAGCAGAAGACTTAATTGCATTAGATTTTCCGGGATATGCAATAGGTGGAATAAGCGTTGGAGAGCCAAAAGAAGAATATATTAAAATGTTAAAATACACAGCTCCACTAATGCCAGTAAATAAACCAAGATATTTAATGGGAGTTGGTTCACCAGATTATTTATTAGAAGCGGCTATGGCAGGAATAGACATGTGTGATTGTGTACTGCCAACTAGAATCGCAAGAAATGGAACAGCAATGACATCACATGGAAAATTAGTTGTAAGAAATGCAGGCTATGCAGAAGATTTTTCACCTCTTGACCCTGAATGTGACTGTTATGCATGCAAAAATTATACAAGAGCATATATTAGACATCTTATAAAATGCAATGAAATATTAGGCGTAAGATTATTATCAATTCATAACATAAAGTTCTTGACTAATTTAATGGAAAGAGTTAGAATTGAAATTGAAAATGACAATTTGTTAAACTTTGTAAAAGAATTTTATAAAAAATATGGATATACCAAAGAGGAGGAATAAGATGGAATTAATGGAAAATATTCCAGAAGAAAATAAGAAAATGTCTAAAACTAAAATATGGCTTATAATTGTTTTAGTTTTAATTTTTCTATTAATAATAGCTGCGGTTGCTATATTCATATATAGCCAAAATTTAGCTAGAACGCGTTTTAAATTTTTTGTAGATGGCAAATCTCAATCTGGCTACACAGAGGATATGTTTGTGTTTGAAGAAAATAAAGTATATGTTTCAATAAAAGGCATTGCACCTCTTTTAGGATATACAGCATATAATGGTGGATATGACCAATATACAGAAGATAGAACTAAATGCTATGTTACAAATCAATTGGAAGCAGTTTCTTTTGAAGCAAACTCAAAAAAAATATATAAATATAATGTTGCAGAAAGTAAAAATAGTGAAAGTCAGACATTTAATGTGAATGAAGCAATAAGAACAATTGGAAGTGACTTATACATTTTATCGGAAGACTTACCTAAAGCTTTCAATATAATGATTACAAGAGATGAATCAAATAATAGTGTGTCTGTATTTACTTTAGGATATTTAGCTAATTACTATTCTGGACAAATTACAAATTCTGCTATAACATCAGATACTAGTAACTTTACTCAATCTGTACTTTTTAATAATCAAAAAGCTGTATTATATGATATGATGATTGTAAGAGATCCTTCAACGAATCAATATGGAGTTGTAACAATTAGTAATCCGGAAAATCAAATCATTGGTGCAAGATATGCAGGTATTGAATTTATGGAAGGAAGCAATGATTTTATAGTTGAAACATCAAATGGAAAAGTTGGTATAATTGGAAGTGATGGTGTAACAAAAGTAAAATTAGAATATGATGATATTACTGAAATAGACAAAAACTTAGGATTATACTTAGTTACAAGCAACAACAAGCAGGGTGTAGTTAATAAAAATGGTAAAATTATAGTTTACCAAGAATACGACCAAATAGGACTATCAGATACAATAGATGATGAAAATGTAACTAATAAATATATATTATTTGATAATTGTATACCTGTTAGAAGAGATAACCTTTGGGGATTAATAGATATTAATGGAAATACAATATTACCAATAGAATATGATGGAATAGGTTCTCAAGCAGATTTAGCAAATGATTCAAGAGCAGCAGATGTACTAGTAATACCAGAGTTAAATGCAATTGTTGTAGAAAAAGATGAAATAAATGGTAATTCAAGAGTAAAAAAATATGGACTTATTGATTCAAATGGAACATTAATTATAAACATAGTATTAGATAGTGTATATTCTTTAACAACTCAAGGAGAAGTAACTTATTATGGATTAATACAAGACCAAATAATTGATTTAGTAGAATATATGAATCAACCAACTGGTGGAAATCAAACAGAAAACACTGTACAAACAGAAAACACTGTACAAACAGAAAATACAACTCAATCAGATAATACAAGCCAAGGAAATAATACAAGTCAAGGAAATAATACAATAAGTTAGATATACATCAGAATATACGAGGAGGTATAATGGAAGTAAAGAGACTAATTGTAACTTTAGTAACAGTATTTTTACTATTGGGATTATATTATTTAACTACTATGCCAAAAAGAAAACAAGCAAAAGAAATTAAAAAAATGCAAGATGGACTAAAAAAAGGAGATAAAATAATTACCTATACAGGTCTATCTGGAATAATTGAAGAGGTACTTGAAGATAGAATAATATTATCTACTAATCCGGATAAAGTAAAACTATCTATTGAAAAATGGGCAGTAGCTGGAATAGATGATAGAAACTTAAGTAAGGAATAAAATAGATATACCCTACATATAATTTAATGAAAGGTAGGGTATATTATGAAAAAGGTAGAAAATGATTCGAAAGTTAAAATAAAAGGAAGTGCAATAAAAATTTTATTTGGAAGTGGAATTTCATTTCTAATTAGTTTAGTATTACTTCTTGCAATTTCTATTGTATTAACTTATACTAATATATCAGAAAATATTATAACAGTATCGGTTATAGTTATATCTGCACTAAGCATACTTATTGGAAGTATTATAAGTGCACTAAATATTAATAAAAATGGAATATTAAATGGAGCTTTAGTTGGAGCCATTTATATGATTACAATATATGTGCTATCTAGTATTTTTGTTTCAGGATTTGAAATGAATGTGCAATCAATGGTTATGATAGGAGTATCTATACTTGCAGGAATGATAGGAGGTATTATTGGCGTCAACTTCCATAAGTAGGAGGAAAAATGAAAGCACAAAAAAAATTAAACATTGTATTAATTATATTAATAATTTTATTAATTAGTATAATATCTTTTATAGGAATTTTTTATCAAGACAAAAACAAAATGGTTAGTCATGTTCAAGACTATAATTTAGGAACAGATTTAGAAGGATATAGAAAAATTTTATTAGTTGTTGATGATTCTGACGAAACAAATACAGAAGAATTAAAAAACTATGATAATTATGTAAAATCTGCAGTAATCATTAGAAATAGATTAGAATCTATGAAAGTAACTGATTATAGTGTTGAGTGTGATGAAAGTACAGGACAAATAGAAATAAAACTACCTGAAAACAGTCAAACTGACTATATATTGGCAGATATTACGCAAAAAGGGAAATTTGAAGTAGTAGATTCTTCAAATGATGAAGTACTTATGACAAATGCTGACATAAAAAGTACTGATGTAAGAAGTACTACAGCATATGTTGGAACTCAAGCCGTATATATGGATATAAATTTCAATGGTGCAGGTACAAAAAAATTTAAAGATATAACTATAAATTATCAAAATACAGTAGCAAATGAAACAGTGGATAACACTACTGATAACACAGTTTCTAATGAAACTACTGAAAATACAACAAATGAAACAACAAATGAGACTACAGGTGATGGAACAAGTGAAACAGAGACAAAAGAAATTGCATTAAATATAGATGGGACAAGCATGATGACTACTACATTTTCAGAAGTTATAGATAATGGAGTATTATCATTAAGTTTGGGTACTGCATCAAGTAGTGATGATTTAAGAATTTTAAAATATCAAGCAGAAAGCTTAGCTGCTATATTAGAAAACGAAGAAATTCCATTACAATATGAAGTAGCAGGAAATATGTATGTGTCTTCAGCAATAGAGCAAAATGACATAAACATACTAATATATATTGGAATTGGTATTGCTGCAATTATGTTTATAGTTCTAATAATAAAATACAAAGCAAAAGGACTAGCAGTAGCATTAAGCTCAATTGGATTTATAGCAGTATATTTATTAATAATTAGATATGCAAATGTGGACTTAGCACTAGAAGGAATATTAGGTATAGGTTTAGTATTTATAATCAACTATGTTTTTGGAATAATGTTATTAAATAGAGTAAAGAAAAATGTAGAAAAATCATTTAAAGATACACTAAATAAATTTAGCTTATCAATGATACCAATCCTAATATTTGCAGTAACATGTTGCTTCTCAGGATGGATGCCAATATTTAGTTTTGGAATGATATTATTCTGGGGACTAATTATAAGTATAATATATAATTTTATAATAACACAGCTATTTATAAAAAATCTTAGCAAGTAAGGAGAATCATTATGAGTAAAAAAAGTAAAATATTATGTGTCATTTTAGCTGTCATATTTATAGCTGCTATAATTTCAACTGCTATTAGAGGACTTAAAGTAGATATAAATTATTCCGAAGGTGTAACAATGGTATTAGACATAGGGAAAGAATTTGAAACTAAAGATGTCAAAGATATTGCAAAAGAAATCTGGTCTGGTAAAGATGTATTGGTTCAAAAAGTAGAAGTATATGATGAATCAGTATCAGTAAAAGTTCCAGAAGTTAATGAAGAACAAATAAACAATTTTGTAACAAAAATAAATGAAAAATATCAATTAGAATTAACATCAGCAGATGTTTCAGTATTATATAACTCAAATGAAAGATTAAGAAATATAGTTAGACCATATATTATTCCATTAATTATAGCTACTGCATTAATAGTAGTATACTATTCAATAAGATTTAAAGGAGTAAAAGAAATATTAAATCTATTACTAACACTTATAGCAGTAGAAGGAATAATATATAGTATTCATGCACTATTATTACTACCAATAAATGTATTCACAATGCCTGTTGTTATGATAGCATATGCAGGAGTAGTAATTGGTGTAACAATAAAAAGTGAGACAAAGAAGAGAAAAGCTTGAAAATAATTAAAAGATATGTTAAAATAAAAATGTAGTCTAAGAAAAAGCAAAGTATGCACATGAGAAACATATTAAAGAGAGGTACGATGGTGGAAAGTACTATATGTCATATGCAGAAATTTCACTTTGGAGACTCTTTCTTGAAATAGTAGTAGAGAAAGCGGCGGTAACGTTATAACTGAAGAGGTTGATTGATTAAGAAAATTATAATTTCGATGAATTAATAAAATTAGGTGGTACCACGAGCTATTCGTCCTATAAGGATGAATAGCTTTTTTGCTATATAGGAAAAGTTTTTACTATAGGAGCAAAAGTATTTGCAAGGAGGAAAATATGAAAGAAGAAATTAAAAAAATTGAAGAAAATGCTATTACAGAATTAAATAATTGTAATGAGCTAAAAGAATTAGAAGAACTAAGAGTTAAATACTTAGGAAAAAAGGGAGAATTAACAGCTTTATTAAAAATGATGGGAAGTCTATCTAAAGAAGAAAGACCTATTATTGGAAGTTTAGTAAATAAAGTAAGAGATGAACTAGAAGAAACAATATCTTCTAAAGAAAAAGTACTAAGAAAACAAGAAATTGAAAAGAAACTAGAGTCTGAAAAAATTGATGTTACTCTACCTTCAAGCAAAATAAGAAGAGGAAGTAAACATCCTATAAATAGAGTAATTGAGGAAGTAGAAGATTTATTTGTTTCAATGGGATATGATGTTGTATCAGGACCAGAACTTGAAACAGATGAGTATTGTTTCGAAAGACTTAATTTACCTAAAGGTCATCCTGCAAGAGACATGCAAGATAGTTTTTACATCACAACAGAATATTTGCTAAGAACTCAAACATCTGCAGTTCAAGCAAGAGCAATGATGGCAAATACTGAAAAATCTCCTATAAGAATAATAGTTCCAGGAAAAACATATAGAAGAGAAGATGATGCGACTCACTCTCATCAATTTAATCAAGTAGAAGGTTTGGTTATAGATGAAAACATTACATTTGCAGACTTAAAAGGAACTTTAGAAGTATTTATGAAACATATGCTTGGAGAAAATACAAAATTAAGATTTAGACCAAGTTATTTCCCATTTACAGAACCCTCTTATGAAGTTGATGTAAGCTGTTTCAAATGTATGGGAAAAGGTTGCAATTTGTGTAAACAAACAGGATGGATAGAATTACTTGGTTCAGGAATGGTACATCCAAATGTACTAAGAGTAAACGGATATGACCCAGACAAATACACAGGATTTGCATTTGGTACAGGACTAGATAGACTTGCAATGTTTAAATATGGAATAACTGACATGAGACTTTTATATGCAAATGATGTAAGATTCTTAAATCAATTTGATAGAAAGGATATATAGGAGGTGGAACAATGAAATTAAGTACAAATTTTCTTAAAGATTATTTAGATATAGATATAAAAACAGAAGAAGATATATACAACTTGGCTGAAAATATGACTAAAGTTGGAAACGAATATGATTTTCAGGGAAAATTAATTAATGCAACTAAATTAATAATTGGAGAAGTAGTAGAATGCGAAAATCATCCGGATTCTGACCATTTACATGTTTGTAAAGTAAATATAGGAACAGAAACTTTACAAATCGTATGTGGAGCACCAAATGTTAGAAAAGGACTAAAAGTAATAGTAGCACTTTCAGGAGCAAAACTACCAGGAGGAGAAATAAAGAAATCTAATATAAGAGGTGCAGAGTCAAATGGAATGCTATGTTCAATAGCAGAATTAGGTTTAGAAAGTAAATTCTTAAGAGAAGAAGATAAATCTGGAATTCATGAACTACCAACTGATGCACCAGTAGGAGAAGACCCAATAGCATACATGAAAATGGATGATGGAGTAATAGATTTTGACCTTACTGCTAATAGAGGAGACTTACTAAGTATTTTAGGAATGGCTTATGAAGTAGGTAGTATTTACAATAAAAAAGTAAAACCTATAAATTTAGAATATAAAGAAAAAGGAAAATCAAAATTTAAATTAGCTATAAATACAGAAAACTGTACACTATTCTTGGCTAAAAAAGTAGAGAATGTTAATATAAAAGAAAGTTCACAAGAAATCAAAGAAAAACTAATTGCTTCAGGAATAAGACCAATAAACAATGTAGTAGATATCAGTAATTATGTAATGCTAGAAACAGGTCAACCACTACATTTCTACGATGCAGATAAACTTCAAGGAATGTTAGAAGTTAGAATGGCAGAAGAAGGTGAAAAACTAACAACATTGGATAAACAAGAAAGAACATTGTCAAAAGAAGATATAGTAATATCAGATGGAAAAAGAGCAATCGGTTTAGCAGGTGTGATGGGTGGATATGACACTGAAATAACTGAAAACACTAAAAATATAATTATAGAAGCAGCAATATTTGATAGTGTAAAAGTAAGAAAAACATCTAATAAAATATTAAGAAGTGAAGCTAGCAACAGATTTGAAAAAGGATTGGATCCAAATAGAACATATATGGCAATAGAAAGAAGCTGCCATATGCTTGAAAAATTTGCTGATGCTGAAGTCGTAGCAGGAATGGAAGTTTATGACAAAACAAATAAAGAAGATAAAAAAATAGATATTACTGCTGAGAACATAAATTCTTTGTTAGGTTCAAATATTGAAGAAAAAGAAATCATTAGCATATTTGAAAGATTAGGATTTAAAGTTGAAAAAGAAAATGAAATATTACACGTATCTGTTCCTACAAGAAGACTAGATATTTCAATTAAAGAGGATTTAATAGAAGAAGTAGGTAGAATATATGGTGTAGATAACATCCAAGGCAGATTAAAAGAAATGACTGTAAAAAAAGGAACATATGATAATAATGCTAGAGAAATCAGAAATAAAATGATAAACTTAGGACTAAATGAAACATTAACATATAGTTTAGTCGGAGAAAAAGAAGCCAATATGTTTACAAATAAGGTAAATGAATCTATAAAAATACTAGCGCCATTAACAGAAGAAAGAAGTTATTTAAGACAAAGCATAATAACATCATTATACAAAACATATGAATACAATTTAGCTAGAGACAATAAAAATGTTGATATATTTGAAATAGGAAAATCTTTCTATAAAAATGGAGAAAATTATATTGAAGAAAATAAACTAGCATGTTTAATGACAGGGGAATATTATTTGGGATTAGAAACTAAAAATGTGGATTTCTATGTTATAAAAGGTGTTTGTGAGGAAGTTTTAGATTATCTGGGATATAATGGAAGATATAGTTTTGTAGCAGATAAGGAAAAAATGCCAGAAGAAATGCATCCTGGAAAATCAGCAGTTATATCAGTAAATAATGATATAGTAGGATTTATTGGAAGAATTAATCCTGAAATATGCAAAGAAGAAGTATATGTAATGGAAATTAATTTAGATAAATTACTAGCAAAAAAAGTAGGGAAAATGAAATATAAAGAATTGTCTAAATTCCCAGTCGTTAAGAAAGACATAGCTATTTTAGTAGATAGAATAGCTTTAGCCCAAGATTTACTTAAAACTATAAAAAATAATGGCGGAAAATTATTGCAAGATGCTTTAGTTTTTGATCTTTATGAAGGAAAAGGAATTCCAGAAGGAAAGAAAAGTATAGCATTTACCGTAACATTAGGAGCATCAGATAGAACTTTAAAAGATGAAGAAATAAATGAGTGCCTTGAAAAAATTATTAAAGGACTAGAAAGTAGACATGGAGCAGAGTTAAGAAAATAAAGAACTTTGGAGAAAAATATGAAAGAAAGACTTATAAAGGTAATTGTAGGGATAGTAATATGTATTATAGTAGCAGTATTAATTGTTGTTTCATATCTTATGATAGCTGATATAGAAACAAAATTAATTCCTAGTGAAAATGAATACAGTTGCATGATAGACCAAAAAAAATATAAAAATCGAAATGTATTCATATTAACGCCGAAAAATGTCCAAAAAACTGATTTAATAATCTTATATTTCCATGGTGGTTCATATATGGCAGAAATAACAAAAGAACATTGGAACTTTTTAGAAAAAGTAATAAATGATACTGGAGCAACAGTTATTCTGCCAGATTATCCACTTACACCAAAATATAATTATCAAGATGTATTTAATATGATTGAACCATTATATAAAGAAATAATAAATAAAGTAAATCCAGATAATCTAGTAGTTATAGGAGATTCAGCTGGCGGAGGTATGGCATTAGCTTTAGAAGAAAAAGTAAGTAATGGGGGAATAACGCTTCCAAGTAAAACAATATTAATTTCACCATGGCTAGATGTTAGACTAGAAAATTCTGAAATAGAGGGTGTTCAAAAAAATGACAAACAACTAAATAAAGATACTTTGAAACTGGCAGGAATTGCTTATGCAAATCCTGATGGAATAGATAGTTATTTAGTAAATCCTATAGATGGAGATTTGTCTAAATTAAAAAATGTAACAATTTTCACAGGAACATATGATATTTTAAATCCAGATGTACACGTTTTGAAAGAAAGAGCCGAGGCTCAGGGAACAAATATAGAAATTAAAGAATATGATACCAAAGAACATATATGGATTTTAAAAGAGTATGGAGAAGGATATAATGATTTTATTAAATCATTAGAAAGGTAAATTTATGTCAAAACAAAAAGAAGAAAATCTTAATTGGAGAAGACTAGATAATTCTGCTAAAATCTTTCCAATATCTACAGGAAAAAAGTACAGTACTGTATTTAGGCTATCAGTTTTGCTAAAAGAAAAAGTAGATCCGAAAATATTAAGAGAAGCAACTAAAATAACATTGGAAAGATATAAGTCTTTTAAAGTAAGAATGAAACTAGGTTTTTTCTGGTATTATCTTGAGGAAAATAACAAAGAACCAATTATAGAAGAAGAAAAAGATTATCCATGTAAATATATTGAGCCAAAAAGAAATAATGATTATTTATTTAAAATAACATATTTTGATAAAAAGATAAATATCGACATTTTTCACGCTTTGACTGATGGAGGAAGCGGAACAGTATTTTTTAGAGAAATAATATATGTGTATCTTGAACTTAAGCATCCAGATGTATTTGATAAAGATGAAAGATTGACTAGAAAAATAGATTACACGACAGAAGATAGTTATATAAAAAACTATAATAAACACGTAAAGGGAAATAGTTCGTCGCAAAAAGCATATATATTAAAAGGTAAGAAAATCAAGTTAGGAGCTATTTCAGCAATACATGAAATAATAGATCTAAATGCTTTAAAACAAGAATGCACAAAAAATGATGCTACAATAACACAATACTTGACTGCAGTATTAATTTACTCAATATATAAAGAAAATTACAGAAATTCAAATAAGCCAATAAAAGTGTGCATACCAGTAAATTTAAAAAAATATTTTCCATCAAAAACCATGTCAAATTTCTTTTCATACATTACACTAATTGCCAACATGGAAAAATTAGATACATTTGAAAAAATATTAGAATTTGTAAAAAGCGATTTCAAAAAAAGGTTAACAGAAGAAGAAATACTAAAAACAATGTCATCAAATGTTAAACTTGGGAATAACTTGTTTATAAAAGCAATACCACTTGAACTTAAAAAAATAATAGTAAGGCTAAGCTACATAGAAATAAGAAAATATACAACAATAACATTTTCAAATATAGGAAGAATAGGTATTATTGGTAAGTATCAAGAATACATAGATAACTTTTTTATGCTAATTGCTCCTGAACCTGTAGAGAAAATTAAATGTTCAGGATGTACATTTGAAGATAAAATGGTTTTCACTTTCACATCTATTCTGAAAGATAATAATATAGAGAAAAGATTTTATCATTTTTTGCAAGAAAAGGGAATAAAAGTACAGATAGAAAGTAATGGTGTTTTAGATGATATATCCTAAAAAAATAAATGCGAATAATAGTGAGAGAATAATCAGAATTGCAATTATATTATCAATTGCTATAGCAATAATATTAACTGTAATAAATAAACTAACTAGTCCTAGAGTACCATGGGCAGCTTTAGCTAATAGTGGTATAATCTATATATGGATTGTAGTAGCATATTCTATAAACAAAAATGTAAATATTGCAGGACATGTTACTATCCAAACAATAGCAATATCTCTACTCACAGTATATATAGATTACAAATTAGGATTTAGGGGTTGGTCATTAAGTATTGCTATACCAATAATTATTATGGTCGCAAATTTAACAATGCTAATACTAACAATAGTAAGTTATAAAAAATACCTAAGATATGCTATTTACCAATTAATAATATTAATATTTAGTATATTACCAGCGATATTTATAACAGAAAAAATAGTTACAGAACCAATACTGGGAATAATAGCAACAGGTATATCCATAGTCAATTTGTTGATTACATTAATATTATCATCAAGAGATTTGAAAGAAGCAATAATAAGGAAGTTTCACTTGTAGATAAAATGTATGATTTTGAATTCCCGGTGTGAGGACACACCGTACGGCTCGCTATTCGCTCCCCTTGAATTCTAAATCATATATATTTTTTAATATAGAGAGAAGATATGTGAATAAGATTAAAAATACAGCATACATATAGAATGATGTATGCTGTATTTTTCTAATAAAAGGAAAGAAAAATGTCGAAAATATAGGTTTAAAATAGATATGTCACATGTAAATTGAAAATTAAATATTGAAA
>CAKNIZ010000024.1 GCA_930980855.1 uncultured Clostridium sp.
CAAGAAATTTTTGAAATTCAATGAATGAAAATCCTACAAAAAATTTATGCTATCGAAACTAAGACCTAATTTGACATATTTAATAAAAGATGTTATAATAATACTTGTGTTACTTAAAGGAGGTTTTATGAGGAAACGAATAAGTAAACAAAATAAGCAAGAGAAAGCAACTATTTCGCTCAAGAAAATTTTTATAATAACAATAATTTTCTTAATACTAGCTGGTATGATGAGCGTTATGGCTACAAGTCAAAAGCTTACATCTGTTAAAATATTACTTTCAAGTGGATACGAAATGGATGTTATGACAACAAGTACAAAAATATCAGATATTTTAGCAGAAAATCATATTGTTGTATTAGATGATGAAACTGTTACACCAAATATTGATGAAGAATTATCAGATAATAAAACAATTACTATTACAAAAGGGGCAAAACAAACAGATAGTGCTTCTTATATGACAGCAGAAGAAATATTGGAAAGTTATACACAAATTGTAGAAAAAGTAGTAACAGAAGAAGTTGAAATACCTTTTGAAACAATTACAAAAGACGTATCAAATGGAAGTTATGCAACTCAAAATAGAGTAGTACAAAGTGGATCTAATGGTCTTAAAAAGGTAACATATAGAATAAGATATCAATCTGGTACAGAAATTGAAAAAACAGAAATTTCATCAGAAATAATAAAAGAGCCAGTAGATAAAATAGTTGAAGTTAGAACAAAGCAAGTTACATCAAGAGGGGGAATTGTAACAGGATCTGTTGCAGAATACCAAGCATATGCAGAAAAAAAATGTTTTGACTATGGATGGTCTGATGCAGATTTTCAAGCTCTAGTAAAACTATGGAATAAAGAAAGTGGATGGAATCCAGCGGCACATAATTCAAGATCTGGAGCACATGGAATACCTCAGGCACTACCAGCAAGCAAAATGGCATCAGCTGGTTCAGACTATTTAACAAACTATAAAACACAAATCAACTGGGGATTAAATTATATTAAATCAAGATATGGAAGCCCATCAGCAGCATGGAATCATTCATGCAAAAAGGGATGGTATTAATATATATCCAATAGTGTAATATTATTATGCTATTGGTTTTTTATTTACATGAAATGTAAAACATGGTATAATATGCGTGAGGTAAAAGAAATGAAACTAATATCATGGAATGTAAATGGTTTAAGAGCAGTAATAACAAAAGGGTTTGAAAAAACATATAAAGAAATTGATGCAGACATATTATGCCTTCAAGAAACAAAAATGCAACAAGAGCAAATCACAGACGAAATAAAAAATATTTTTAAAGATAGGTATGTGTATTGGAATAGTGCAATCAAAAAAGGATATTCTGGAACATGTGTTATATCAAAAGAAAAACCTCTAAATGTAACTTATGGTATAGGTAAAGAAGAGCATGATGGAGAGGGAAGAGTAATTACTCTAGAATTTGAAAAATATTTTTTAGTAAATTGTTATACTCCAAATTCAAAAAGAGAGCTTGAAAGAATAGATTATAGAATGATTTGGGAAGATGAAATAAAAGTATATTTAGAATCTTTAAAAAGCAAAAAAGGAGTAATATATTGTGGAGATTTAAATGTAGCACATGAAGAAATAGATTTAAAAAATCCATCTACAAATCATAATAGCGCTGGATTTACAGATAAAGAAAGAAATAAGATGACAAATCTTTTAAATGCTGGATTTGTAGATACTTTTAGATATAAATATCCAAATAAAACAGACATTTATTCTTGGTGGTCGTATATGTTTCATGCTAGAGAAAAAAATGTGGGCTGGAGAATAGATTATTTTATAGTTTCTGAATCTTTAAAAGATAAAATAGAAGATGCAAAAATACTCACAGATGTAATGGGAAGTGATCACTGTCCAGTTGAATTAGATATAAAAGGTTTATAGGTAACCTTTAAAAACCTAAATTTATTAAAGGAATTTTATAAATGAAAAAAGAAAAAGTATTAGGGACAAAAAGATGGTTTTATTGGGTTTCAATAGGCGTAGTATTAATAATAATTTATAAACTATTGGATAACTTTTCAGGAATAGGAAATTGGTTTTCAAATTTATTTAGTGTTTTGGCACCATTTTTAGAAGGTATTTTAATAGCATATATTTTGTATATACCTTGTAAAAAAATTGAAGAAATATTATCGAAAACAAAGATAAAATTTTTTGTAAAGCATGCAAGAGGTACAAGTATTACATTAACATACATAATTTTGCTAGTATTAATTGCATTATTTATGAATGTAATAATACCAATATTAGCGTCAAGCATATCAGATTTAATAAGTAATGTCCAAAACTATTATAATTCCGTTGTATCTGATAGTCCAGATTTAACAATAACACCATTTATACAAGAAAACATTTTAAAACCAGTAGTTGACTGGATACAAAATATAGATTTTGAAAGCTTATTTACTTTTGATATGATAAAAGAATATCTTTCTTCTGCAATGGGCTTTATAAAAGGAGTAATCAACTTATTTATTGCTATTATTTGCTCTGTATATATATTGGCTCAAAGAACGAGAATAATAAATTTCTTAAATAGATTTGCAAGAGCGGTACTAACAGAAAGAGGCTATCAAAGATTTAATAGATACTTCACAAGTGGAAATAAAATATTTTTTAGATATTTATCAAGCCAAATGTTAGATGGAATAATTATCGCCATATTAACAAGTGTTGCTATGAGTATAATGGGAGTAAAATACGCTGTGTTACTTGGAACATTGATAGGTATTTCAAATTTAATACCATACTTTGGCGCAATATTTGGAGTAGGAATATCAATAATAATTACTTTACTTACAGGTGGATGGCAACAAGCCTTAGTAATGGCAATTGTGGTAATTATATTACAACAAATTGATGCAAACCTTATTAATCCAAGAATAACAAGTTCATCATTAAAGGTAAGTCCTCTACTTGTAATGTTTGCGGTAACTGTTGGTGGAGCATATGGCGGAGTCTTAGGAATGTTTATAGCGGCACCATTTTTCACATTATTAAAAATAATAATAGATGACTTTGTAGATAGTAGAAATAGGGAAAAAGAAAAAATAAAAATAGACAATTATCCACAAGATGAATAAAAAAAGTGGAAAACGAATAAAAAGGTTACAATTCACAGCATATTGCTGATTTAATAGAATTGTAACCTTAAATCATATTTTTAAAGATAATTCATATACTGTAATTAAGTCGGAGGACAGTATATGTTAAAAAATAAAAATATAAAAAGAATTACAATTATTACTTGTTGTGTTTTCTTATCAGTATTTTTTTATTCTGCTAGGAGACTAAAACCTGTTGAAATTGTGCCAGTAATGTCATTACCAGTTACGAATAAAGTTATAATACTTGATGCTGGACATGGAACACCGGACGAAGGCGCAGAAAGTACATCTGGAACATTAGAAGCACCGCTAAACTTAAAAATTACTTTGAAAATTCAAAAATTATTAGAAAGTAGTGGAGCCACAGTTATTCTTACTAGGTCAGATGATAATTCAATTTATGAAATAGATTCTAAAACAATTGCGCAGAAAAAGGTTTCAGATATAAAAAATAGAGTAAAAATAGGAAATAATTCTTCAGCAGATGTATTTGTTTCTATACATTTAAACAAAATTTCAGATAGTAGTTATTCTGGTTGGCAAACATTTTATAAAAATGGTAATGAAGACTCTAAAAAATTAGCAACTAGTATACAGTTAAGCTTAAACTCATCTATTTCAAATAATAACAAGAGGACACCTCATACATTAAACACAGTATATATTATGAAGAATGTAGAGATTCCAATTACAATTGTGGAATGTGGATTTTTATCGAATCCAGAGGAAGAAAAAAAATTACAAACTGATGAATATCAAGAAAAACTGGCTTGGGGTATTTATAACGGGATAATGGATTATTTTGAAGACTAAAGATATAAAATTACAATTTACAACTATTATAATTTCTTAAAATTGTATATTTGAACTTTTAGTTCCTTGCGGTCGCTGCTCAAATTCTACGAATTTGCCAGCTCCAAACGCACTTCGCTGGAAATCCTTCCAGCTCGTTTGAACGCTTACGCGGAACTGTAAAGTTTCAAATATACAATTTTAGAAAGATAATAATCGCTGTAAATTGTAATAGTATAAAAAAGTTGTCGAAATTTGTCGACGACTTTTACTTTACAAATAATGGAAATTATATTATAATATTTTTGTTCATTCAAAATGTTTTATTTCAAATTTAATTCTTAAAAATTTTCCAAAAGGAGAAAAATGAAAATAATTAAAAAAGAGGATAGTAATTATCCAAAAAGTTTACTAAATATACCAAACTCACCACAAATGTTGTATGTAGAAGGGAATGAAGAACTATTAAATACGCAAGCAATAGCAATTGTGGGAACAAGGAAGCCTACAGAATATGGGAAAAAAGTTGCAAAAGAATTTGCGCAAAAATTATCTGAAAATAATATTTGTATAATTAGTGGATTGGCAGAAGGAATAGACACGTATGCACATTTGGGGGCAAAATCAGAAAAAGGAAAAACAATAGCAGTATTAGGAAGTGGATTTAATAATATATATCCGAAACAAAACTTACAGCTATATAATGAAATATTAGAAGAAGGAGGGTGTATAATCTCCGAATATGAGCCAAAAGAAGAAGCAAAATCAGAAAATTTTCCTATGAGAAATAGAATAATAAGTGGCCTTGCAATGGGTGTACTTATAGTTGAAGCTAGGTATAGAAGCGGAAGTGCAATTACTGCAAGATATGCAAATATGCAAAGGAAAGAAGTATTTTGTGTGCCTAGGGATATAGATAAAAAAACAGGCTACCTTCCAAATGAATTTATAAAAAATGGAGCTCATTTGGTAATGTCATATGAAGACATACTAGAATACTTTCCAAAGCCTAAAGAAAACGCAAATATAGCAGAAGAATATGTAGAAATATACCAGTATATAGGAGATATTCCAATAAGTGTTGATGAAATATGTAGATTAACAAATCTTTCAATTGCAGGAGTAAATGAAAGACTTATGCTTATGGAAATAGAAGGATTAATAAAAAATGTTCCAGGAGGATATATAAAAATTTAATGTTATCAATAATAAAAAGTATGTCATTACAAGGTTTAGAAGGATATCTAATAAATGTAGAAGTTGATGTATCAAGGGGGATGCCTAATTGGGATATAGTTGGGCTTCCAGATACCAGTGTTAATGAAGCGAAAGAAAGGGTAAGAATAGCCATAAAAAATTCAGGATATGAATTTCAAGCTAAGAAAATAGTTGTGAACTTAGCTCCAGCAAACACAAGAAAAGAAGGTTCATTATTAGACTTACCAATGGCGGTAGGAATATTAATAAACTTTGGCGAAATCAAATTTCAAAATCTTAAAGATACAATAATTATTGGAGAATTATCATTAGACGGAAAAATAAATAAAGTGAATGGAGTGTTGCCTATATGTATGGAAGCAAAAAAGATAGGAATAAAAAGAATAATATTACCAAAAGAAAATATATTAGAAGCAGGAATAGTTCAAGACTTAGAAATTATTGGAGTAGAGAATCTAAGGCAAGTAGTAAGCTATCTAAATGGAAATCTAAAGATAAAAAGTACGCAAATAAATATACAAAATACATTCAATAATAAAGAAAAATATGATTTAGATTTCTCAGAGGTAAAAGGCCAAGAAAATATTAAAAGAGCATTAGAAATAGCAGCAGCAGGAGGACATAATTGTTTACTAATAGGTAGTCCAGGAGCTCGGAAAAACAATGATGGCGAGAAGATTACCAACAATATTACCAGATTTAAGCATAGAAGAAGCATTAGAAATTACAAAAATACATAGTATTGCAGGACTCATAGAGAAAAATGTCTCAATAGTAAATCTAAGACCATATAGATCTCCACATCATACTATATCTATTAGCTCATTAGTTGGAGGAGGAAAAATTCCAAAACCAGGAGAAATAAGTTTAGCACACCATGGAGTGTTGTTTTTAGATGAATTCACTGAATTTAATAAAAATACATTGGAAGTTTTAAGAGGACCATTAGAAGATAAAAAAGTAACAATAAGTAGAGTAAATGCAACTTTAACATATCCAGCAAATTTTATGTTGGTAGCTGCAATGAATCCGTGTCCATGTGGATATTATGGATCTAAAGAAAAGGAATGCACATGTACACCAGAAGCAATAAATAAATACTTAGGAAAAATTAGTGGTCCATTACTTGATAGAATAGATATACAAATAGAAGTAATGCCAGTAAAATATCAAAAATTAGAAGAAAATAAAAAAATAGAAACATCAGAAGAAATAAGAAAAAGAGTTAATAAGGCAAGAAGTATACAAATAAAAAGATATAAAAATCAAGGAATATATTCTAATTCAGAGCTAACAGCAAAACTAATAAACATTCATTGTGTGCTAGATGAACCATCTAAAAAATTAATGGAAAATGTATTTGATAAATTAAAATTGACTGCAAGAGCATATCATAGAATACTAAAAGTAGCTAGAACAATTGCAGATTTAGATGAACAAAAAAATATACAGATGAAACATATAGCAGAAGCTATACAGTATAGAAGTTTAGATAAAAAATATTTAATGAGTTAGGAGAAAAGATGTACGAAAATCGTGAAATAGGAAATTTGGGAGAAAATATAGCAGCAAAATATTTAGAAAGTTCAGGATATCATATATTAGATAGGAACTTTAGGGCAAGACAAGGTGAACTCGATATAATTGCAGTAGATAATGATGAGTTAGTTTTTGTAGAAGTAAAAACAAGAACAAATGGAACGTATGGTAGACCTGTAGATGCCATAAATAGAGTTAAACAAAGTCATATAAAAGATACCGCAAAATATTATATTTATAAAAATCACCTTGAAGATTGTTATGTCAGAATTGATGCAATAGAAGTATATGATACACATGACAAGATTCTGATAAATCATATAAAAAATATTATATGAGAAACTATATTAAAATGAAAAGTTCCTTGCATTTAAAGCAAGGAACAAAAACTCTAAATATCAAAAATTATAGCATCCTGTATTTAAAATATAATGAGAATACTATAAAAATTTAAAAACTTCCTCTGGATATAAAATCTTTTTTCTATTTTTAAATTCATCAATATCTATCCATTTTGCTTTACTCTCACCGTGGTCATCAATAACTGTATATTCATTTTTATAATATTCATCAGGAATACTAATATTATAGTATAAAACTAATTCATGAGCATTTTTACCATTATGAATGAAAATGTTTTCAGAAACGCCTAGGAAATTATTTATGTTTATATTAACACTAATTTCCTCTGAAAACTCTCTTTTTAAAGCATCTTCACTCTTCTCCAGGAATTCAATTCCTCCACCTAAACATCTGTAAAAAGTTTGCTTTTTAACATTATCATAACCTTCACTGACTAATAGCTTGTTATCTTTTGTTGCAAGCCCTAAAACAATTGGCCTTATTTCCTTGTACTTATTCATATAAAAATCACTCCTTATCTTTTATTGTATAAAAAAACATGTATTAAGTCAATAAAAAAATTATGTGGTTAATCTTTTAGAAACAACTCTATTTTGCATTACTTATTATTCACTTCTTTGTATGGTATGTAAGATTTCTTTTATAGACTGAATTTTCTCTTTATCTTCAATGTAATTAAGTCTAGGTTTTACAAAATTGCTCGAACCTCGTTTTTCATAGCTGTAACGAGGAATCAACTGTATATGAAAGTGATTCATTGGACCATCACACATTGTACAAAGATATATGCTTTCAGCATGATAGACTTTCTTTAAGATTTGCATCATGATTTTGGCAAATACAAAAATAGGGCTACATAAGTCATCTGGAATTTCCAACATATCTTTATAGTGTTTTTTAGATAAAATTGCAACATGCCCAGGAGATCTAGGATTGCCAACAAAAAAGCACTCAAATTCGTCATTTGTAAATAAAGTTTTATCACTTTTATCTCCGTAAATACAGTTATTATTATCTCTATCATAGCAAGTAGAACATATACCTAAATCAGTTAATATTGCAGGAGATAAAGTTCCTCCGTTATTTAATAAATCGTTTATAGGTCTTTTAATTGTATTCCATTTTTCTTTCAAATAATTATCAGATAGAAAATTTTCCACTTCATCCAAAGTGACTAATTTTAAATTACTTGTTGCGTTTGTAACGGTTGGATTATTGTCTATAGATATATATATGCTACATTCATGGAGCTGATTAGAAGAAGTTAAATATTGAAAAATAAAAATTGGTTGAGTTAATAATAAATGATTATCTTTTAAAGTTTTTTCTTTGGTTATTCTAACTGCACAATCTTGTGCTGTTTCTTTATTCTTAACTGTGCCTATAGGAAAAGTTAGGTGACCTGAGTTTTAAGTATATACCAAGGCAATTTGTTTTGTCCTTAAGTTTAATAGAATGGTTCCGGCTTCATTTATTCTCATAATAAATCCTCCAAAAGAATTTTAACATATTTTTGATGGTAAGACAAGAGTCGAATTTAATAATGATAAATAATTTATGAAAGAAATGTGATGTACAAAAGAAAATTCTACTTTCATAAACAAATGAAAATAAATTGATTAAAAATATAAGGAGTCTCATATGGGAACATATTTAAGTTGTGGTATTGCAAAAACAATAAATGTAAAAAAGAAAGGATATACTAAAGAAGTAATATTAGAGAAACTCGGAAAGTCAGTAAATTTAGATATTTATGATAAGCCTGAGGAAACAGAGGATTATTTAATATTTGAACTAAAAAAAGATATTATGGAAAAATATGCTGTGGAATTTATCAAAGAACAATTAAATATAGCTAAGTAGAATTCTACAGAAGCAGAAAGAATGAGAAATTATATTAAAGATTTGGTAAATAAAAAATATAATGAATTTATGGAAATAACAGAAGCTAAAAGGTATCATAATTTTCATTTATAGATGAAAATGTATTTAGTAATGATGTTTCTTATATTTCAGATGATTTTGATATAATTGTTGATATTATTATGTATGCACTAGAAGGAGAAGTTATAATGGAATGTTATAATATTATTTTTAGGTATTTTAGAAACTTGATTATTAAAAATAACACAAACCCAATAAAGACAGCAGCAGTTGTTTCGTTGGTATGGTAAGAAATAAGAATATAATGATAATAAAGATAAAACGGAACTCATAACCCGAAGGTCGTAAGTTCGAGTCTTACCCCCGCAACCACTGAAATGCCTCTGTTAAAGCAATTTACAGAGGATTTTTTATTACTTGGAAAAATCCATTTAAGACCATTAAAAACCGTTAAAAAGCATTAAAATTTATTTCATAAAGGGTAAATAAAGGGTATAAAATAATGTAATTTAATATTGAAAAATCAAGGGCTTCAGCAATCGCTGAAGTTATTTTTTTGGAGGTTTTTATGGAAAAAGAAAAATTTAACAGTTTAATTAATGAGATAAATAAAATTGCAAGATTAAATATTTTACAGTATAAAATAGAAAAGATTGTAGAAGAATACGATGAATTTATAGAAGATTTTTACTTTATAGAATGGCTTAGATTATCAACAAATAATTATACAGAAAAAGAAGAGTTAAATAATACATTAGAGCTATTTGAGGAATTACTAGAAGAAATAGAAATTGCTATATTTAATGATAAAGATAAATTAAATAATATTTGTATTTCTTTACTAACTTACAATAAAAAAGATATAGGAAAAATAATTAATAATATTGAAAATTATAGTAATGAATATATTATAAATTTAATTTTAGATTTTGCAGACAATAATTTTTATGAAATAGATGCACAATACTTTGTCCTTGAATTAGAAAAATTACTTCAAGGAGGATTGGCTGATGACAAAACAAGAATGTAAAAAAATAGAATTTTACTTATATAACTACAATAGAATAAATCTTTTAATTAAAGAAAGAGAAATGCAAATAATAGATTCAATAAATGTTTCAAGCAGAAATTGGATAAAATCATTAAAGGGCATAGGAAATACAACAGAAGATCAAGTAATAAAATTAATAAAAGATAATTTAATTAAGGAATATAAGCAATGGCAAGTATTTATAAAAAAGATACTTGCTTTTTTATATGAGTATAAACCTTTGTATTACAAATACTTAAAATTAAAATATCTTTTAGAAAAAGATAATAAAGAAATTATGAGAGTTCTTAAAATCAATTTTGAACAATTAAAAATATTAAGAATAAAGTTATTAACCTTTATATATAAAAATGGAAATAAGGACAAATTTGAATTAAATATGGAGGAATAAAATATGTTTTGGTTAGGATTAATTATAGGATTATTAATAGGAGCAAATTTAAGCTTATTATTATATGCTTGTATAATAGCAGGAAAGGAAAGTGATAGGAGAAGTGGACATACAGAATGAAATAAATAGAATAGGTTATTTTGCTGTAATTCCTGCAACAGTATTATTTAATAATGAATTGAAACCTAATGAAAAATTGCTTTATGCACTTATAACAGCACTTTCTAATAAGGAAGGATATTGTTATGCAAGTAATAAATATCTAGGAGAAAAGTTAGGAGTAGATCATAAAACAGTTTCAAGATGGATTGCGAATTTAAGAAAGTATAATTATTTAGTTATAGATATAATTAGAAATGAGCAACAAGAGATTATTCAAAGGAAGATATATCCAAACGACATACCCTATCTATCAAAAAATCACTACCCCTATATATTAAATAATCAACAGGGTAGTGATGAAAAGATAGAAGATAATAATATAAACTATAATAATATAAATACACACACAGTTAGCAAAGAAAAATTTTTAGATAATGTATATTTATATAATTATGAATATAAAGAATTAGTGAATTTATATGGAGAAACAAAGGCAAATAAATGTATAGAAGAGCTTTCTTTATATAAAAAATCTAAAGGCATAGAATATAAAAGCGATTTTGCAACAATTAAAAGATGGGTAATATTAAGAGTTGAGGAAATAGAGCAAAGACAAACAAAGCAGAAAAATAATACAAAGAATATAAGCACTAATTTTGAACAAAGGAAATATCCAAAAGAATTTTTTGATAGTTTATATGAGAATATTCCATCTAAATCTTCTCCTGAAGCTGAAGAAGATGATGAAATGGATTTAGATATGTAACACAACTAAATGTTGTGATTTTTTGTTTTAGGAGGTACAAAGTTGGTAACTAAAAAAGTAAAAAAGATAATCAGAAAAAAATTATATGAATATCCAATATATGATAGATTAATAAATGAACTGGAACTTGAAAAAGATACAACAGAAGGAAGAGATATTAATTCTTCAATAAGAAGTAAGAACAAAATTAATAGAGGGATAGAATCGCAAGTTATAAAAAACATAAGTATAGATAATAAAATAAAGGAATATAAGCAATGGAAAGAATTAATTGATAATGTTCTTCAAGAGTTTAGGAAATGTGATAAGACAAAGTTAAAGGTTATTGAGTATAAATTCTTTGGCAATATTCCTGAAGATATTATTGCAGATGAATTGTATGTTTCAAAAACAACTGTTAGAACATATATAAATGATATCTATTTTGAAATTGGAATACTTGCGAGTTTAAACAATTTGATATCAAGCAACATACTTAAATTATAAGAAATATGTGATATAATAAAGGCAATAATGAGCAAATATGATGGAGGTGAAATAACTTTGACCGACCAACTAAAAAATTTCCCAACAGCAGAACAATTACAAAATGAATTTAAAAATAAAATTGTTGAAATAATTAATTATTTAAAAAAATTTTCAGCTTATGAAGTTCTTGCATATTTTTATTCTAATTATAAATTTAGCTATGGTGAGAAAGATAATAAAGATGATAGATGGTTGCAAAGTAAAAAAATAATGTATTTGCAGATGCTATTTTCCTGTATAGAAGAAAATGGCATAAAAGAGGAATTGCAAAAAAATACATTAGAAAAAATTGAAAAATATATTGAAGAGTTAGAAAAAATCACTTTGCGATATCGATTAGTAAGTGATAAGGAAAAAGAATTAACTTCAGAGGAAAAAGATTATATAATTCACTCAGACTCTTTTAAAGATTGGAGTGGAAAGAGATACGACATTTTTGAAATACAACACCATAAAGATATGTTAGGTTGCTTAGAAGAAGAATTTAAGTTAACATATAACTTTTCATTAAAAGACTTATATTGTGGAATCAATAAATTAAAAAATAATTTCTATTTTGAGTTTGAAAATAGTATAAATAATTTAAAAACTTTAATAAAAACGGAAAAAATAGAGATAAATGAAGATAATAGCTTAAATATACATAGTAAATTAAGCCACAAAAAAAGGAGTCAGATAGATAAACATTTGGATAATGTCTATAGTCTAAAATTAGCAGATATACAAGAAAATACTAAGTGGACAACCATCTTTTTAGATAAATTTGTTATAGATCCGAGTGTCTACAAAAAATTTGTAGAAGATATAAGTATAGAGAATTGGAATAAGTTAATGAATAATATCAAATATAAGCCTCTAGCAAAAATAGACAATAAATATTATATATTATTAGAACAAAAATTTTATGATAATTTTGACAAGATTGCAATAAAAGGAATATGTGAAAAGTTTAATAGTAAAGAACAAGAAATAAGGGCAAAATTCACTTCTAACATAGAAAAAGTCGTAGAACGATACTTTAATAACATATTAGGTGATAAACAAAGTTATCAAAAAAATTTTTATGTATATAACAATAAAATTTTAGAAAATGATATTTTAATAGTATATGATAATAATATTTTTATTATAGAGGTGAAAGCAGGAAATTTTACACACGAATTGGCAAGTGAAGATTTTGAATCTCATAAAGAATCATTAAAAAATCTAATTGTAAAAGCAAACGAACAACAAGATTCTTTAGAGAAATGTTTGTTGGAACATAAAAAAATTTGTATTTATGATAGCAATAACAAAAAAACAAGGAATAAAAAAGCTGAAATTAAAATAAATGATGACACAAAAATTTTTAAAATTATAATAACAGCAGAATCTTTTAATGATATTGAAGCAAGAATAGATAAAGTTAAAATATTGACATTGAGTGAAAACACTCTTGTTTTTTGCTTAGATGATCTAAGAGTATATAGTGAATATTTTGAGAAACATCCCTGCTATTTTATACAATATTTATTGCAAAGAAGAAAAGCTATTGGCAATAAGAATATTGATTTAGTAGACGAATTATATCATTTAGGTATGTGGATTGAATATAATTTTTATAATGAATATACAAATGAACAAATAGATTATTTTAAAAGAGAAAATGATATAAAAGAGGAATTGGGAATAGTATCAATTTGTGGTGAAGACTGGATGGAAGAATTGGATGCTTATTATAATAGCCTATGGTTTAAGAAAAAAATCGTAACTAAACCATATAGGAATATACCGTCAGAAATAAAAAAAGTTATAGAATTTTGTGAAAAAAATAATGCAATTGAGAATCATACTTATCTAACCACTTTTTTACTAAATTTAAATCCTGATACATTACAGCTAACAGAAAAAATTGTTATAGAATCTAAAGAATTTTATAAAAAAAATAATAGACCTAAATATGGGTATATGTCATTAACAAAAACAGATGAAAATGGTATAGATGGAATATGCATTTCATCTATTTGTAGTGAAGATGACGCAAATGAAGAACTGTTATTAAAAAATGTATATGCTAATATGTATTTAGATAAAGATAAAAAAACAATAAGTGTGTTTTTATATTATAATAAAAATGACGAAATAATTAAAATACATTTAAAGACACTAACAGCACTAGATAATGAATTTAAAAGTACAGAAACAATTAATATGGCAGAATATTTAAGGCATAAGCGTGGTTTAAAATTAGAAAGTAAAAAAATAGGGAGAAATGAGTTATGCCCATGTGGAAGTGGCAAGAAATACAAGAAGTGTTGTGGAAAGTAGTATAAAATTTTAGGAAGATTAATAATTAAAAAATAGCGAAAAACCTAGTACACACAATGTAGTAGGTTTTTTGATAAAAAGGTTTGGGATAGTCCTTTTCAATTTTATATAATAAGTAAAATTGAAAAGGAGGGAGTATAATGGAGAAAATTGTAGAAGGCTTTTTTGATACATATAGTGATGATTTCTTTGAATATTTTGATAAATACAAAGTATTGAAAGTTATGCAAAATAAAGAATATAAAAAAATAAATCAACAGATATGTAGTGTAAAAGAAAAATATCCGAAAGTTATTTCATTATTAGAAGATAAAGAATCTGTTGCTCTAAATTATGAAGAAGGAAAAGCAATCAATAAAATTTTAAAGCTACAAGAAGAGCTTGATGGAATTGAAATAAAAGAGGCTTTTAAATTAGGATTTAAAGAAGCACTTATTTATCTTGAATCGATGAATATGCTAAATATATAAGAAGGAGAAAACTATGAAATTTATATATGCTTGTGATATTCACGGAGATGAATATAAATATGAAAAATTATTAGTAGAGGCAATAAAACAAAAAGTTAAATATTTAGTATTTGGAGGAGATTTATTGCCTAAAAACTGTAGTGATAGATACAATGAACAAAAAATATTTATAGAAAAATTTTTTGATAATTATTTTACTAAATTAAAAGAAAATAATATTAAATGTATTTGTATATTAGGAAATGATGATTTAGAACAATTAGATGAAACATTTGAAAATGAATGTAATAAATTTGATAATGTATTTAATATAGATAATAAGAAAGCAGATTTAGAAGATATTTCTTTTATAGGATTATCTAAAGTATTAGACCATCCTTTTGGTTGCAAAGATAGAGTTGTAATTGAAGAAAATTTAGAAATGCCTTTTCAGTTATCAAAAATAATATATGTCGAAAAATGTAGAAATATGCTGTCAGTTGATGAATGGAAAGAATATAGGAAAAAAGTAGAAAAAATGGAAAATGTGTTAAAACATTTGCCTAAAGCAACAGAAGGAAAAAAGGCTATTTATGTATTTCATAACCCACCATTTGGAGTAGGATTAGATGTATGTATAGATAAAAGACAAGTAGGCTCAAAAGCAATAACAGACTTCTTAACAAAAAGTAATGCTTATATGTCTTTACACGGACACATTCACGAATCTTATAAAGTTACAGGAATATGGAAAAATGAATTAAACGGTACAATTTGCATACAAACAGGTCAAACAGAAAGAGGTAATAAAGATATATTTTATGCAATTATTGATACAGATACTGATTATAGCAATTTAATTGTATTGAAAGAACAATAAAAAGGTTAAACAAAAATACTAGCAAAAATAGTACACACAAAAAACAGTACAAAAAAAAGACTATGTTGAAACAATGAAAATAAGTAGTATAATGTATATAATGAAACAATTATAAGAGATGCAAGAGTAAAAAAATCTTAGCACCTCTTTTTTTGTTTCAGGGTTTTGTATAGATTAATGGTGTATTGTAGAATTTATTATAGAAAGAAGGTAATTACAATGACTTTTGGAAAGTATGGAAAAATGATTTTAGCAAATATGGAAAGAAATTATCCATATAGAAAACAAGAATTAGAGCTTACAGGAGAACTAAATGTTAAGATATTTGAAAGAGAAAAATATATTTTAGAATTAAAAAAGCAAGTAGAACAGCAAATAAAAGAAAAATACAAAGCTCCTAGTACAAGGGAAATGTCCATACTTGCCAAATATCAACAAATGATTGATGGTTTAGTTGATGAAGTTCTAATGAAAGAAATTTTACAAAAAATATAGAAATCGAGTTAGTTACTATACTAGCTCTTTTTTTATGGAAAGGAGCTTATATGCTAAATGTTTGGATTGGAAATTTAGGAAAATACAACGAAGGCGAACTTGTAGGAGAATGGCTAGAATTACCTGTTTCAAAAAAAGAACTAGATACTTTTTTACGAGAAAAAGTTGGACTCCAGTTGACACAAGATGAAGTTGAAAAGGCACTTGCTGAAAATGGTGTATGTTATGAAGAATATATGATAAACGACTATGAAACTGATTTACCTATTAAAGTTAGTGAATATACTAATCTTACAATGCTTAATTTATTAGCACTTGCCTCAGAAAGAGTAAATAATATGGAAGCTGTTGAGGCTTATATTGACTCACAAGGTACAGATGACATAGAAGAAATCATAAATATTATGTTGCAAGAAGATGATATACCTTTTTATTCTTATGAAGAAGATTCTGAATATCTGTCTAATGAAGAAAAATATGGAATGTCAAAAGCTAATTGGAGTGGTCTACAAGATGTCTTAGATCAGCATAATGTTTCTGATTATTTCGATTATGAAAGGTATGGTGCTGATGATGATGTAATACTTTATGATACTGGTTATCTTGATAGTATTGAATCAGGAAATATTGACTTACACTACTACTCTTTAGAAGAGATAAAAAAAGAATTAAAATACAATGAAGAAGAATTAGAAAATAAAAAATTAAAAGTTATATATAAAGAAGTTGGTAAAGATCCTGTTGTAATGGAAATAGATGATACTTTAGAAGCAAAACAAAAATTAGTAGGAGGATTAATTGAAGTAGTACCATATAAAGATGATTTACTTCTTATATGTAATGAAGAAGGTAAAATAGCAAATCTAAAGCCAAATTTACAATTTGATTATGACTATATTGCAGGGAACTGTTTTATAGT
>CAKNIZ010000025.1 GCA_930980855.1 uncultured Clostridium sp.
CAAACCATATATTTTTCAAAAAAGTGTGACATATGATTGACTAACCTACAAAAATTACCTGTAAAAATCTTCTAAAGTAATTGACTTTAAGAGAAAATCATGATAAAATAATACTGTTATTTAAGATGCCATAATAGGCTTTGAAAAATAGCAGTATTTTATTTTAGGAGGTGAAATTTAAGTGCCAACAATTAATCAATTAGTAAGAAAAGGAAGAAAAACTTCAAAAGGAAAATCAAAATCACCAGCATTACAACATGGTTTCAATTCTATGAAGAATAGAGCAACAAACCAAAGATCTCCACAAAAAAGAGGAGTATGTACTGTTGTAAAAACTGTAACACCAAAGAAACCAAACTCAGCATTAAGAAAAGTTGCCAGAGTAAGACTTTCAAATGGTTATGAAGTAACATCTTATATTCCAGGTGTAGGACACAACTTACAAGAACACAGTGTTGTTCTAATAAGAGGAGGAAGAGTAAAAGACCTTCCAGGTGTTAGATACCACATTATAAGAGGAACACTAGATACAGCAGGTGTTAAAGACAGAATGCAAGGCAGATCAAAATATGGAGCTAAAAAGCCAAAGAAATAGGATTTAGCCAAATGTAGTGCAATAATTGATAATTTAGGACTTAAATTAGAAATAGATTGCACTAGACGGAAAGGTAAAACTTTTCAGAGTACCTAGATGTAAGGTTTACATCAAAATATTATAAGGAGGGAAGAATAGTGCCAAGAAAAGGATTTATAGCTAAGAGAGACGTATTACCAGATCCAATGTATAACAGCAAAGTTGTTACAAAATTAATTAACAATGTTATGCTTGACGGTAAGAAAACAGTTGCACAAAGAATTGTTTATGATGCATTTGATATAGTAAAAGAAAAATCTGGAAAAGATCCATTAGAGGTTTTCACAGAAGCATTAAACAATGTTATGCCAGTACTAGAAGTAAAAGCTAGAAGAGTTGGTGGTGCAACATACCAAGTTCCATTAGAAATAAGACCTGAAAGAAGACAGACATTAGGATTAAGATGGCTTGTTAGATATGCCAGAACAAGAAATGAAAAAACAATGTCTGAAAAATTAGCAGCAGAAATAATGGACGCTGTAGCAGGAAATGGTGGAGCATTTAAGAAGAAAGAAGATATGCACAAAATGGCTGAAGCTAATAAGGCTTTTGCTCATTACAAATTCTAAAATTTAACAGAAAGGGGAAAAGAATATGGCCGGAAACGGAAGAGAATTTCCTTTAGAGAAAACAAGAAATATAGGAATAATGGCCCACATTGACGCGGGTAAAACAACAACAACAGAGAGAATACTTTTCTATACAGGAAGAACTCACAAAATAGGTGAGGTTCATGATGGAGCTGCTACTATGGACTGGATGGCCCAAGAGCAAGAAAGAGGTATTACAATCACATCAGCTGCTACAACTTGTAAGTGGTTAGGTAATAGAATAAATATTATAGATACACCAGGTCACGTTGACTTTACAGTTGAAGTTGAAAGATCTTTAAGAGTTCTTGATGGAGCTGTGTTAGTTTTAGCTGCAAAAGGTGGAGTTCAACCACAATCAGAAACTGTTTGGAGACAAGCAGATAAATATCAAGTACCAAGAATGGCTTATGTAAATAAAATGGATATTACAGGAGCTGACTTTTATGCTTGTGTAGACCAAATGAAAGAAAGATTAGGATGTAGACCGGTTCCAATTCAATTACCAATTGGAAGTGAAGACAATTTTAAAGGAATTGTTGACCTAATCAAAATGAAAGCTTTCATTCATAAAGACGATTTAGGAAAAGAAATTGAAGAAACAGAAATTCCTGAAGATATGAAAGCTGATAGTGAAAAATATAGATCAGAGATGGTAGAAGCAGCAGCTGAACAAGATGATGAATTAATGATGAAATACTTAGAAGGTGAAGAACTTTCTGAAGAAGAAATCAAAAAAGGACTAAGAAAAGGTACAATCGCCAATACTTTAGTTCCAGTAACATGTGGTTCATCATACAAAAATAAAGGTGTTCAAGAGCTATTAAATGCGATTGTAGACTATTTACCATCACCACTTGATATTCCACCAATTAAAGGTGTAGATGAAGCTGGAAATGAAGTTGAAAGAAAGACTGATGATAATGAGCCTTTCTCAGCATTAGCATTTAAAATAATGACAGACCCATTTGTTGGTAAATTATGTTTCTTTAGAGTTTACTCAGGAACAATTACAACAGGATCAACAATATTAAATGCTACAAAGGATAAGAAAGATAGAATTGGAAGAATTCTACTTATGCACGCAAATCACAGACAAGATATTGAAAAAGTATATGCTGGAGATATTGCAGCAGCAGTAGGATTAAAAGATGTATCAACAGGTGATACACTTTGTGATATGGATCATCCAGTAATCCTAGAATCTATGGAATTCCCAGAACCAGTTATTGATATCGCTATTGAGCCAAAAGATAAGGCAAATAGTGAAAAAATGGGTGTAGCTTTAGCAAAACTTGCCGAAGAAGATCCAACATTCAAAACATGGACAGATCAAGAAACAGGTCAAACTATTATAGCAGGTATGGGTGAATTACACCTAGACATTATAGTAGATAGATTAAAAAGAGAATTCAAAGTAGAATGCTCAGTAGGTAAACCACAAGTTTCTTACAAAGAAACAATTAGAAATAAAGTTAGAGTACAAGGTAAATTTGTTCGTCAATCAGGTGGACATGGACAATATGGTGATGTATGGTTTGAAATGGAACCATTAGAACCAGGTTCAGGTGTACAATTTGAGAGCAAAATTGTTGGTGGTGCAGTACCAAAAGAATATATAAAACCAGTAGAAGAAGGAATGAGAGAAGCTTCTATGAGTGGTGTTCTTGCAGGATACCCAGTTATAGACTTCAAAGCAACTTTAGTTGATGGTTCATACCATGAAGTTGACTCTTCAGAAATGGCATTCAAAATTGCTGCATCTATGGCTTTTAAAGAAGGATGTAAACAAGCAAAATCAGTTCTATTAGAGCCTATTATGAAAGTTGAAATAACAGTTCCAGAAGAATACATGGGAGATGTTATTGGAGATATTAACGCTAGACGTGGAAGAATGGAAGGAATGGAAGCAAGAAGCGGTAACCAAATTATAAGAGGATTTATTCCACTTTCAGAAATGTTTGGATACGCAACAGACCTACGTTCAAAAACACAAGGTAGAGGAACATATTCTATGGAACCTTCTCATTATGAGGAAGTACCAAAGTCTATATTAGACCAAATAGTTTCTTCAAGAACAAAGAAAGAAGATTAATTTTTGATTTGGGACGTACCTTAAATGAAAATTAATTAAGAGTTTTGATATAACTTAAAATAAAAACTGGATAAGACTTGCATTTTTTACTAAAATGATATAGAATGTACATGCTAAATAAAATTTAGTAAAGTCTTAAAAAGTTATTAATGTTTTTTATTAATAAATATAAAATAAGGAGGATTTAAAAATGGCTAAGGAAAAATTTGTTAGAAGTAAGCCACACGTTAACATAGGAACAATCGGACATGTTGACCATGGTAAAACAACAACAACAGCAGCTATTACAAAAGTATTAAACTTAAAAGGACAAGCACAATTTGAAGATTATAGTGCAATTGATAGTGCACCAGAAGAAAAAGCAAGAGGAATTACAATTAACACAGCACACGTTGAGTATGAAACAGATAATAGACACTATGCTCACGTTGACTGTCCAGGACACGCAGACTATGTAAAGAACATGATTACAGGTGCTGCACAAATGGATGGAGCTATATTAGTTGTTTCAGCAGCTGATGGTCCAATGCCTCAAACAAGAGAGCATATATTACTTGCTAGACAAGTTGGTGTTAAATACATCGTTGTATATTTAAATAAATGTGATATGGTTGATGATCCAGAATTACTAGAATTAGTTGAAATGGAAGTTAGAGACTTATTATCAAGCTATGGTTTCCCAGGAGATGAAATTCCAGTAATAAAAGGTTCTTCATTAAAAGTATTAGAATCAACATCTAAAGATCCTAATGCACCAGAATATCAATGCATTAATGAATTAATGGCAGCAGTTGATAGCTATATACCAACACCAGAAAGACCAGTAGACCAAGCATTCTTAATGCCTATAGAAGATGTTATGACAATTTCAGGAAGAGGAACTGTTGTAACAGGTAGAGTAGAAAGAGGAACATTAAAATTATCTGATGAAGTTGAAATCGTTGGACTTTCAAAAGAAAGAAAGAAAACAGTTGTAACAGGAATTGAAATGTTCAGAAAAACTCTTGATCAAGCAGAGGCTGGAGATAACGTAGGTGTTCTATTAAGAGGTATACAAAGAGAAGAAGTTGAAAGAGGTCAAGTTCTAGCAAAACCTGGAACAATACATCCACATACAAAATTCAAAGCTCAAGTATACGTTCTAACAAAAGAAGAAGGTGGACGTCATACACCATTCTTCAATGGATATAGACCACAATTCTATTTTAGAACAACAGACGTTACAGGATTAATTGATTTACCACAAGGAACAGAAATGGTAATGCCAGGAGATAACGTAGATATGACAATCGAATTAATCACACCAATCGCTATCGAACAAGGATTAAGATTCGCTATTCGTGAAGGTGGAAAAACAGTTGGTTCTGGAGTTGTTTCAGAAATAATTGAGTAATAAATATAAATAGGGGGCAAGAAATTGCCTCCTATTTTTTGTTAATTAGAATTTAATATCTTGACTTTTGGACTAATCCAGTATATACTTTATTTATAAAATAAGGAGAAAATTATGAAGAAATATATATTGAAAAGTTTAGTTATAGTTATGATTCTTGCTCTTTTCATGACAGGTATTAGCTTAGCACAAACAGGAACAATAAAAGGTTCGGACTTTCTAAACTTAAGAGAAAGCCCATCTACAAGTTCTAATCTTGTTGTAAGAATGCCAGGAGACGCAAGTTTCGAAATTTTAGGAGAAGAAGGAGACTGGTATAGAGTACAATATCAAGATTATACAGGATATGTAAGTAAGCAATATGTTGAAGTACAAAATCAGACAGCAAATCCAGATATTGCACCAGTAGCAAATACTAAAGGCATAGTTAATAAAAATTCAGATGTTTATGTACTACCATTATTGAATTCAACTAAAATAAGTAGTATTTCTTCTGGAACAGAAGTATTAGTTGTATCTATAACAGGAAAATGGGCATATGTTCAAACTGATACGATTTCAGGATGGATTTTTACAAGCAATGTAAATGGAGTAGAAGGACAAGTAAATTCAGAAACAAATCAGACTGAAAATAATACAGCACCAGAATCTAATACTACTGAGAATACAGTAGATAACAAACCAGTAGAGAATTCTGAACCTCAAAATAACACAAATACTGAAGAACCAGCCGAAACTTCAGATAACTCATATCCAAAAACAATGTATGTAAATGTAGATGCAGTATATATTAGAGCAAGTACTACAACAGAATCTGAAGCTGTTGCAAGCGTAGGGTTAAATACTCCTGTAACAGTTAAAGGAGAAGAAGGCGATTGGTATAGAGTATATGTTACAGATGGTACTGGATATATGATGAAAAAATACTTGTCAGAAGAAAAACAATAATTAAAAATGGGGGCACGGAAAGAGTTTTATGAAAAGACCATTTTGCGTGTTAGCCATTATATATATATTGATTATAATTGTGCTACACCTTTTAGGTGTAGTTTTTTTAGGCTATGATAAAGTTTATTCTAACCTGAATATTAATTCACAATATACAGGAATGATATTAGATGTGAAAGATGAAAAAGATTACAAAGATGTTTATGTTATAAAACTAATAAGTGATAATAAGTATATAAATGGTAGAAAGTTCTTGATTAATGTAAAAAAAGATAATGAAAAATTAGAATATGGAGATCAAATTAATTTTGTAGGAGAATTTTTAGAGCCAGACAGTAAAAGAAATTATGGAGGATTTGATTATTCATTATACTTAAAAACACAGAAAATTTTTGGAACTTTTAATGTGCAGAATTTTAAAATAATATCCAAAAACAATGGAAACAAAATACAAAAAAATATTATGAATTTTAAGCAATATGTAAAAGAAACTTTAAGAAAATATTTGAATAAAGATGAAGCAGAACTGGGAATAGGCTTAGTAATAGGAGATAGAACAGGAATATCAAAAGAAGTAGAAAATGATTTTAAAGATTCTAACTTAACTCATATGTTAGCGGTTTCTGGATCACATTTTACATATATTATTTTAGCAGTAGGATATGTTAATAAAATGATAAAGCGAAATAGACTAGGGAAAATAATAGTGATAATAGTTATAATTTTATTCATGAATCTTACTGGAAATACGGCTTCTGTTGCAAGGTCTGGAATAATGGCTATTATGATGGTTATAGCAAGTTTATTTTATAGAAGAGCAGATATATGGACTAGTATGTCAGTAGCCATTATATTTCAATTAATAAGCAATCCATATATAATATTTGATGTTGGACTTCAACTATCTTATGGAGGAGTTATAGGCATAGTATTATTTAATGAAAAACTAACAGAACTATTTATAAAATATTTTAATAAAAAAGAAACTAAAATAAAGCAATATATAATAACTGCTATAAGTGTTACTCTTTCAGCAAATATAATCATAATACCAATAATGCTATTAAATTTTAATACGCTTTCTTTTTCATTTATTATTTCTAATTTATTAGCTGGGCCTCTTTTAGGAGTTATTGTAATATTTGCTTTTATATTATTATTTGCCTCATTATTATTAGGTTCGCTTTTAAAACCATTATTTAGCGTTTTAAATCTGCTAATTAGCATGTTAATCAATATAGCACATATTTGCGCTAATTTGCCATTTTCAAAGGTTTACATGCCAACTCCTAATATTTTATTAGTAATTATTTTTTATGTTTGTTTAGCAGTAAAAATATATGGATATAAAAAAGAAAAATATATAAATGTAATACTCATCATAATTATTATATTTAACTTTTATTTTCCAATATTAAATTTAAAAGTAAAAGATTTAGAAATAAATTTTATAGATGTGGGGCAGGGAGATAGTACATTAATTAGAGTAAATAATAAAAGCATATTAATTGATGGAGGAGGAAGTGCTTTTGAGAGCAAATCAGATGTGGGAGAAATGACTTTGCTTCCATATTTGTTAGATAGAGGACTGATATCTATAGATTATGTTATAGTGTCCCATTTTGACGCTGATCATTATAAGGGACTTATATATGTTGTAGAAAATTTGAAAATCAAGAATATTGTAATTTCTACATTAGGACAAGAATCAAATGATTTTAATGAATTTATAGCCTTAGTAAGAAAAAAGAATATTAATATACTAGAAGTAAATATGGGAGACATATTAAAAATAGGAAAGGCTAAAATGGAGGTATTATATCCCAATAAAGAACCAATAAATGATAATGTGAAAAACAATAATGCATTAGTATTTAAGTTTATATGGAATGATTTTTCAATATTATTTACTGGAGATATAGAAGAAGTGGCAGAAGAAAAAATTTTGTCAATATACAAAAATAATTTAGAAAAGTTACAAAGTACAGTTCTAAAAGTAGCACATCATGGTTCTAAAACATCTTCAACTAATAGCTTTTTAGAAGCGGTGAATCCACAGATTGCACTTATAGGTGTGGGAAAAAATAATAAGTTTGGACATCCAAATCAAGGCGTAATCGATAGATTAAATAATTTAAATTGCAAAATATATAGAACAGATGAGATGGGAGAAATTAGTATTAGTGTTAATAAAAAACATAAAATTAGGGTAGAAGGATTCATATAATATTTTCTATGAATCCTTGAATATTATATTGTAAATAATTAATTATTTACAATCATATCAATTAACTTTTGAGCTGCTTGAGTTGCTATCGTAGATTTTTGAGTAACAATACCGTAAGTTTCTATTTGGAATTTTTTCAATTATAGGAATTGGATATAATTCATTGTTTTGTAATTCGGATTTTGCAAATTCTTTCGTTATATAAGAAATCCCCATTCCTATTTTTGCAAAATCTTTAACCAAACTATAACTAACAATTTCAAATTTGGGATGAAAAGAAATGTTGTTTTTTTCCATAATAGAATTAAGAAAATTTCTAGTATTGGAAGGCTCTTGTTGTGTAATAATAGGAAAATTTGAGATGAGACTTTTCAAAGAGATTTTTTCTCTAATTTGATTTTTATATTCCAAATTCCCGGCAAAACAATCATGAAGTATAGCGCAGGGAATAATGTTTAATGTATTATCTGTTTTCATTGGAAGATTAACAACTAAAAGATCTAAACTTCCATTTTTAAGTAAAGATATCATAGTACTTGTTAGATGATTAGTTATTGAAATATCTATATTAGGATAATTTTTATGAAATTCTTCTATATAATTAAGCAAAAAATATTTAGTAACTGTTGAACTGGCACCGATTCTTAATACTCCACTTTCTAAATTGTTAAGAGATGTAAGCTTATGTTCACCATTAATAAAACTTTCAACGCCATTTTTAATAAATGTAAAAAATATATTTCCGTTTTCAGTTAAAGTAACTCCTTTAGGAGTTCTATAAAAAAGTGTTACTCCTAATTCTTCTTCTAATTTTTTTATAGTTTTAGTTACTGCTGGTTGAGAAATATATAAAAAATTGGCTGCTTTACTAATACTACCGATAAATAGATACATAGTAAAAAATTTTGTAAGATTCAAAATTTATATCCATATATTATAACTCCTTGTTATAGTGAATATTACTAATATGTATTTGAATTATATCATTTGGAGATATATAATTCAAGCATAAACAAGAAAGGAGTAGAAAGATATGCGGATAAATAACTATTTATCGGTATTAATGTGCCAATTAAATATGACTCTGGATTGTAATTCAAGAGATGAATATTTAATTCAAACAGATAGTATTGATAAACAAATTCTGATGGCATTTAAAATCATGCAAGAAAAGAACCCAGACATTACACTATTTCCAGAAATGGCATACTTGCCAAAATGGGACCAGAACTACAAAAAGCTTTCTGAATACGGAAAAATAGTAGTAGCTGGAAGCTATTACAATAATGGCATTAACAAAACTGTGATTTTTCAAGATGGGAGGAAGTATGAAATTACAAAGGGATATGCGTCAGGAGCTGAACCAATGACTAGAAGGATTACCTATATTCAACCAAATGATTTTATAATGAATGAATTAAAAGACCATGAATTCTGGATTAAAGGCAAAAAAATCTATATTTTAAATTGTATGGAATATTATCATGCAGCTTATTACATTGCTAGAAATCCAGAATACAAAGAGAACCTTTTTGCAATTATGGCTATTTGTTCTAATTCAAATACAAGTGTTTTTGAGGAAGAAACAATTGCTATTCATAACCATAATGAAAAGTTATATAGTTTTGTTCTTAACTGTGTAAGTACGTATAAAGGAGAAGAATATGGTGATGGACAAAGTTATATTTATGGCCCAATTTCTATGCATGAAAAAGAGTGGCTGAGAAAAGATGGATTTACCACAAATGAAAGACCGACACATATTTTATCTTTGTCAAAAGCGCATACTCAGTATTTATATGGAGAATTTATCGATCCAGATGAATTAAGTAGATTTGGAAGGAGTGATAACTATATAAATAATCCAAGAAAAATTACTTTAACAACTATTGAAAATGGAGGAAAACAATGATGAAACAAAATATTATTATTACAGCTGGTCCTACTAATGAAAGAATTGACTCGGTAATGAAAATTACTAATATGTCAACTGGTGCACTTGGTTGCGTATTATCAGAGACGCTTTTGGAAGAGAAAAATGATGAAATCAACAAGATTTTTTATATTACTACCAAAATGTCCTATAAACCACATACTAACAGCAAAAAGATCGAGTTTATAACAATTGAATCTACGCAAGATTTAATAGAGGCTCTTAAAAAAATCTTTAGGGAACACAAGATTGATGTTATAATTCATTCTGCAGCAGTTGGAGATTATGCAGGAAAGTATGTAGTAAAGGCAGAAGACCTTGTTGATGAAATTTTGAATCTTATTCAAACTACTTCAAGAGAGAAAATAAGCAAAGATATGCTTATGAGAGTGTTTGAAAATCCAAAAGTAGTTACCAATAATAGCGGGAAAATTTCCTCTTATGAACCACATTTGATGACAATGTTTTCTTTGACACCAAAAGTTATTGGCTTAATTAAGCAAATGGAACCTAATGTAAAGTTGGTAGGTTTTAAATTGTTGGATGGAGTGAGTAAAGAAGAATTATTGAAAGTTGCTTCAAGATTGCGTGAAAAAAATCATGCGGATTATATTGTGGCAAATGACCTTTCAAAAATTGGGCATGGAAAACATTGGGCAATGATAATTGACGAGTCTGGAATCGTATGTGAATGTAAAACCAAAAAAGAGATTGCTTCGGCAATCGGAGATTTGTTATTCTGAAATCTATCTGAAAAATGAGCATAGAATTACTATGCTCATTTTCAAATACTTTATTTTTAAGAGTTTGTTGTATAAATTTGAAATAATTGGGAAAAATATAACCATAAAGAAAATGGAGATGGTTATATGAAAAAAACGACTATAATTATTTTAGTTTGCTCAGCAATTGTGTTGGGAATGATTGCAGGAATTGCATTTAGTATAATGGATGATAAAAAATTAGAAGAAGCGCAAATAAATGAAATAAAAAAAGTAAATGAAATGATTGAAAATAACCAATTAGGAAACCATATTATAGATGATGATATAATTGCAGCTAATCAATCGGATGTAAAATTATCGCCAAATGCAACAATTTGCTTTGAAAAATATTATAAAGATTGTGGACATACAATTATTCAAAAGGAACAGATAGAAGATGAAGAAGTTAATAAAGATGAGGAATATTTTAAAACGGCATATAGCGATTGGCAAATAGAGAGTTTTTCTGCTGATGAGGTAAAATTGTATAAAGAATTAGAGGGAAGTTGTGACCAACATTTCTTAATTACAATTAAAGATGATAATATAGCAGTATACACAATAGATGATGATGGAAATACAATTCTTAGAGAAGTGACTGATATACCTATTCAATATTTGCCAGAAGAAGATGTTGCTTTATTAGAACAGGGAATAACGGCAAATGGTGAGAATGAATTAGCGAAAAAGTTAGAAGACTTTGAGTAAAGTGTATATTTAAAATTTCTTGTTTCTTAATGTCGCATACGCTTCAAGCTGCGCGAAACTACGAAATTTTAAATATACATCTAAATAATATAGAAAAGCATAATATTACACTACTTATCCTTTGCAGTCACTTCGTTCCAAACGCACTTCGCCGAAATTTCTTTCAGCTCGTTTGAACGCTAGCGCGGGATTGCATAGTGTAATATTATGCTTTATATAATTTACTTGTTTTTAGTTTTCTTTTCTGGCACAGTTTGAGATTGTTTTTTTAGTTCTTCTTTGTTAGGTAAATATCCATTTCCATAAAAGTACATAAAATATTTAATTAAAGAGAAGATAGCAAAAATAATTGCTAATACGTAAATATATATATCAAATTCTGGTAAGTTAAATATTTTTATTAGGCATGAACTTACAACAGCAATATAAATCAAAACTGTAGTTAATTTTCCATACCATTTGCTAGATACTACTAAGCTTTTTCCATAAAGGAAAGATGCACCAGCTATCATAACAGTTTCTTTTAATACTAAGATAACTACTATCCAAAAAGGGATAACATTTTTAACTGCTAATGTTAAAAGTACAGAAAGTTGAGTTAATTTATCTGCTAATGGATCCATAAGTTTTCCAAAATCCGATATTGCATTATATTTTCTTGCTATTTTTCCATCTAAAATATCAGTTAGAGATGAAAGAGTAAATAGGATTAATGCTAATACATAATTGTCATATATTAATGATACTATAATTGATGGTATAAATATGAATCTGATTACTGTTAGAATATTTGGTACAATTTTCATTCTATAATCCTCCTAATCTTTTACGCTAAATGATAGTTTGTCTTCATTTAAGTCTATACAAACCTTTTGACCGTTTTTTAATTCTGCTCTTAGTAGCATATCTGAAAGTTCGTCTTCAATATATCTTTGAACAGCTCTTCTAAGAGGTCTAGCGCCATATTTAATATCAGTACCTTTTTCAAGTAAATAACTTTTAGCTTCATTAGAAACATACATTTTTATATTTCTATCATTTAAAACATTTTGAGTATCTTGTAGCATTAGATTTACTATTTGTGTTAATTCTTCATTGCTCAATGAATCAAATATTACAATTTCATCTACTCTATTTAAGAATTCAGGTCTAAAAGTTTCTTTTAAAGTATCAAATACTTTATTTTTAGCATATGTACTTGCTCCGAAACCAATTGAATTCATGTTTTGATTAGAACCTGCATTAGATGTCATAATAATTATAGTATTTTCAAAGCTTACAGTATTTCCTTGGCTATCAGTTAATCTACCATCATCAAGTACTTGTAATAAAATATTAAAAACGTCACTATGAGCTTTTTCAATTTCATCTAAAAGTACAATAGAATAAGGATGTCTTTTTACTTTTTCAGTTAATTGACCAGCATCATCATAGCCTACATATCCTGGAGGTGCACCAATAAGTTTAGCAGTAGAATTACTTTCCATATATTCTGACATATCTATTCTTATTATATCTTCTTCACTTCCAAAAACTTCACAAGCAAGAGCCTTTGCAAGTTCTGTTTTTCCTACACCAGTAGGTCCAACGAAAATGAAAGAAGGTGGTCTTTTTGTACTTTTCAATCCAGCTCTATTTCTTCTTATAGCACGAGCTACTGCAGAAACGGCTTCATTTTGACCAATTACTCTTTTATGAAGATTATCTTCTAAAGCAAGCAATTTATGAGTTTCTTCCTCTGTTATTTTTTGAACAGGAATTTTAGTCCAGTTTTCAATTACTCTTGCAATATCTGCTACAGTAAGAGTAGCAGGAGTCATTTTCTTAGTTATTGCTTCAATTTGCTCTGTAATAGAACATTCTTGAGTTTTAAGCTCTGCCGCTTTTTTATAATCTTCAGTAGAATCTGCTTCAGCAGCAGCTTCTTTTTGTTCTTGGATATTTGCTAATTTATTTTTTAAAACCTCTAAGTCATATAAATCCTTATTGCTTAAATTAATTCTTGAACAAGCTTCATCCAAAACATCAATTGCTTTATCTGGTAAAAATCTGTCATGAATATACTTCTCAGACATTAAAACTGTTTGTCTGATTACTTCATCTGGAATTTGAACCTTATGATAATCTTCATAATAACTTTTTATGCCCTTTAAAATTTCAATACTATCATTTATAGTAGGTTCTTCTACAATAACTGGCTGAAATCTTCTTTCTAATGCTGAATCTTTTTCAATATATTTTCTATACTCATTTAAAGTAGTAGTTCCAATTAATTGAATTGTACCATCTGCAAGAGAAGGTTTTAAAATATTAGCAGCATTCATTGAATGGTCAGAATCTCCAGCACCAATAATATTATGAATTTCATCAATAACTAAAATAATATTTTTAGCTAATTTACACTCTTCAATAACTGCTTTCATTCTCGCTTCAAATTGTCCTCTAAATTGTGTTCCTGCAACAAGAGCAGTCATGTCTAATAAAAATACTTCTTTGTTTAATAATTTGGCAGGAACGTTGCCTTCAGCAATTCTAAGAGCTAATCCTTGCGCGATAGCTGTTTTACCAACACCGGGTTCACCTATTAAACATGGGTTATTTTTGGTTCTTCTATTTAAAATTTCAATAATTCTTGTAATTTCTTTTTCTCTACCAATAACTCTGTCTATTTCACCATTTCTAGCTTTATTAGTAAGGTTTGTACCATAAGCATATAAAGTTTTAAGCTTTTTATTTTGCTTTTTTTCTTCTTTAGTCTTGGTTGTTTTAGAATTATTACTTTTATCTGAATTATTGCCAAACATACCAGAGAAAATTGAACCAAGTGGTATAGCAAAGCCTTTAGGACCGTTTTCATCAGTAGAATCTGAATCTAAACTTTCCTCATTTGCCAAATCTTCAGTCATTTTCTCAAGGTCTTCTTGGGAAATTCCCTGTATTGCTAAATTACCAGACAAATCTTTAAACATAGAGTTTAATTGCTCTGTCATATTATTTATATCACTTTCAGTAAGGTTAGAATTGCTTGAAAATGCATTTAAAGGATTGATTCCTCTTTTTTTTGCACAATCATAGCAATATCCTTCTGTTTTCATCTCTCCTTTTTCGTTTTGTTTATTTACAAAAATGACAGCTGTATTTTTCTTACAATCTGAACATAACATATTTCATTTCTCCAATCTATATTAACTTACTATATAATACATTAAAAAGCTCAAATAGTCAAATATTATAATATATAGCAGTTATTATTTTTGGAAAAAATGTATATTTGAAACTTCGCAGTTCCGCGCAAGCGTTCAAACGAGCTGGAAGGATTCCAGCGAAGTGCGTTTAAAGCGAAGCGACCGCAAGGAACCAGAAGTTCAAATATACAATTTTTAAAATTATAACTGCTGTAAATCATAATATTTTAAGAATGCAATTTTTAAGTGATTAGTGTCAAGAAGTATCGGAAAATTTTTCTTAAGAACTTAGAAAACAAAATCT
>CAKNIZ010000026.1 GCA_930980855.1 uncultured Clostridium sp.
GATTTTGTTTTCTAAGTTCTTAAGAAAAATTTTCCGATACTTCTTGACACTAATAGTATATTTTTCAAATTTTGGTCAATAATATAATTAATCAATCAAGGAATGGAGGTGTTCTTATGGCTAAGAACAAAGATTGTAAGAAAGAAAAGAAAAATAATTCTTCTAAAAACAATCAAAAAGGAAATGAACAAAACAAAGCTCAAAATATAGAGGAGAAATAATTAAGAAGGTCAAATGACCTTCTTTTAATTTTGTTGTTAGGATTCACAGCTATTATAGAATACTTTAAGATTGTATATTCAAGATTTTGCAGTTTCGCGCAGTTTGGAGGACTTTACGTCCGACAGCAAGAAACAAAAAATCTTTGAATATACAATTATATGAATTTAATAATCGGCTAATAATTTATATTTTCAAAACTTCTAATTGTTCAATTGCTAATTTATATTTCAAAAAGAAAATTTCCTTATCTTCAATACTAATTCCACTTTTTATATCTTGTAATAAAGTCAAAGCTTTATCAAAAGTAGATTTTTGATACTCATTTATAGCACCAGAATTAATAACCCATTGTAATGAGTTTATTGAACTATTAACATTATTGCTCATATTTTCCCAATCACTTTTATCAACAGATATATATGCATTTAGTAAATATGCTTTTGTATTATATAAATTCAACTTGGCATCATTGTTTACAAAATAAGATAAGAATTTTGGCAAAAATGTATATAAATTATATAAATTAATAAGAGCATTACTTTTGTCATTATTTTTAATTGATTGTGCTGCACCATCTAATGTAAACTCGAAATTTGATATATCTTCATTATTTACATTTAATTTTTGTAAATCTACAGATATTGTAGGCCATGCTGTATATAAAGTTTCTATGGAATAAGAGATTTCTTTCCAAGGAATATCATTATAATTTGCATTTAGTAAAGAATCAGTTTGAGATAATCTTGATGTTTTGTTTTCACTTTGGTCTGTAGCATTTTCTGTTCCATTAGACTCAGTAGAACCTTGTTCCCCATTTTGCCTGTCTTGTCCTTGTGATGAATCTTCTCCATCCGACTTAGAAGAAGACTGACTAGAGTTGTCCTCCACTTCTTTCATTACAATTTCATATCTAGAATATGATATATTATTCAATTTATTCAACGAATTTATTATTACATAATCAAGATACAATACTTCATCCTGTCCTTTTTCTCTTAATTTTGCATATTCATTACTATTTGAATTGTTCTTGAAAAATCTTATATATATTAAAACTGAAAGCATTATAATCAGTACAATAATTAAAGCCATAAAAAAATATTTACTAATTTTATCTTTCATAAAAACACCTCGCATATATTATTTACACGAGGTGGTATTTTTATTCATTTTCAAATTTTTTAGTTCGCGTCATAAGCATTATTGCAGCATCATTAGGTTTTAGATTATTATATAAAATATCATATGCTGCATTTACTATTGGCATTTCTACATCAAATTTTGCAGATAATTTTTTTGCAATTTCTATATTATCTATACTTTCAATTGTCATTCCTATTTCTTTTTTTACCTGCTCTATATTCATTCCTTTTCCGATTAATCTACCTGTTCTTCTATTTCTACTTTCATCACTTGAACAAGTTAAGATTAAATCTCCAAGTCCAGATAATCCATAGAATGTATCTTTTTCTGCCCCCATTTTTATTCCAAGTCTAGTTATTTCAGCTAGTCCTCTTGTAATTAGAGCAGCTTGGGCATTTGTTCCAAAGTTTAATTCTGCACATATTCCAGCGCAAAATGCAATAATATTTTTTAATGCTCCTCCTACTTCTACACCAATAATATCTTTCGATTTGTATATTCTCATATAATCATTCATTAACAATTCTGATACTGAATCTAAAACTTCATTATTTTTCGATGCAAGTATAATTGCTGTAGGAATATGTCTTGAAACTTCTACTGCATAACTAGGACCTGATAAAGCTGCTATTTTAGCAGTTGGTAGTTCTTCTAATATAACTTGGTCCAAAGTTTTTAAAGTGTCATTTTCAAATCCTTTTGAACAAATTACAATTGGCTTCTCACCAACATAATCTTTGTAATCTCTAAAAATATTTCTTGTAAATTTCGATGGTGTTACATGGAAAATATAGTCTGATTCTTCTACAACTTCTCTTAGGTCATTTGAGCAAAACACTTTATTGTCCAATGTCATTTCAGGTATAAATTTACATTGATGCTCCTTATTTATTAATTCCTTTTCTTCTTCAGTAAATGACCATACTTTTACATCATTTCCTATTTCAGCTAAATGGTTTCCTAATGCTAATCCCCAGCTGCCACTACCAATAACTGCTATTTTTTTATTCATTTGTATTCCTCCAATCGCTATTTTTTAAATATTAGTCTATTCTCTTTTCCACTTGCCATTCTTTGTATATTTGATCTGTGATTAAATATTACAATAACAGCCATAATTATTCCGAAAACCAAGTATGACATTCTTGTTGAAGAATCTCCTACAAGATAGTTATTTGTTATAAAAAAGCATAATACTGGGAACAATATTGCTGCTGCAATTGAACCTAGTGCGACTATTCTTGTTAATGCCATTAAAACTAATGCAAATACTAAACAAATTAATCCTATTTGCCAGTTTGTAACTAAAAGTACTCCTAAAGCTGTTGCCACTCCTTTTCCACCTTTAAATCCAAAGAATACTGGAAAAGTATGTCCTATAACAACACATATTCCTGCTATTTGAACTAGCATGGCACTTGATTGTATATCAAAATTAAATATTCTTCCAATTAAATATGCTATAAAAATAGCTATAACTCCTTTTAAAATATCGCAAATTAATGTAAGTATTGCTGGCTTTTTTCCGGCAGTTCTAAGTACATTTGTACTTCCTGCATTTCCACTTCCTTTTTGTCTCACATCAAAACCTGCAAATTTTTTTGTAAAAATAATTGAAAAACTAATGCTTCCTAAAAGATAAGCTATAATTCCAGATATAATACATGCCCAAACCATATTTATTTTTCCTTCCTTTCTCTAACTAAAATTCTAATTGGCGTTCCTTTAAATCCAAATTCTTGTCTTAATTTATTTACTATATACCTTTCATATGAAAAATGGAATAGTTTTTTGTCATTAACAAATATAGCAAATGTTGGAGGTTTTGTACTTACTTGTGTCATATATAGTACTTTTAACCTTTTTCCTTTATCTGTTGGTGGTTGTACAATTGCCACTGCTTCTGCTAATAATTCATTAAGTACTGGTGTAGATATTCTCATTGCATTATTATTAGCCACCTCGTTAATTAAATCAAATAGTTTATCTACTCTTTGTCCTGTTTTAGCAGAAATGAATAAAATTGGTGCATAAGATAAGTATGCTAATTTTTGATATACATTTTTAGTATAATTTTCAAGACTGCAACTTTCCTTATCAAATTCATCCCACTTATTTATTACTATTATTACACCTTTTCCTGCTTCATGCGCTTTTCCTGCAATTTTAGTATCTTGTTCAGTTACCCCTTCATTTGCATCTATCATTAAAATACAAACATCAGCTCTTTCTATCGCTAAGTTAGTTCTAAGTACACTGTATTTTTCAATGTTCTCTTCAATTTTACTATGTCTTCTGAGTCCTGCTGTATCAATAAATACATATTTTCCATGTTCATTTTCAAATTCAGAATCTATACTGTCTCTAGTTGTTCCAGCGATATTGCTTACAATTGCTCTATTTTCTCCCAGTATTTTGTTAACTAGTGATGACTTTCCTACATTAGGCTTTCCTATAATTGCTACCTTTGTAAATTCTGTCTCATCATCATCTTCTTCACTTTCTGGTAGATTTTCATAAATAACATCTAATACATCTCCAATACCTTTTGCATTAGCTGATGAAATTGGATGTGGTTCTCCTAGTCCTAGATTATAGAATTCATAAATTTCATTTTCCATTTTCCTAAAATCATCTACTTTGTTACAAACAAGTATAATAGGCTTTTTAGATTTTTTTAGCATTAAAGCAATGTCTTTATCTGTAGCTGTTAAACCAGTTACAATATCTGTCATAAAAACAATTACATCTGCTAAGTCTATTGCTAATTCTGCTTGTAATCTCATTTGCGAAGATATGACATCATCCTTCTTTTCTTCTATACCACCTGTATCTATTAATGTAAAATTTCTACCTCTCCAGTTTGTTTCACCATAAATTCTATCTCTAGTTACACCTGGAGTGTCTTCAACTATTGATAATCTTTTTCCAACTAAATAATTGAAGAAAGTAGATTTCCCTACATTTGGTTTTCCTATAATTGCTACTGTTGGTTTTCCCATTTTCTCACCTCATTTTCTACTATACCATTTTACTATATTAAATGAAAAATATCAAGATTTTCCTTTTGCAAATATTCCAACATACGCAATAGCACTTAATACTGAAATTAATGCAGAAATTTGCATTAATAAGGTTCCTGTATATCTGACTTTAATCTTTCCTGGTGCATCAACATTAACACATAAAAATCCATTTTCTGATTCATATGTTTCTAGTCTAGTTTCTTCCCCATTATCATCTACAAAAGTGACATTATAGCCAATATAATAAATATATGGTAATTCTATTTGAGCTGTATCAGTTCCCTCAAAACTTTTTATATCAAATTCACAATTAGTATTGTCTTTATTAAAGTTTTCTATAACATATTGCTCGGTATTTAAGACAACAGGCACATCTTCCCTATCTTCAATATACTTTCTATTCTTAAATGCTTTTGTAGGTAAATATTCAAAACTAGCACATCCAGCATGCACTCTACCTGTACTGCTAGTCACCCTAATTCCCGCTTCCAAATCACTTTCTTCAAAATATCTTCCATAATGTAATTCAAAAACACTTGGTAATAATAATAAAATTGATATACAAATCAATGTAACAACTGTATAAATGTTGAATTTTTCTATCTCTTTTCCTAGTGCTATAGATGAGACAATTACCAAGAAAAAAGCTGCAAATTCTAGCATTCTAAAAGAAAATTGCATCATTGTAAAGATACTTGGTAGTTCTTCAAATGGGAAAAAATCTAATGACATTATAGTGCAAATAATTCCCAAAACTAAAAATAATATAAAGTTCTTTTTCTCTTTTAATTTTTTTATTGTAAAAATACTAAGTACAGTGCCTACTATAACAATTATCCCAAGTCCATATGGCATTCTGCCTTTAAAATGCACTAATAATTCTCCTAAGCTAGGTTTTAATGCTATCATAGCATCATATCTTACCATATGCTCTTGATTAAATACTTCATAATCTGCTGCTGATTTACTTTCTATAAGTGGATCCCAATAGAACATAGTTAAAAGTAAAATCCATATTACATTTTGAAATAATAAAATTAATACATCTTTTTTTATTTCCTTTATATTTACTAACAAATATATAATACAGAAAATAGCTACATAAACAGTAAGCATACTGTGTGTAAGTAGCATTCCTGCTGCTCCGTATAATTAATAAACAAGTTTTTTGCTTTAGCTTAATGATTGTATATAGTCCATTAAATATTATTGGTAGAAATATAAAAGTCGTAAGCTCAGATATTGCCATCCTGAAATACATATCATTAAGTCTATATGGTACAAGTATATAAAGAGCTGCTGCAAAAATGGCAATTTCTTTATTTTTAGTTATTTTCATTATATAAAAGTACATTGCCAGACCTGTAAATATGCTAACTAATAACATAAATAGTTTTAAGCACATTTCAAAACTTAAACCAAATATTCTAAATATTAATGGTGCATATGCAGTAAAAGGACTATAAAATAGATTCCACGAATAGCCAAAGCCATTGCAGAAATTAGACATTATTACTGGAAATAATTGTCCTTCTTTAATTGATTGTTCTGTACCTATTAGTCTACAAATATGCTGCACACCATCGTCATACTGCATATTGAAATTTGGCATAAACATAGGTACAGATACTATTATACTTATTAGTATTATAAAAATATATTGTTTATTTTTACTTATGAAGTTTTTTAACTTCTTCTCTTCTTTCATTAAATTTTCCTTCTTTTAATCTATATAGTATAAATATAATAATTCCTAAAATAGAAACTATATATCCTGCTTTTTCTAAAATTGTTCCTGTATACTGAACACTTATACTTACATTGTCAGATTCTTTTAGTTTTACAGATAAAAATCCATTTTCAGATTCAGTTATTTCTAATTTTTCAGTAGTATCCCCATATTTAGCTGTAGCTTCATAACCAAAGTAATATAGATATGGTAATTCTAATATAGTATCATTTTGAACATTCTTTAAAGTAATAGTGTCCTCCAACTTTTCTTTTTGTTCAGATACAATCTCTGCTTCTCCGTTTAATACATATGTTTTATTTTCTCTTTTTAAAATATAATTGATGTCCTTTTGAGCTTTTAATGGCATATATTCTCTATTAATCTGAAAAGGTCCTATTTCTTGTTTTTCTCTTACCATTTTGTCCAAATCAGCTTCTTTAGAAATATTATCAAATCTCCAATCTCTAAAAACACCTAAAAATGCGAACACAAAAATACTAACAATAATTCCAAACAAAAAAGTTTCTTTCCATAATCTTTTCTTAATTACATCTTCTGCGAATACAATTGCATTAATCCCACATACTAAAGATATGAAAAACGCAAAAAAACCTAAATTCCTCCATGCAAATTGTATTACAGTAAGTACACCTGGCATTATAGTCCATGGAAATAATTTTGTACACATAAATAACGATATAATTGCCAAAATAAGAAAATCACTATAAATCTTGTCATGCTCTTTTTTTACTTTTTTAACACAGAAAAACGTTAAAACACTTAGAATAATTGTAACAATTCCAATTGAAAATCTGATTTCCTGTTCTCCTGCTTCATTTGCGAATAATTCCTTAAATCCTAATGTTGTAGAATATACATTTTCCCCTGTTGTTAACATTTTTTCTTGAGAATATAAAACATATTCCCCTCCTAGAGTATGTTCTAACAAAGGAAATACATAGAAAGCACAAATTAAAAACGATATTATAATATCGATTATGGCTTTTTTCCAGATTTCTATGTCTTTTAATTTTTTTATGTTTAAAAGTAAATAAATAATAGCAAAAAGTGCAATATATATAGTGGTAATTGTGTGTGACAACACAAGTCCAACTACACCAATAATTAATAAATAATGTTTTTTCTTATCTCCATTAATTAAATTATGCAGTCCTTCAAATACAATAGGAATAAATATAAAAGCTGTATATTCACCAATTGCGTTTCTTGAATATATGTCTGATAATTTATATGGTGCAGAAATATATATAAGAGCTGCTATTATTGACATAGATTTTCTATTTGTTACACTTAGCATAAATTTATACATGGTAATTCCGGATAAAATTACTGTCAAAATAGAAAATGTTTTAAATGCCATTCCTGCTGTTCCAAATAAATTTAAAAATATTATTGGAATAAATGTTGTAAGTGGGCCATAAAACAAATTAAGTGCATAGCCAAAGCCTTCCATATATTTATAACTTATTATTGGTGGAAATACTCCATCTTTTAGTATTCCATCAACCGCTAAAAATCTTGACATATGTAATGTTGCTTCATTATTTAGAAATAAATTCATTGTAAAAATTGGTGCTGATATTACTGCTGTAAGTAAAATTAGTAATATATATGGTGTATATTTGCTTTGTATAATTTTTTTCATATTTTTCCTCTCTTGTTTCTAAATTTACATTATTATATACATAGAAAAAGAAAAAGACAAGTCTCCTTGCCTTTTTACCTTATATTAAGAGTTTTAAACTACTTCGTTTGTTTGAACTTCGTTACTTGCTTCATTAGTTTCTAAGTTTTGCACATATTCTGCTGAAGACTGAAGTTCATCTTTAAATGAATTCCTTTGTACTAATTTTATAGTTATATCAAATAAACAAGCTATTACCAAAATAACAAAAAGCAATTTTTTCCAAATTTTACTTGCCATATTTTTACCTCTCTTTTTCTATATAAATATTATAAATAAATAAATAAATTTTGTCAAGAATGGGAACAATAAATTAGAAAATAAAAAATGAGGTGTAATCATGAAAAAATCAATAATTATTATTATTTCTATTCTGATTATAGTATCCATAGTTGGAATTACAGTGTATTATACTAGAGACAAATCTCTTGGCAATAATAATTCTGAGAATAGTACTATCAATAATTTTAGCAACACTAGTAATACCGAAAATCTGTTAAATGAAATAACAAATACAAGTATACCTAATACAACTATTGAGCCTAAAATTACTGAGCCACCAAAAGAGACTGATGTAGCTACTTTTTCAACTAACCTTAAAGGAGACAGTGCCAGATTAAATAATATAAGTATTACTTGCAATACTATAAATGGTACTACTATTGCTCCTGGAGAAACTTTTTCTTTTAACAAAATAGTTGGACAACCTTCAGCTGATAAAGGATATCAGGAAGCTGATGTATTTGTAAATAAGAAAACCGAAAAAGGATATGGTGGTGGTAATTGCCAAGTTAGTACAACTATATATAATGCTGCTCTTCAAGTTGAAGGAATTTCAATTACTGAAAGACATCCTCATCAAAAAAAGGTTACCTATATTGAAGAAGGAAAAGATGCTGCTGTATCTTACAGCAGTGGATTAGATATGAAGTTTCAAAACAATACAGGTAAAACTTTAAAAGTGTATGTTAGTTCAGATGAAGATAGTATTGATGCAAGGATAACAGAAAGTTAAAAGACCTTTACTTTAATTAGTAAAGGCTTTATTATATACTTTTTGTAATAAATTTAATTACATCATTTATATTATCATTCTTTTTATACTGTTCTTTCTCTTCATCATTTAATTCCACTAAATACTTATTAAATTCAGGAATAATACTAATAGAATCTAAAGGATATCCTGGATTTCTTTTAGGGCTTGGTTTATCAATGAAATAAAAATGGTCCTTGTTCCAAGAAAGTTCATGATATCCTTTATCTGTATAAATAACCATACCATATATCCACTTAGCGGTAAGCTTTCCTCCATTGTTCTTAACTAAATTAGTATAATACTCAATCATTTCATCATCATTAAGTTCTTTCCCTTTTATTCTTCTTACATGAGTCCCTGGTTGCTCTTCATCAGATAATTCTTCAATAAATAAATTGTTATCCATACCTATTGTTGGTATTTTAGTTGCATCATAATATGTTTTTGCTTTTATACAAGCATTTTCTATTGCATTCTTTCCACTCTCATTTACTTTTAGTTCAAAATCTAAGTCTTTTAGTGTTAGTAGCTCTATCCCTCTTTTTTCTAATTCAGCCTTATATTTTCTAACTTTTGCTGGATTTGTTGTTGCAAATAATACTTTCATTTTTTACCTCTTTTCTATCTTATAATACAATATTTATTATATTTTTTCAATATATATTAATTGATTTGCATCATTAAATATGTTATTATAAACACATTATTGGAGGCGATTATCTTGAATGTATATTCAAAAAATATTTACGAAATAATTATTGACTATAAAAAAAGATGTTATATAATATAAGTACATTAATAGTTGCACATTTAAAATGTGGTTTATTCGTTTATAAACGCTAAAGGTTCCTCATGCTCTGAGGAACCTTTAAAAAATTTATCTCATATTATTTTGCCAATACCCATTTGGCATGTATCTATTATTTGGCGAAACCAATGGAACCAGATTACTATTAGCAGATATTGTTATAAATTTAATTGAATATAGGTCACAATAAACTAAGCTATCGTTTTCAAAAGACCTTAATAGTATATAACTTGCTCCTACTTCTTCTAATATACCTATTCTATCTGTCAAATTAGTAGTGCCTATTAAAAATTCCACTCTCATAAGTTTTCCAATTTGTTGTCTTAAAAAAGCTGGTGTATATATTGGATTGGTAAGAGTTTCTGGCATATTGTTGATATTATTCATTAATTGTGTACTTTGTGTTTCTTCCATATAAACCCCTTTCTAACTTTATTTGGGTATATAGCTTTTAAGTCCTAGAATATAGTTCTGTCGGTCTAAAGAAACAATGATTAACTATTTTCGTATGCAAAGTTCCAGAACCATTGTATGGAAACGTTCCTGGACATGTTGGTCTAAATGGATTCATGAACCATAAACAGTCTCCTGCTTCTGATATTTTATTACCCGCAATCGCCCAATCTGCAATACTATATTCAAGATCTGTTGGCGTCATATTATATATATTTTGAGAATTATATTGTCCATTAATGGTTTCTCTTGTGCAATCAAATTGTCCCTGTTGATATATTATGTTTCTAATACTTCCACCTTGCGATACTCTTGCATATTCTCCTTCTGAAGCATTTACTCTATTCATAATAACAGAAGCAACTGCTCTCATTCCAGTATCTCCTTCTCCACCGAGCTTCACATTGTATTATCCTTGCTAAAAGTTCTCTTTCTGAATAAGCCATATAATCCCCCTCTTATGTATAATATGATTATTTTAATAATTTGGTACTCTTTTCTTTATTCAAATACCTTCTCAATTTCATTCCAATTCTTGCATCTTATAACACCTTGTATATTTTTATTGTATGGTGCATCAAAGCAAATTATTTTCTTAACAATTCCTTTTAATGTTTCCATATTATATGCACTATCTTCTATCATAACATCTAAATTACACTTTTTACATTCTTCCACTTTACCATGTTTCGCAAATATTAGTTCATCATACTCCACATTATTACTTTGTAACCACTTTACAACTAAAGTTCTCATTAACTCCCCTCTTTCACTTTCTTCTGTTGTGAATCCTCTTGAAGTAATAATAAATATTTTATTATTTTCTTTTAACTTATGTATAATTTCAGCTGCATTATCATATATTTTAACATTTTTGGCATAGTCAAAAATAAATTCATTCCAAAACTCTTCCTCTATTTTTTCTCCCCAATTAAAAACATCAATAGTATAATATTGACTCTCATCTTCTATCTTATAATCTAATTTTTCTCTCTCAATATATTCTAATGCTTTTTTTATCATATATCCATGCTCATCAGTTAATGTTCCATCTATATCTATTCCTATGTTCATATATTTCCTCCATAAAAATTCTTATCTATTATATTATAATAATAGATAAGAAAAGTAAATCATTTTATATTAATTTCTTGTCAGAGTAAACCAAGTTTTATATACTCTATTTAACATAGAGCCGAAGCCATATTGTGCCACATCTTTTAAAGCTACCAAGTCTACTTTTGCTATTTGTTCATCATTTAATGTAAATGTAACTTCTCCGATTTTTTGACCTTTTGTAACTGGTGCAGAAATATTATTAAACAGCTCAACATTTTGTTTAACATTATTATTATTTGATTTTCTCATCACTATTCCTACATCATTCTTTATTACCGCTTCTACAGTAGGTTCTAATCCTTTGTTAATTTCTATATTTCCCACAACATCATTTGCTGTTCCTAAACTTTTATATTGGTAATTAGTAAAACCATAATCTAAAAGTTTTCTAGCTTCATTAAATCTTATTGCACTTGTTTCTCCTTTCATGATAACAGCTATTAGAGATAATCCATTTCTAGTAGCACTTGCAGATAAATTAAATAATGCTACACTGGTTGAACCTGTTTTTAGTCCTGTACAACCCTCATAATTTCTAACCAATTTATTTGTATTTACAAGCTCAGATTTTCCGTCTCTAAGGCTATCCATATATATAGTTGTATACTTTGTAATAGAAGGATGTTTTGTAAGCAATTCTCGTGACATTATAGCTATATCATATGGAGAAGTTAAATGTCCATCTTCATCTATTCCATGACAGTTTTTAAAAGTAGTATCATTCATTCCTAAAGCTTTTGCTTTTTCATTCATTTTAGCAACAAATGCTTCTTCTGAACCTTCTAAAAATTCTGCCATTGCTACAGTGCAATCATTTGCAGATACAACACAAATTGCCTTTAGCATTTCATCAACAGTTAGCTCTTCAGTAGTATCTAACCAAATTTGTGAGCCACCCATACTATTTGCATTTTCACTGCAAGATACTTTGTCTGTTAGTGATATTCTTCCACCATCTATTGCTTCCATAATCAATAATATGGTCATTATTTTTGTTACAGAAGCGGGTCTTAGTTTTTCATGCATATTATAATCATATAACACATTACCAGTACTTTGTTCAATCAGTATAGCTCCACCTGAAGTAAGTTTTAATGGGTTATTAGTAATAGCTTGACTAGAATCTAACACTTCTCTTGACTCAGCAGATGCATTTGTATTTACTACATCGTTTTTAGCTGTATTAGCATTTACTATATTATCTGATACTTTATTGTTTTGACTTGACCAGACTGGTATATCATATTCACTTGCAAGCACTGTAACAGATGCAGATGTCATAAAGAATATAACAGCTGTGCACATTATAAAATATTTTAAAAACTTTTTCTTCATAATAATTCCTCCAACTGCTTAAATATTATTCATATTTTTTCAGTTTTATGAATTATACAAAGAAAAAGATTTTTTAACTAAGGTAATTTTCTTTATACCATTTTGCAAATTGATCTTTTGCATCTCCCCAAAAATTTGCTTCTTTTTCATAGTCAATTTCTCTCAATTCGCTTAGGGTCTTTGTTTCTCCATCTGGTATATAAAATTTATCATGCCAGCTTCCTCTTGTTCCTTTAGCTTCATAAGCAATCCTTCCAGTCCCTCCTCCAGAAAATACTATTGCTTTTTTCCCCGGTTCACAGAAAGCAAAACAATGTTCTAATCTAGCTTTTCGATTTTTTTCATTTTTTAACAATTCTAAGAACTTTTCTATACCTATCTGTTTATCGAAATAATGATTGTATGGTCCAGGTAATCCTCCTAATGCTTCTATATACAATCCAGTATCTGATTTTAATATAGCTTTGTTTAACTTATTTGCTGCATATTCTGCGCTAAAAGCTGCAACCTCGCTACAAGTTTCAGCTTGTATTTCTAAAATTTCAAAATCCGGATTAACTATTTCAATATTAAATCCATATTTTTTTCCAAAGAATTCATTCGCTTCATCTACTTTATTAGGATTAGTAGTTAAATATATTAATTTTTCCATATCTTTTTCCTCGATTATAATATAGATTTTAATTCTTCTAGTTTTTCTCTCATGTCGTTTACACCATCATCATATAAATCTTGAAGTTTTTTCTTATCCTTTTCTAGCCTTGAAACAGTAACAGCTTTTTTAGGTTGTACTACTATTATTCTTCCTTCTTTTTCTAATTTATTAATATAATCTTTTGTTTGATTATATCTATCTGGTATTGTATTTAATTTTTCAACTAGTTCTGGATATTTTGCATATACTTTTTTATATACTCTTTTCATCGTTTTTGAGACTTCTGGCTTTCTATAATTCTTATCTCTAGTAAGAACAACTAATATGTTTTTATGTCCTTCATCAATTGGTACGTTTATTGGGATCGAATTAGTAACTGCTCCGTCTAAGTAATGGAAATCATGAAATTCAACCATTTTTGAACATAATGGCATACTTGAAGATGCTTGTACTGCTTTTAATATCTCATCTTCACTGCATGAATTTTTATCTATATATTCCGTTATTCCTTTTTCACAATTTGTTATTACAGCCTTGAAGGTTTGTTTTGAATCCTTAAAAGCTTTATAATCAAATACATTTTTCTTTTTCGAAATATCATTAAACAGATAATCAAAACCAATTAGTCCATGTTCTCTTCTTAATGCCTCTATTCCTATATACTTTTTATCATCTCTAAAACCAATATTAATATCTCGTGTTCTTCCGATTTGCTTTGATACATAATTCATTCCTGTTAATGCGCCTGCTGAAACACCTATTACATAATTTGCTTCTATATTTTCTTTTAATAATACATCCAATACTCCTGATGTATATAAGCTTCTAAAAGCTCCTCCTTCTAATACTAATGTCAAATTTTCCATATTACACCTCTTGGTATAAAGTTATATTATTATATAAAAAATTTGTCAAGTAAAGATTTTAGTTAATAGTGTAAAATGGTATCGGAATAGAAAAATTGAGAATCCTTTGATATAATG
>CAKNIZ010000027.1 GCA_930980855.1 uncultured Clostridium sp.
TGAAATTAATAAAAAGAGAAATGTATTTAGATAAACTAATTAATGTATTAGGAACACCAGATATAAAGGTATTAACAGGAATTAGAAGATCTCGGAAAGTCTAAGTTACTTGAAGCTTTTAAAGAATATATAATCAATAATATTGAAAATCATAATATTATTCACATTAATTTTAATTTGCCTAAATTTGAAGAGTTAAAAGAATACCATAAATTATATGAATACATTTCTAAAAATTATATTGAAAATAAAAAGAATTTTATTTTAATTGATGAAGTACAAATGTGTGATGGATTTGAGAAAGCCTTAAATGGACTACATGCAGAAGAAAAATATGATATTTATATAACCGGGTCAAATGCATTCTTATTAAGTAGTGATTTAGCAACATTATTTACTGGTAGGACATTTGAAATTGAAGTTTATCCATTTTCATTTAAAGAATATTTAAAATATTATAATTATAAAGATATTCAAGAAGCATTTGATAAATATACTCAAGAAGGTGGAATGTCAGGTTCGTACATTTATAAAACTCAAGAAGAAAAATATCAATACATATCTGATGTTTTTAACACATTAATTATAAGAGATATTAAGCAAAAATATAATATAAAAAATACAGATGTGTTAAATAATTTAAATAATTATTTAATAGATAATATTTCAAACCTTACATCGTCTAATAATATAACTCATTTTCTTAAAAGTAACAAAGTGAATATAACAGATAAAACTGTGAAGAATTATATAGATTATCTATGTAATGCATTTGCTTTCTATAAAGTAAAGAGATATGATATAAAAGGTAAAAAATATTTGAGTACACAAGATAAATATTACTTAGCAGACCACTCATTTAAATATGCTATATTAGGAACAAATAATATGGACTTTGGAAGAACATATGAGAATATTGTAGCAATAGAATTACTAAGACGAGGATATGAATTATATGTAGGAACTATGTATCAAAAAGAAGTAGATTTTATTGCTAAAAAGCGTAATGAAAATCTTTATATACAAGTATCTGATTATATTGGTGATGATAGTACTTTAAAAAGAGAAACAACTCCACTACTTCAAATAAGAGATGCATATCCTAAAATAATAATAGCAAGAACAAGACATGAAGATTATCAATATGAAGGAATTCAAATATATGATATTGCAAATTGGTTAGCAAACAAGACATATTAAAAATGCACTAGCAGAAGAATTAAAAGATGATAAGGTATTGCAAAATTTGCAACAACCACTGGTTACGTTTTCAAATATAGTAAAAAAAGATTTAAAATATATAAGGTCATATGCAAATGCATGTGACCTTTTGCTTAATTATGGAAAAGCATATAAAAATCCGTCCAATTCAAAAAGAAGAGCACACAAAAGAAAAATTCAATGTTGTTATATAAACGAGTAGGGAGTAGGTGAATAGAGCTTTTTAATATATATTATTTAAGTAATAAGTTATATCAAATTTATAACAAAATAAAAAGATAAAATATTAACAATATAAATTAAAATAATTTTGAAAAAATTATAAGTAGAAAGAAAAAACAAATAAAATAAAAATATAAATAATAATTTAATTTAGTAATTTTATTAAATTGGAAATTTTAATATTAAACAATTAAATTTTCAAAACCAAACATTTGAACTTTTTATAAATTTTAAATTATTAATCTGAATTATACAATTTTTTATATTAAAAGTATCTTTATATAAATAAGCTTCTAAAACAATTTTAGTATTGTTTTATTGATTAAAGATTATTTAATTAATTACTAAATAAATTATATTTTGATAAGCTCCAAAATCGTTTTTAAGACGTTTTTATAATTTAGTAATGAAGTTATATGCCTAATAAATGATTATATATTGAATCCTGTATAAATATTTAATATAGTTTATGTGTAAGTACCTAAAAATCTGGTACTTTATTAAGTATGCAAAAATGCCAAAAAAAACGACGCACGAGAATCGATTTTAAGGCGTTTTTATTTTTAAGTAATATAGTTTCATTACCGCAAAATAAGACAACAAAGAGAAATATAAGGGTTTTACAAATTTTAGAAATATTCTATAAGAAAAAATAAATACTTAGAAAATATAAAAGTAAAAATCTTATAAAATTTTTATAATTAAACAGGTTGCAATAATGTAAAAAAATCACACCAAAATAATACAGCCAAAATCATTGATTTTAAAAAGAATTAATAGTATAATAATCAAAGAATAAAACTTGAAACAAGCTAGTATCAAGGCTTACAAAAGACGGCCATATTTGAAAGGTTTTATTTTACTCCTACTTTACATTGCATGAAACTTTGATTTCACGCAACTTGATATTTATAAATATGACCCCTTTCATGCCTACTTCTTCCATGTATTCTATAACAACTTTAAATTAAAAATATTTTTTCTATTTATTACTTTTATATAAAAAATATATTTACAAAGGAAAATAATAAAATGAAAATTGAACATAAGCCTTTTTCAAATCAAGATAATATTCAACATTATAAATATGAGAACACTAACTATTATAATGGTATGATTAATTCTTTTAATTATAAATTAAGCAATAATAGATACTCCTCTCCCTCCTATTCAGCCGTTTATGAAAGAAAAGAATTTCTAATTACAAAAAATGAATTAAAATTTTATAGATTATTATTAAGTATAGTAGATATAATGGAGTTACAAATATTTACTCAAGTCTCATTATATGAAATTATTTCTGTTAAGAAAACTCTAAATTCTTCTGAATATAATAAATACTTTAATAAAATAAAAAGTAAAAGTATAGACTATGTTTTAACTGATAGAATGAGTAGAATCAAATTATGTATTGAACTAGATGATAAGACTCATAATTATAAAAATAGAATTGAAAGAGATAATTTTATCAATGATCTATTTAACTCCCTGGATATACCTATACTAAGAATTCAATTATCAAAGTATTATGATATGGATAATATAAAAAAGACAATTATAAATCTTTTAAATTCTTGGGAAATAAGAAATAAAAATCAAAATATATAAAAAGATTACCGTTTCAAAATTACATTCAAAACGGTAATTTTTTATTAATTATTTTTAAAAATTTCATTCAATTTACTGACTAATTCTTCATTGCTTTCTGTGGCCATCATTTGGGCAATTAATTGTTCAGTTACTTCAGATTGAGGCATATTAGACATAGCTTTTCTTAAAGAATATACAGCATCTAATTCTTCTTTACTTAATAGTAAATCTTCTCTTCTTGTACCAGATTTATTAATATCTATAGCTGGGAATACTCTTTTTTCAGATAATGCTCTATCTAAAACAACTTCCATATTACCAGTACCCTTAAACTCTTCAAATACGACTTCATCCATTCTGCTACCAGTATCAATTAAGGCTGTTGCTAAAATTGTTAAGCTTCCCCCATCTTCTATATTTCTAGCTGCTCCAAAGAATTTTTTAGGTTTATGTAATGCTGCTGGGTCTAGACCTCCAGATAAAGTCCTTCCTGAAGAAGGTATTGTTAAATTATAAGCTCTAGCAAGTCTTGTAATACTATCTAATAAAATGACAACATCTTTTTTGTGTTCTATTAATCTTTTAGCTCTTTCTAAAACCATTTCAGCAACTTTTGCATGATGTTCTGGAAGTTCATCGAAAGTTGAATATATAACATCTCCTTTTATTGATCTTCTCATATCTGTTACTTCTTCTGGTCTTTCATCTATTAATAATACTATTAATTCAATTTCTGGATTATTAGTTGTAATACTATTTGCTATTTTCTTCAAAAGAGTGGTTTTTCCTACTTTAGGAGGAGCAACAATCATACCTCTTTGTCCTTTTCCAATAGGGCATATTAAGTCTATCATTCTCATTGCATATTCTTTTGAGGTTGTCTCCATTTTAAGTTTTTCATTAGGATATATAGGAATAAGGTCATCAAACTTTTTTCTTCTATATGCCAATTCTGGAGCTTCTCCGTTAACTTCTCCTACATATATTAAAGCCGGGAATTTTTCTCCTTCTTTTGGATTTCTTGCAATACCTTTTATTTTATCACCATTATCTAGTCTGAATCTTCTGATTTGAACAGGTGAAATATATATATCGTCTGGGGTAGATAAATAATTTTTACCTCTTAGAAATCCATATCCATCTGGCAATATTTCTAATATTCCTTCTGCTATTTTATCTTGACTTGAAAGAGTATAACCTTCTTCAACTCTTACTTCTTCATCATTCTTTTCTGATTCATCTTCAATTGAATCGTTTTTATTTTCATCAACATCCTCATTATCATATTCTATCATAGCCTCTTTATCTGGCGTTGATAAAATTTTAATCAATTCTTCTTTGTTCAACTTAGATACATTTTTAACTCCCATATCTCTGGCTTGTTGTCTAAGTTCTACTAGAGTACAATCTTCTAATTTCATACTTTTCTCCTTAATATTAAATTTTACCTGTTTTTTATTGGAATTATAAAAAGATTAAAAACAATTATGAAAACATTATAATTATTATACTACAAAAAATAAAAAAAGTAAACCAAGTATTGGAAATTTTTACTTGGTTATATCTATATAAACTCTCTCGTTTGGTAGGTACATATCTAACTTTTTTCTAGCTTCACTTTCAATATATTCAGTTGAATTTAAGTCCTGAATAGTTGAATTTAATTCTTCTTGTTCTTCTTTTGCACTTTCTATTTGACTTTCATATTGCTTACTTTCTGTTGCATAAGAATTCAAAGTTGCTTGTTGTGTAATAAATATATGTACAATATAAATAAGTATTAAAATAATTAAAATATATTTAAGTAATTTTTTCATAAGTAACATCACTCCAAATAATAATATAAAATCTCTATTATTATTATTCTACAAAATATTCTAAATTCCTTTTTCATTGCTAACTTTTTTCTTATTTTTTGTAATCTTAGGGAACTTTTTTAAGAATTTTGTCATGTTTTGTATATTGATACATATAAAATATCCTATTTTTTTGTTCAATCTAAAAATTAATCTAATAGGAGCAAGTAAAATTTTCTTTAAAAAAGTAAAAAACTTTACTGTTATTTTTATAAAAAACTTACTTAAAGTAAAATAATACAGTATTCCACCTAAAATTAAACCAACGAAAATGAAAAATCTAATATTTCCATCATTTAATATAAATATTAGATAAATTAAAAAACCACCCACTAATATCCAGAAAATAACATCTTCTATATATGTAACAATATCTGCGGTCTTTATTGATTTTCTTAATGCTCTGAAGATATCATATAATAAACTAATTATAATTCCTCCAGCAATACACATAAGGAATATCCCTAATTGCCCACTCAAAAATTGACTCATTTATTGCCTCTCTCATTTAAAAATCTTGCCTAATAAATTACCGGATTTTCTTTCTTCTTTTTCACTATAACTTACACTATTAATATTTCCTTCTATGACCACATCTCCAGTATCTACACTTAATTTATTTATTCTTAAATCTTCACCTTTTATTGTGAGCATTCCTAATTCTGTTTCTAAAATAACTATTTGATCATCAAAACTCAAAACATCTAAAACACCTGAAATAGACAATTTTTCTCTATTTTCTAATATTAAATTTTGTATTGCGCTAGTTCCTTCTTTAAAGGTTGTCTTACGTTCTTCTTGTATCATACTTATACCTCCTAAATCTTTATAATTAATTATATTCAGTAGGATTTATAAATATGACAATAAAATAAACTTGTATATATAAATATATACAAGTTTTTATAAATAAAAATTAATCATTGCAACAACATTTATCATGAAGCTCATTTAAATATTTAATATCTACTATTTCACTAAACAAAATAGATATTTTACAAGCAGATACATCAAGTTCCAAAATATTTTTGCTAATATCATCAAAAACATTTACAATTTTCTTTAGAATTTCAGGATGATTTGAAATGCCAGAACCTACTACAGAAATCTTTGTTACAGCTTCAATTGAAACAGTATAAGTCTTTTTATCCAACATTTTTTCTAATTTAGCTCTATCTGATTTATTAATAGTAAATTCTGTATAGTTATTTTCAATTACATATTTACCAATTTTAATATTTTCATCTAATAATTTAGTAATTAAATTGTATGGCTCTTCTATATTTTTTATTTTAACCAATAAAATATTATCATTTTTGATTATACTTTTTATTACAGTATCTTCCATACAAGTACTTATTCTTGTACCCTTATTAGTATTGAATGTAGAAGCTGTAATTATTGGCATATTATATCTTTCTGCTAATTCTACACATCTATCATGTAAAACTTTTGCACCTTCTCCAGAAATATACGACATCTCTTCATATGAAATAGAACCTAATTTATGTGCTAGTTTTACTGATTTAGGATCAGCTGTATATACTCCATCGACGTCTGAGAAAATGTAGCAATGCTCAGCTTTTAATGCTGCTGCTAATGCTACAGCAGTTGTGTCTGAACCACCTCTGCCTAATGTAGTAATGTTACTATTTTTATCTATACCCTGAAATCCAGTAACTACAACTATTTTACCATCCTCCACTTCTTTTTTTATTCTTGAAGTGTCTATGTCTATTACTTTAGATGATTGATAGTCTGAGTTTGTAAATATTCCTGCTTGCCATCCAGTAAGGGATATTGCTTTATGTCCAAGCATATTCAAAAGTATTGCTAATTTTGCTGCTGATACTTGTTCGCCAGTACTAAGCAATGAATCCATTTCTCTTTCATCCGGAATAGCACTTAATTCTTTTGCCTCCTTGATTAAATTATCTGTTGTTTTTCCTTGTGCTGAAACAACGCACACTACATTGTTATATTTTTTAAATTCAATGATTTTTTGAGCCACAATATTTAAGTTTATGTTGTCTGAAACAGAGCTTCCTCCAAATTTTAATACAACTGTATTCATAAAAGCCTCTTTAAATTAATGTAAATAAAAAATTTAATTATAAATCTTCTATTTTAGAATATGTCTATTACATTATATGCAAATTTGTATATATTTGCTATTAATATAGTTAGTTATATATTAAATTTTCTTGTTCCTTGCGGTCGCTGCTCAAATTCTACGAATTTGCCAGCTCCAAACGCACTTCGCCGAAATCCTTTCGGCTTGTTTGAACGCTCACGCGGAACTTAGAAATATTTAATATATAACTAACAAATTATTTAGCAAAACAATATACTATTATTGCAATAATAAATAGAACTATAAGCAAAATACCCAATGAAATACCTAATGCCTTATAAAAATTTTTCTTGTCCTTTCTTTCTTTTTCAATGGTTTCTTCCTCACTTTTATATATTTCAATATCAAATGATGAGAAAAATTTAATTATATCATTTTTATTTAGCATAAATGTTGGAAAAGAAAATATGCCAATTTTTTCTTCATCTTCAAAGTATGTTACCTTTAAACTATAATAATGGAACGGTATGAAGAAGAACTTCATTGTTTCCTTATCCAAATATATATTTCCTAATTTATCATATGGAATAGAATTTTCTTGAAATCCTATTTTAAAATAAAGTTCATTATCTCCTAATTTTATTTTATATGAATTATAATGCACAGTTACTATAAATAAGAATAATATTAATAATAAACAATATAATACAACAATTAAATTATTCCAAAAAGTATAAATTAGTACTGCTGATACAATTACAAGTGAAATTAGTATAAATTGCCATGAATTATTGATTAAATTTTTAATATTTGAACTTATTGAACTTTTTCTTAGAATATTTGTCACTTGGCAATATGGATTGTGATTTACTTTATTATATACATCTTTAAATTTTAATTTGTTCTTCTTATTATTCTTCACTTATAGTACCTCTCTTCCCTATTTTAAGCATAATTATTTACTTATAAGTCTTAATGTATCCCTTGCTATAACTAATTCTTCATTTGTAGGAACTACCCATACTGGAATTTTTGAATTATTTGATGAAATTTGTGTTTCTTCTCCTTTAACACTATTTCTTTCATCATCTATTTCAATTCCCATGAATTTTAAATTTTCACATATACCTTTTCTAATTCCACATTGATTTTCTCCTACACCTGCAGTAAATGCGATTCCATCTATTCCTTGCATTGCAACAACATATTTTGCTATAAATTGAGCAACAATATATTTATAATGTTTTAATGATAATTCTGCTCTTTTATCTCCTTTGGCTGCAGCTGCTTCTATATCTCTGAAATCAACTGATACCCCAGATATTCCATAAACTCCTGATTCTTTATTTAGCATAGTTTCCATATCTTTTGGTGCAATATTTTCTTTATCCATGATGTATGTAACAACTGATGGATCTAAATCTCCTGATCTTGCACACATAGGTATTCCTCCAAGGGGTGTTAGTCCCATTGAAGTATCAACTGATTTTCCATTTAATACTGCGCAAATACTAGCTCCTTGTCCTAAGTGACAAACTATAAATTTTGAATTTTCTATTGGTTTATTTAATAATTCTGCCATTCGCCTTGAAACATAGTAATGTGATGTACCATGTGCACCATATTTTCTAATTTTGTATTTTTCATAATATTTATAAGGTATTGGATAAATGTATCTTTCTTCTGGTATTGATTGATGGAATGCTGTATCAAAAACTGCTACCATTGGTTTTCCAGGCATTAATTCTTGGCATGCTCTAATACCTATTATAGCTGCTGGATTATGTACAGGTGCTAAGCTTGCACAATCATCAATTTTTCTTATAACTTCTTCATCTATAACAGCAGAATCGCTAAAATATTCTCCTCCGTGAACTATTCTATGTCCAACTGCTCCTATTTCTGATAAATCAGCTATTGCTGGATATTCCTTATTTAATAATTGTTCTATTGAAAAATCTAATGCTTCTTTATGCGTTTTTACAGGATGCTGTAAAACATATTTTTCTCCACCTATTTTATGTGTTAAAAAAGATGATTCTCCTATTCTTTCATAAGTTCCTTTTGCAATTAAATTTTCATTTTCCATATCAATTAATTGATATTTAAGTGAAGAACTTCCACAATTGATAACTAATACTTTCATTTTAATTTTTCCTTTCCTTAACTATTTTTTCTGTATCTTCAGCAATAAGTAATTCTTCATTTGTAGGAATTACCCATACTTCTATTTTAGAATCTGGACTTGAAACTTTTGCCTCAATGTTTTTGTGATTATTTAACTCTTTATCTAATTTTACTCCAAAACATTCTAATTTTTCGCAAATAGCTTCTCTATCCTCTATTCCTTTTTCTCCTACTCCTGCTGTGAATGTAATAACGTCTATGCCTTGCATAGCAACAGCATATTTTGCTATTGTTTGAGCAACATCATATATGAAAATATCCATAGCAAGTTTTGCGTTATGGTCGCCTTTTTCAGCTTCTGCCTCAATATCTCTAAAATCTACTGAAACTTCTGAAACACCGAATACTCCTGATTTATTATTTAAAATATCATTCATATCTTCTGGAGAAACGTTTTCTTTATCCATAATATATGTAACAACTGATGGGTCTAAGTCGCCTGACCTTGTTCCCATTGGGATTCCTCCAAGAGGTGTAAAGCCCATAGATGTATCAACTGATTTTCCATTTTGTATAGCACAAATACTTGCACCTTGACCCAAATGGCAATTTACTATTTTTAAATCTTTTATTGGCACATTTTTAAGTTTAGCAACTCTATGAGAGACGTAGTCATGAGACATACCGTGAGCGCCATATTTTCTAATTTTGTATTTTTCATAAAATTTATATGGTATTGGATAAATGTATCTTTCTTCTGGTATTGTTTGATGAAATGCTGTATCAAATGCTACAACATTAGGTTTATCTGGCATGATTTCCAAGCATGCTCGAATTCCAGCAATTGCAGATGGATTATGAAGTGGTGCAAGTGTAATGCATTCTTCTAATCCTTTTATTACTTCATCAGTAACTAACATTGATGATTTAAATTTATCTCCGCCATGTACAACTCTATGGCCTATGGCATCAATTTTATCTATTCCTGAAATAACTCCACAACTTTTACTAGTAAGTTTACTAATTATTATGTTTAGTGCCATTTCATGATTTTCAACATCTTGTTCAAACTTATGCTTTTCATCCCCAACTTTATGTGTTAGAAAAGCATTTTTTTGTCCTATTCTTTCGAAATTACCTTTTGCAAGTAATTCTTTACTTTCTGTATCTATTAATTGATACTTTAAAGATGAACTACCAGAATTTAATACTAAAATTATCATACTATTTATCCTTTCTCATATTTTGTGCTTGAACACAAGTTATTGCAACTACACCTGCTATATCCTCTGCTGAGCATCCTCTTGATAAATCATTTACAGGTTTATCTAGACCTTGGCAAAGTGGTCCAAATGCTTTAGCATGAGCTAACCTTTGTGTTAACTTATATCCTATATTTCCAGCATTTAAATCTGGGAATACTAATATATTTGCATTTCCCGCTACAGGGCTATCAGGTGCTTTCATTTTTGCAACTTCTGGAATAATAGCTGCATCTAATTGTAATTCTCCATCTACTAAAAGTTCTGGTGCTTTGTTATGAGCAAGTTCAGTAGCTCTTACAACTTTTTCTGTTAATTCTGAATGAGCACTTCCTTTTGTCGAATATGATAACATTGCTATTTTAGGAATTCCATTTGGATTAACCAATTCTTTGAAAGATTCGCTAGAAGTTATAGCAATATCTGCTAACTGCTCATCAGTTGGATTTTCATTCATTCCACAATCTGCATAAATAAATACTCCATCTTCTCCAAATTCATTATCTGGAAGACACATTATGAAAAATGCAGATACTGTTTTTACTCCTGGTCTTCCTTTTATAATTTGAAGTACAGGTTTTAGTGTATCAGATGTTGGATGTGATGCTCCAGATACGAAACCATCTGCATCTCCTAATTTTACCATCATTGTAGCAAAATAACGAGAATTTGTAGTTAAAAGCTCTTTGGCTTGTTCTTTTGTCATTCCTTTAGCTTTTCTAAGCTCATATAAAGCATCTACATATGTATCTAATTTTTCACTTTTTAGTGGATTAATTATTTTTGCTCCATCTATATTGATATTGTTTTCTTTAGCTAATTTCTGGATTTTTTCTTCATCTCCAAGAAGTATAATATTAGCTGTCTTTTCAGATAAAACAATTTCAGTTCCTTTTAATACTCTTAAGTCTTCTGTTTCCGGTAATATAATCGACTTAATTTCTTGTTTTGCTTGCTCTTTTATTTTTTCTATAAAATCCATATTCTTACCTCCACAAGTATTATATATAAAATATGGAAAAAGTACAACATTTTTGGTAAAATAATTATGAGGTATTTTTTATGAAATTGAAATATATTGTAGATAAAGAAATTAATATAAGACAAGTACTTAGAGAAAAGTTTGGTGTATCTGAAAGATTACTCACTAAATTAAAGAAAAATAGGAAGATTTATCTTAATGGCAAGAATGATATTTTTTTAGATATTCCTGTAAAAACTTCAGATATAGTTGAGGTGGATTTTGATTTTGACGAAGATAATTCTAACATAGTACCTGTTAAAATGAATTTAAATATTATTTATGAAGATGATAGTTTAATTGTATTAGATAAACCTTTTAACATGCCGGTTCATCCTTCACTAAATCATTATGAAGATAGTCTTTCTAATGGACTTAAATATTATTATGATAGTATTAATTTACATAGAAAAATTAGACCTATTAACAGATTAGATAAGGATACTTCTGGTATTGTTATTTTTGCTAAGAATGAATATGCGCAAGATAGAATTAGAATAACAAATAAAATATATTTGACTATTTTAGAAGGAAAACTCGAAGGTAGCGGTATTATAGATAAACCTATTGCTAGAAAAGCTGATAGTATTATTGAAAGATGCATTAGTGATAATGGAGAAAAAGCGATTACTGAATATTCTGTTATAAAAAACTTTAAGATTGGAAATGAAGAATTTAGCTTGGTTAAGTGTATTTTACATACAGGCAGAACTCATCAAATTAGAGTTCATATGGCATCTATTAATCATCCTATATTAGGAGATACTTTATATGGCAAAAGTTCTTCTCTTATTGGCAGACAGGCACTTCATGCATATAAGTTGACTTTTGTGCATCCAATAATTAAAAAAGAAATAGAAGTTACATCCTCTATTCCATCTGATATGAATAATATCATTAATGAGTAAACCTATAAGCCGGGTTCTGTTTAAAGTAATCATTTATCTAGGATATATATTACTATATATCTCGTGCCACCAAATTAAGGAGATGACGAGCAGTCTTATCCTCCTAGTCTCGGTGTTGCTCCAGATGGGGTTTACACGGCTAGGTGTGTCACCACACCTACGGTGAGCTCTTACCTCGCCTTTTCACCCTTACCTAATATTAGGCGGTTATTTTCTGTTGCACTTTCCTTAAGGTTTCCCTCACTGGACGTTATCCAGCATCATTGCTCTATGGGGCCCGGACTTTCCTCACACGTCGCCTTTCGGCATTGACAATGCGCGATTACTCAGTTTACTCATAATATTTATTTTACATCAAATATTGAATGAAGTCAAATCTTAAAGTATATTAATAGTGTAAAATGGTATCGGAATAGAAAAATTGAGAATCCTTTGATATAATG
>CAKNIZ010000028.1 GCA_930980855.1 uncultured Clostridium sp.
AATAATTTTGCGAATGTTCTATTCCCATAAATACCTCCTTTACAAATTACTATTTATTTAACTCTTTTTCTAAATCTTTCATATATCTTTTCTGTTGACTCTTTAAATAAGACTTTGCTAAAAGTTTCATAATAAAATTATTTACTTCTATTTCTTCTGTAAAGTCTAGTTCAATATTACCATTTGGAAGTTCTTTAAAAATACCAATCCATTTACCTTTTAAATTAGCATTTTCTAAATCAAATTTATACTCTTTTAACTTTTCTTTTGCAGTAATAGTAAAATATGTAGGAAAGTTATTTATAGTATATTCAACAAAATGTGTTTCATCTATTATTTCTATTTTAGATAAATCTGTTCTCCATTTATAATTTGAATTAGCTGTAATAATATTCCACAATTTATTTTTATCACAAGAAAATTGCTTTTTTATATTTGATTTAATCATCTTAACCTCCATAAATTATTATTTTTTATTAGTATTCAACTTTTCTTCAGTTCCGTCATCTTTTATAATTACAATATCATTTGGATTTCCTCCAATTCGTGTATATTGATTGCCTCCATCAATAAAACACGCTCCACATTTACATTTCTTAAAATCGTGTTCACTTAGAGATTCAATAATATCATTACATTTTAAGCATTTAATTTTCATAGTAATATCCTTTCGGAAATTATTTTATCATATAATTATATATTTTACAAATATTTAAACTTCATTACCCCAACAGTCCCATCCATCAACAGTCTGTCTTGCAAATAGTTCAATTCTAGGTAAATCTCCAACAAGTTCTATTATTTTTTCTCTAATTACATCAGGTTTTTTACTATGTTCTTCAATAGGCTCATATACTATTTGAGAAACTTTACTGGATTTCCTTTTAATTGTTCCTTTTGTACCTATTAAACACAATTCTGAATTTGCTCTAGTCCAATGTCCCATACCAAAGAAAAAAGTGTTGCTTTTCCTATTTCTTTTTATCCAATTAAAGCCACAAGTTTTATACTTAAATCCCCATTCTTTCATAGTTCTTAAACCTTCCAATAAGCAGGGGAATGTAACCCACAAAAAAAGAATACAATCACGATCTGAAATTTTTTTGATTGTATCCTTCATATTTACTATATCCTCTATATTCATTGTGGGGTAATGTTTTTCTGCTGTACCCATACCATCTCTCCAAGTTTTATACTTCCAAGGTGGATCTGCATATATTATTTTATATTTTTTATCAGTTGTATATATATCTGTTACCAATTTAAACCTCCTTTTCTCCATATAAATATTCTCTAGGATTTACAAAATCTCCATTTTGCGACATTCTTATTTCAAAGTGTAAATGTGAACCTGTACTATATCCAGGATTAGGATCACGATTTGGATCTCCTCCTTGAATTCCTACAACTGTACCTTGTTCAACTTCTTGTCCTTCTACAACATCAATTCTTGCTAAATGAGCATAAAAAGTATAATATGTAGTACCACTTTCCGTTGTGTGTTTTATTTCAACACAATTTCCATAACCTTGCTTTACACCTGCAAATACAATACTTCCTTTTTCAACACCTGTAATATTTGAGTGCCAAGCTCCTGCTAAATCAATTCCTGTATGAAAGCTTTGTTTACCTGTAACAGGGTGTACTCTAGATCCAAATTCACTTGTAACAGTTGCATTTTGAACAGGCATAGGAAAAGTACCATTATATTCAAGTTCTCCAATTTGTGGAGTAGGAGCATAGGTATCGTGCATTTCAACTAATGAATAATACGAATCGTCTGTTGCTTTTCCATCTTCTCCAAACCCAAAAAAGCTTTTAATTGTATCAATAGTAGATGTAATTGCAAAAATAGGAATTAAAATTATAAATACCATAATAACAATAGCAATAATAATCCCTATTATTAGTCTTTGTCTTTTTTCTTCATCTGTTATTTGACTAATTACAGCTTGTGCAATAATTTTTAGTGTATGTGGATCTACTGCCATTAACGACCACCACCTTTACCAAAATACTCAAACTCAATAGGGAATATATCAAACCTTACAAATATTCTGTTTGAGCCAATGATAAATAATGCTAAACCTCTTTTCTTTTTATATAGAAACTCTGCTTGTGCCTCACTTAATTTAAACAATTCTGTCGATTCTTCTAAGTTTTGTCCGTCTGTTCCCATTAAAATTTTATATGTTGCCATATCTAATATTGCTTGTCCATACATTTTTACAGAACTATCTAGGAAGTCAACGATAGAGTGAGAAATTATTACTAAACTTCCTTCATACTTTCTACACCTCTTAGCAACATTTCTCAAAAATATTAATGTTTGTGGTACTTCAGGATCTATAAGTAAATAAGCTTCATCACATACAAGCATCGTTTTTTCTTCTTTATCTTTACTCATAATTTCCCAACAATAAGTTAAAATATTAAAATATTGAGCTTTTTTTATTTTATCTGAAGCATTTTGCAAGTTAAAAGTATCAAAACATACCACTTGTGCCATATCATTTACTGAAGTATATCCATTAAATAAGCCTTTTTCTGCTCCTATACTAATTCCTCTAAATAAACTCTTTAAAGTAGCGAATACCTTTTGTTTATCCTTATCTTTTTCTGAATTAGCTTTTTGTTCAAGCAAATTATATAAGTCTGTCATTATTGGAAATTTATTATTAGGAATCCTTGTTATATCTGTGTCCCAAGTTATACCGAATTTTCCATATAGTTCTTCTAACACTTCTTCTAAATAGGCAATTTGAATAGAATTTAATTCAGGATATAATAGTTTGAAAAAAGTCCTTAATGTTTGAAAATGGAGTGCCATAGCTCCCATTCCTTTGCCTTCGTCTTTATATCCTAGTTCTTCTTCATTTTCATCGTCTAAAGGAACTTCTTTTATTTGTAAAGGATTTATAATTCCACCTCTACCACTACCAATATCAATCCATTTTTCTCCTAAATTCTCTGTCATTTCTTTATATTCTCTTTCAGGATCTATTAAAATTACTTTTGTATTGGTCATATATTCATTTAGAATTAAATGTTTAGCAACAGTTGATTTTCCAACACCGGCTGTACCCATAATTACAAAATTTGAGTTTGTTCTATCTCCACCTCTTTTCCAAGGATCAAGTATTACAATTCCACCCTTTGTATCTCTTGCAAAATAATATTTATTTCCATCATTAAATCCTGAACTAGAAAATGGAAGTCCACCAATCCAAGAACTTTCCAACATATTTCTATCAGCTATTTCTTTTATAACAGGATCTGTAATTGAAAAAGGCGACATTAACTTAAATGAGTTTTTACTCAAATTAGTTAATAATCGCCCTTTCATTTGCATTGTTGCAAGTTTAGTTGTTACAGCTTTAGACCTTTGTTTTAATTCTTCCATATCTTCAGCAATAACCATTATAGCAATAGTAACATATACAACAGTTTCTCCGTTAAGATCAATTTTTTCAATTAATTCTCTCGCATCTTCAATTTCTCTTTCTGTTCTTTGTCTTAGTATTTCGTCTTTAATGCTATCATACTGAATTTCATTTTGCCTAATACCTTTACTTATATTTTGCATTAATGTATCTTTTTCGGTAGGAGATATATTTATCGAACAAACTGTGTTAGGTATATTTGCAATGTTTTCAAGCCATCCAACTTTTACTTTTTGAGGGTATTTTGTTATTGCATAAACCCTGCCTAAGTAATCTCCAACTCTAAAATAATTTTTATAATATTCAATTCCACCTATTGGAGCAAGAATATTAAGTAAAGTTAAGTTTTCTGTTATTCTTATAATTTCTTTATTCTTCAATTTAAGCCTCCTTCAGCATCAAAACTTTATCCTCAATATCTGTATCTTCTCTATGAGCATAATTCATATTTAAAAAGCTATTACATAATTGAATTAAAGAAGGCTCATCAAGGATTTCAGCCTTTATGCCACATCTTTCAAATTTATTACTTAAATCTAAGCACCTTTTTAATAAATCTTTCTCTGAATTGTCATCATATTTTGCATTTATCATTAAAAAAGATTGTCTTTCAACAATTTCGCCATTTAAAGACAATCTTTGTACTTCGTTTAAGTGTGTTTTTAGTAACTTTTTTTGAATTGTATTATCAGTTGTATTTATAATTTCTGTTAAATATTCCTGTAAAGGAGATATATCAACAGCTCTAGCAATATTAAAATATTTCATTTCTCCTTGTTCAGAAGAAAGTTCAGCAGATAATTCATTTATCAAGTTATTTTTTTCTCTATCTGTTAGTAATTGTGTATTTATTGAATATATTTTAATTCCTGCAATTACATTGCCATCTCTTGTATAAATATAATTATTTCTAATATCTAATATTCCAATTTCTTCATTACAAGTTTTTTCTTTTGTTTTTTTACCAAATATTATATTTAATAATTTTCCCAATATATTACCTCCATTTATTAAAATATTTATATCTGTATTGTTTTTGCGTATTAGCAAAATCAATTAAAAATTTAATTTGCCTAGTAACACATAAATTATTTTCATCTTTAGCAGTTGCTATAATTGTTCCTGCAACTCCTATAAATTCTATTAATACAGGTAATAAAAAACTACCCTTTAATTTATAAATAATTAAACTAATAGGAAGTAAACAAGCAAAAACAATTATCGTAGGTATAAGTTCTTTAAGTCCATATCCTTTAAAAAATTCCATTCTTGTTTTCACATTAGAAGGAATATATAACTTGTAGTCATCATTTTCCATTCTTAACCTCCATAATAATTTTTAATTAAGTCTAAAATTACAAATATTAGCTCTGCTATAATTCCAAAAACTATGGTATTTTTAATTTTCTTCTTATATGATCCTTGTGCATCTTCATCATAAATCATTTTAGTAAAGCAAAATATTACTCTAAAAACAACTCCAAGTGGAATTATAGCAACTCTTAATAAATCTATTATTTCATCTAATATTTCCATAGTTTACCCTTTCTTTAATGTACTTAGCTTTCTCTTAATTTGAGAAGAAAGCTCCATAGTTTTACTTGTAGTAACAATTACACTACTTATTCCTCCTGTTCCACCACCAAGCATAAATTCTTGTAGGAACTTAGGAGTTTTTATCGCCATTATAATCGCAGCGATTCCAAATAACATTTTCACATTCATTATCAGTATTATTGCGATTTTGCATAATATAATTTGTACTAAAACTGTTAAAATACTTTTTATAAGTTTCTCTGAATAAGATTTAAAAACTCCTCCGTCAGGATTTACCAAACCAACACAGGCAAGAGGAAATCCTAATTTTAATACAAACATTTCTAATGCTCTCATTAAAAATTGTATATATAAAACAAATAATAGAATTAAAGCGATTAAAGCTATTATTGCTGTAAACAAACCTGCTGTTGCAATATTAGCAATAATAGTAGTAAGTGATATATTATTTGCTAAGTTCATAGCTGTTAATATGGATTCTCCAAAAGATTGAGCAATTTGAACTATCCAATCATATAAAACAGAGAAACTAATTGCTACCACTATTGCTCTAACAAAATAGACAATGTAGGTAAGGGGAGGAGTATCAGCCTCTCCATCTGTCCATAAAATATACATATCAAAACCTTTTTTTAAAAACTTTAATACTATTAAGGATATTGCTAAACTTAATATAAGTGCTTTTAATTCAGAAAAATCAACTACTGTACTACCAAAATTTGAGGCAATGTAATTTTCAGAATTAAAGCACATATCAATAAGTCCATTAAATGCAGAATTTATTACATTATCAGCACCACCAATAATACTGGTAATTAAGCCAGTTAAAATTGATTCCAAAATGTACCTCCTTATTTATAATATCCAACAATTAAGTTTATAAGTCCACTAGCAACTATTACACCTACACAACAAATAATTGCTATTTTTATCCTTGAATCCCACCTTTTGCCATCCATTTCATCACTTGATGATTTTCTTAGCAAATAATATCCTACTAATAATACTGTAAGTACAGGAGCAAGTATTAAAAGCCAATTTGTTAAATCAGTAATTAAATTTTGTGTACCTGTTGCTATTTTGCTGTCTTGCACAGCTCCAAAACAAGTGCTTGTTGCACAAAAAAGACTTGTTATAACAAGTCCTGCTTTTCCTATTCTTCCTAAATACTTTTTTGTTTTTTCTTTTATTTTCCTCATACATAAATTCTCCTTATCTATAAACATTCCATATTCCCCATAGTTTTATATCTTCAATTTCTTTAATAGGTCTTTGATTTTCTCTTTCTAATCTTAATTTTCTGTTATGCTCTTGATTTCCCATACCAAACAATTTGTTAAATTTCCATTTAGAAATATCAGGTAGTTTAGTTATTATAGGGAATAGACCTGCTTGAATTATTAAAACATAAGGTCTTTCAATTCTAAGTATTTCATCTTCTGTAAGTAAATTTCTGCTAATTAAATTAACAGATTCAGAATTACTGCCATTTTGATATTTGCTATAACTACTTGATCTACTATAACTAGAAGTAGTATAAGTTCCTAATTTTTTTGAGATTATACTTGCCGTTTCATTTGAGGCAGTTTTCAAATATATCCAAGTTTGACAGTTATCTCTTATATTTTCAGCAATTTCACGACCATATTTGTTGTCAAGTTGTGAAAAAGATTGTAAAAATAAATTAAATCTAATTCTTCTACCACCTGCAACAGTAAGCATATTTCCAAAAGCAGGTATAGTAGTAAAATTTCCAAACTCATCTAAAATATAATTAACTCTTATCTTTAACTCTCCACCTCGTTCATCAGCAGATTCTACGAGTGAAACATAGTTTTGATAAACAAAAAGTGAAGCTAGAGGATAATAAGTTGTTTTTTCATCAGGAAGTATAATATAAGTAGCTGTTTTTATTTCTCCTGATTGCTTTAAACTAAAATCACTTTTACAAGTCATTCCATAAATACTTTTACTTGTAAATAACCTAAGTGTAGTTAGTGCTGAAGTAAAAAAAGATCCTCTTGTTTTTTCAGGTGCAATTCGTGCAATATTAAATATTGTACTTGCAGGATGTTCAGGTGGTAAACTTTCAATGTATTTATTTATAGGCATTTGTTGTCCTACTGTTTTACACATTTCTGATATAAAAGAATATACATTAGTCAAATTCTGATATTCAGGATGTTCTTTATTATCAAAAACTACACTCATAATAGCTCCTGCTATTACTGACATTTCGCCATCTCTCCATATCTTTTCCATTTTAGTTTCTTCATTTCCAACTAAACTTTGAGTTATATCCCAAGCATATTCTTCAGCTTTTCTAAAGTCATTTTTATTTACTGCATCTATAACAGGCTGTAAAAAATTATATCTCGTACTTTTTGTAGGATTTTTAAAGTCTAAAGTTATAATTTCATATCCCAAGTTTTCTAAAAACTTTGAAGTATAATGATATATTTCAGCTTTCGGATCTGAAATAATCATACTTTCTCCTGCTAAGCCAAGATTTCCAACTGTTTGTAATACAATACTCCTTGTTTTACCACTCCTTGTAGCTCCAACTACTAAACTATGAATATTATCATCAATATAATAAATATTCTCTTTGTTTTTTTGTTTTTCATAGCCTATAACAATTCCACCTGAATTAAATGTAGTATTTGTATCACTTAAAGTATTACATTTAAAAGCTTTTTTAAACTCTTTTTTTGAAAGCCACCTAGCTGTACCGTGTTGTCCTTGCCCCATTATTTCAGGTGTTTTTAATTTATCTGTAACACTTACCGTTTCACTTTGAAAAACATTCTTATTTCCTAAACCAAAAAGCATAATAAATACAATTTCAAAAAGCAAATAAACAAGAAAAAATAGTAGTAATAATTGTTTATCAACTACTATTTGAGAAAATTCTATTTTAGCAAGTTTGGTGTGGATTATAGCACTTAAATAAATACTTAGGGGGATATTAAGTGTTGATAAAACTGCTACTATACCAAATTTTCTTTTATTCATTTTCTAATTCATCTCCTTGTTCTAAATCATTTTCTATTTGAAATTCAACAGTATATGCTTTTATTTGTTCTTCAGTTAAATCTTTAAAGTCTTGATGTTTCTCGTCATTACCTGTTATTACAAAATTTCCTCTTATATTCAATCCGTCAATAGTTCTATTTACTGGAAGTAATTTTTTAAAGGCATCCTCGTCATAAACTATAAGAACATCTTTATATTTTATAACCTCAATATTTTCATTGCCCACAATTCTTCTTAAAGTATTTAGTCTATTAGGAATTCTTTTTAATTCAGGATCTTTACTATTTTCAACTATGAGAACTAGCATATTCTGTTTTTCAATAATTACCACCTCCTAGAATTCCATTTCGTCTAATTCTTCTGTACTATAATGCATCTCTATGACTAATTCCTTTTTAGCACTTTTATTTAAACCAGTTAAGGTATGTGTATCTTCAGCTTGTTTGTTTCTGCTTAATTGTTCAATAATATCTGCAAGGCTAGAGTGAATACTTTTATATCTAACTTTTTCTTTACATACACTTTTAATGAATTTCTTAGATTTTTCTTTAAAATATTTCTCCATATTTTCTCGTAAATATTTTTCATTGTGGAGTTTTCTATCACTACATTTATAACCTTTTGGAGTAGTGTATATAATGCTTAATTTTTCTTTACTCCAATTTACTTTGTAGCCTAATTTGTTCATTTCTCTAAAGAATTCATACTTGTTATTTGTTTTTTCCATTACAGAATCTATATCGTTTATAAGTAGCTGTTTCCAACTAATACCTTTTAATCTTGCTTGATATTCATTTATCTTAATATCTGATATTTTTGATTTATTTTCTGTAACAATAAGTCCGTATTCTTTACAAATTTGATTTGAAAATTCTTTTATTTTTTGTAGATCTTGTTTACTTTGGTGGAACTTCAAACCTGTTTTGTAATTCACAGTATTTAAAACAATGTGATTATGTATGTGTTCTCTATCAATATGTGTAGCAATCACAACTTGAAAGTCTTTAAAGTATTCTGCCATCCTTATTCCTATTTCGTGAGCTTGTTCATAAGTTAATTTATCAGTAGGAGAGAAGGATTGCACAAAGTGTATTTTTTCTCTACCTGTTAACTTGTTATACAATTTCTTAACTGTCATCATTTCTTCATAAGCTATCTCTGGTATGCAATCTTTACCTGAAATTAGTTTTTTATCTGTTTTTTCTTCTTTACATATATAATTTAAAGTCTTTTTTAAACTGACTTTGTTGTTAATAAATTTAATGATTGCCATAACTTTTGTAACTCCTTTTTTGTATCTTCTAAATCAACACAAGTAATTATTCTGCTATTAGCTAATCTTGTTAATTGATTAATATTATTTCCTATTCGTCTAAGTTCTGTTATCATTTCAGGTAATTCATTTATAACTATAATTTCTTTACCCATAGAACTTTTAATTATATATTCAGAAATACTTTTATTAGCTTGTTTGCTTTTTGTTGTTATAAGCATCTTTTCTTCAGGAGTTACCCTTATTTCTATTCTGTCTGTTTTTCTCAATATATCTCCTTCCTTGTGTTAATAAAACTTATGTGGTGTAACCACTTGATCAAAAAAAGGTACTTTTTGCTCCCTTTGTCAGTACAAAGGGGAATCTTGCTATATATCGCTGTCGCTCTTAAAGTAGTCATCTAATAATTTCTTAACCAAAATACTAAATTCTTTATCTGAATTAAATTTGTCTTTATATTCTTTAAATACTTGTTTATTCAGTTTTCCTGTAAATTTTTCTACTTTGTTTTTGCCATTTTTTAATAGTTTTAATACCTCTATATAAGTAATGTTATTTTTATTTGCTCTTATTTTCTGAGATTGCACAAGTGATAATTTTATTTGTTCATCTTCTATTACTTGATTTACTATTTCTTGTTCTTCTTTAGATAAATAAGAAAGTTCAACTCCTGCCCTCATAGATAAATCTTCATTTATTATTTTTTCTTGTAATGACTTAATAAGTTCTGTAAGCCTTATATATCTATAAATTTGAGTTTTACTATCTTCAGTTCCCATTGGGGAATTATCTTTAAAATCATTGATATTACTTATATTAGGGTTATTTTTTAATATTTCCATTTTTATTTTATAAGCATAACCTTTTTCAATAGGATTAATTTTATCTCTATTACAAAGGTTAGTATCGATCATAATTAAAATTGCTTTATCGTCATCACAATCCACAATTTGAGCAGGAATAGTGGATAAGTTAAGTTCTTTTGAACATTCTACTCTGTTATGTCCTGAAATAATCTCATATTTTCCATTTTCAATTTTTCTAACAATAATAGGTACTAAAACTCCGTTTTCTCTAATACTTTCTAAAACTTCTTGCTTTTTAATTTCATCATACATAGAAAAAGGTTGCCTTTTTCTAAAAGCAACCAATTTACTTAATTCAATATTTATAATATTATTAGTGTTTTCTACTTTTTGTTCTTCTACTTTTTTTGTGAATTCAGGTGTTTTATCTACCACAAATTTTTTTCTTGCATCTTCTATACTCAAAATAAATCCTCCTATTCAAGTTCTATATCAGATTCAATAGAATTATGTTTTACATATAAATCTTGTACTTCTTCATAATGTAAATTTTCTAATTCTTTATCTGTTATTAATTCTTTATCTTTTAAAATATCTTTATTAGTAACTAAAGATCCTATATTATTCACTAATACACCTCTTTCAATAGTGTATCCGTCATCAATATCTGAATTTCTTATATCATAGTAAAATAATTCAGGATTTCTTTCTTCAGGAGGAGGAACTTTGTCAAGCCATTGTAATTTTAAATTTTTCATTTCACATCTCCATTTCTTCTTCATATTCTAACTCTTTATTAAATTTTTCTATTTTTATTACTGCTTCAAACACATCTGTATTTGAATTAATTTTTAAATATGGAATACTTGCTTTTAAATTGTTATATGTGGTAAAAGATCCGTTCTCAGAATCTAAAATAACTGCATAAAAAGAAATATTTTTTGATTTTAAATCTCTACTTGTTTCATTCCATACAATTACATCATCATTGGAAATATTATTTTTAGAAAAATAAATCATTTCTTCTATTCTTTTTACTAATGTAGGATTTCTAAATATATTTTCTTCAGGTAATTCCGAATAATTATTGACAAAGTAATTATATAGATAGCTCTCGTCAGAAAAGGCTTGTAGCATATCTAAATTTTTGCTTTTTATAAACAATCTTATATTTTTCAAATAAATAGCCTCCTAAAAGAAAGTTCAAAATGATTTTTATTTTATGTACTCAATTAATAAATTAATTCCGTCTTTAAAACCTTGCTTATAATATTTATCTAGTGTTGCACCATCCTTTTTTAACCTATCATCTAAAGTCAAATCTAGTAAATTACTAATTTTTTTACTTAATTTTTTATCATAAATTTTGTCGATAAGTTTTCTAAGCCTTTCTTCGTTACCATTTCTGTCGATTTCGTAACAGACCTTTTTTTCATATTCACTTCTTTTAGCAAGTTCGGATTGCTCTCTGTCCAAATAAAATGATTCTAATAGTGTTTCTTTAATCATAAATTTTACCTCCTTCTACAAATTATACAAGGATACATATTGCAATCCAAAACCTTTTTTAGATTTTTAGAATTCCATATCATCTGTTTCTTCAATTTCTTCTATAACGATAGTTCTATCTTCCAAATCTTTTTTTATATCTTCAATTTGATTTTCTTCAACAGACTTAAAGCCTGAATTTTCATAGTCATCTCCAACTATAAAACAGTTCCCTGCAATATAGTCATAATCAAATTGTAAATTTGGCTTTA
>CAKNIZ010000029.1 GCA_930980855.1 uncultured Clostridium sp.
ATTAAGAATAAAAAAATGTATAATGGACTACATGTTCATTATACGAGTAATTTATCGGAGCCGGAAATTTTCACTCCTAATCTTTCACGTTCTTTCAATCTTTTTACTCTCTCTTCAATTGAAGTAGTTATATAAAATGAATCCATGTCTGGATATTGTTCTAATAAATGTTGTAATACTTCTATTTCATCTAAATCTTCTGGTAAATTTTGTTCAAGTTTTGTTGCAATATATTTTATTATCCATAAAGAATCCTGTAATATCGGTCCAGTTTCTCTATAATTTGAAATATCTTTTTTTATTGTATTTTGGAGTAATGGTTTCCATTCTTCTGGTGGTAACCAAGTATTTCTTACCTTTTCAATTGTATCAACAGAAGTAAGAAATTTTTTTTGAACCTTAAAAACTCCTGGCATTGATACTTCGATATTTTTTATAATTGTTGTCTTACCTGAAAAGTCCATTCCACTAAATAATTTTATTTTAGACATTTTATCACCTTTTCATCTTTATCTATATTAATTAACAATTTGCTTTTATAAAATTTAAAATCATTTCAATTCCATTATTAACAGATTTTACTGATGAAGTATCTATAATGATAGAATTAGCAGTTTCTTTAGCCCTTTTCTCTAACTCATCATATACTAACCTTAAAAATTTTGGATGCTCTCTATAAAAGTCGTGTACTGGAGAACTTTTACTTTTTTCCATTCTTTCTATAATTGTCTCATATGGTGGAATACAAAAAATATTCAATGCTGGTTTTAACAACACATCGTTTTCTACCAATACATCTGAAATACGATATATATTATAATCTTTGTTGCAATATTTACCATATGCATTTATATATGTCGTAATTGCATCATAGTATCTATCTTGTAAAACTATTGAATTAGTATTAGCAAGTTGAGGTCTAATAATATTTTTTGTATTTAAAATCAAATCAGTAAAAAAATATAAAGTAGTGATTGTCGTATCTCGTTTTCCTAATAGCTGTTTAAATTCCATTCCAATGTCAGTATATGTCATAGCACCGTGATTATAGATAGATTGATATCCCACGGCGTTTATTTTTTCACTTAGTTTCTCACATAAAGTAGTTTTTCCACTACAACAAATTCCTTCAAAAACAATAAGATTATTCATTGTAGCCTCCTATTTATTTTTTAAAAGTGTATAACCTCTAAAATATTTACTGTCCTTTGTTAATTTAATAGGTAAATTACTGTTTGAAAGAATTTTGTTAGCTACAACTAAATGCTCATCATAATTATAATTTCCAGCTGTAGAATTTGGCTTTATCCAATCTTCTATCTCAAGCATTTCTTCATATACTGCATCAGATTCATCTTTTTCATAATACTTAACTTTATCATAAGAAATATATAATCTATCAGTGTCTTTTTCTATTATTCCTACATTTCTGATCATTTTTGCATATAATATTGGTTTTAATTCATCATTTATGCCAACATCTAATTCTTTAATAAATTCGTTAACATCTTTGTATTGTCCCCTTAATTTTGTACCTAATTCCAACTTAGAAACATAAGGTTTATCTTTGTCACACATATTCTTTTTATATAAGAAACCATTAAATTTCTCTGTAATATATTTACTTCCTCTCATAACATCTCCTCTTTTTAAGACTGTTAAGTTAGAATCGTCAAAATATGTTTCGTGTTTTTCTTTATTTATTGTTTCTACTAACTTATATCCTTCATTTAAAAAAATGTTTAAAACTTCATCGAAAGATGTGTTTCCTGTTACTATATATTTAAGTTCTCTTTCATAATTTTCAAATTCCATATTTCATACTCTCCTTATTTAATACTTATAAATAATCCTGTTTCTCTAGGAATATTTATAGATTTATCTTTTATTCTTATATTTTCGAAATATTTGTATAAATCAGCAAGATTCTCCTCTGAAAATCCTGAAATGGAAGTAGTTGATTTTAACCATTCCATCAAATCCTCAGTTTTAGTTATTGCTAAGACATTTTCATAATCGAATCTTTCTACAATTGAAAAATATCTTTCTAATATTTCTTTTCCATTCTGTAAGTTAAATGGTAATTGCTCAGTAAAGGCCTTAGATTCAGGATTAAATTGTTTTATTGCTTCATGTAGAAAAGGTCTCATACCTCCATTACCATCGGTAGCGGAATAAAAATATCCTCCTTTTTTTAGAACACGCTTTACCTCTAGTAATGCTTTATTTAAGTCTGGTACGTGAAAAAGCATATGATTAGCTATAATCATATCGAATGAGTCATCTTCAAATGGTATTGATTGAATATCAATTTTTTCAAAAGAAACATTTTCAAATCTAGAATATCTTTCTTTTACTAGATTTAGCATTCCTTCTGAAAAGTCTGATAAAATAAGTTTACATCCATTTGGCAATTTATCTATTCTGTCTTTCCAATGGATTCCATCTCCACATCCTAATTCTAATATAGACATATTTTCTTTAAATTTATATTTGTCAAATAACCAATCAGAAAAACTATATTTGTTAGTAGTGTATTTTTTATAAAAGTTAATTCTCATTGCCAAATTCTTGTCATTAGAAAATTGTTTTTTTACATTTTGTGTTTTGTTCATAATAGACATAAATATCACCTCTTTCTTTATTATTTATTTATCAATAATACTTTGATAACAATTATAACTACTTCTAATCTTCTATCTTATAAAAGGATTTTCTTTTGCATCATAGTTCAAGCCATATTTATGACACAATTTTTGTCCTTTATAATTTATTTCATCATATAATCTACTGTTTTTACATATTTGTAAAGTAACAAATTGATTTAAATCTTCTTCTGATATTCCATTACCTATTCTATCTAAAATCATCTTCATAAAATCTAAATCTTTTAATTTTAATTGAAAATATAAATCATAGAATTCCTTTTCACCTGTTGAATCAATAGCTTTTGGAGATGAAATCGGATCTATTATCATATCGTATAATTTCATATGTGACTTATGCCATCTTTTTAACGCATTGTATGCCATTCTAACTTGTGGATTAACTATATCATACTTATTATTATCATACACATCACTTTTTACAATTTTATCTTCTTTTTTCAACTTTTCAGTGTACAAAGTTCCATCAGCTGCAAACATTTCGGAAAAAATTCCTTTTGTTATAATCCAATCATATTCTCTTAAAAAATCATAGTTTTCTTTTAATTCTTCGAAGGTTGTATTATCATCGAATAAAATAAAACCTGCTTGAACATAAATTCCATGCTTTTTTAATATATCTAATGCTTTCTTATTATCTTCTAAACTAGCACTTTTGTTCATTCTTTTTAATGCTGTATTTGAGCCATTTTCTATACCACAAGCAAATGAATGAAAACCTGCTTCTTTTAAGTATCCCATTTTTTTGTCTTCGACTTGATCAGCTTTTAGTGAACCTCTTAAAGATATTTTTATACCTCTAGCTTTTATTTTATCCCTAAATTCTCTAGCCCATTCTTCGTCTCTTTCTTTTTCTAAAAAACTATCATCAATAACTTTTACATACTGAACTCCCATATCCTGCAATTGTTTCAATTCATCTACTATATTATCTATACTTCTTCCTCTCCACTTATTTCCTATTGATAATTTATTAAAGGCATTTACAGAACAAAATAAGCAATTTCCCATACAGCCTCTTGCTGTTAAAATATTTACAGTAGATTTTCTTTCTAATGCCATTTTCATTGTATCTCTAGCAGGAAATGGGATTTCGTCTAAGTTTTTTATTAGTTCTCTTTTAGGAGTTCTGATAATTTCTCCATTATCCTCATATACTATTCCTTTAATTTCATTAAGTTTTCTTTCACTATTTCCTGTAAGATATTCACAAACTTCGACAATAGTATTCTCTCCCTCACCAATCATAGCAATATCAAAAATACCATCTTTAACAAATTTTTGTGGATTGAATGAAGGTCCGAAGCCACCGCACATCAACTTAATATTAGGGTTTAAGCTTCGTATTTTTCTGGCTAGCTCGATAGATTTATCATTATTTGACATATAACATGATACACCAACAATCGTAGTATCTTTTCTACTCATAATTTGTCTTAAAACTTCTGCATCTTCTAACCCTGCTAGCCACCCATCTATGATTTCAACATTATAGCCATTTTTTCTTAATACAGCAGTTAAGTAAGCTAATCCTAAATTTTCTTCCGATGTTCTATGGGTATCTGGAGATAAAGTTGTAAGTATAATTCTATTTCCAACATTTTCATTAATATTATTATCTTTCATTTATATTCTTCCTTATTTTTTTGGTTTTCCTATCCAAGTACATAAATAATTTTCATGTACCAGTTGTTTATTTCCTTTTTTATAATTAATATTTTTACTTATTTCAACATCTTTAAAGCAAAACGGATCTCTAGCAAATAAGTCTTTTTCGCCTGTTTGACATTTTTTATATGTATATGCCATTGCAAAGCATCCACCTCTACAAATTTCAGCCTTTTCGCAGTCCTTGCATCCTTCTATTTTATCATAATTTTCTTTTCTCGTTCTAAATGCTTTAAATTGTTCTGAATTAACTATATCAAAAATATCATCTGTTAGTAAATCTCCTACTCTATAATCGTGCATATAGACACAAGGAGATACTGGAATTTTACCATCTGGTGTTATTGAATTGATTCTCATTGAATATGTCCCACAGGCACACCCTTGAACTTTATAGTTATCAGTTATTGCTGATAAAGTAGGCTCACTTAATTCAACTGTATCACATTTTTCAAATAAATATTTATAATTTTCTAACACTTGTTTCTTACTTGGTACAAGTTTAAAATGTTCTTTTTGTACAGGTTTTATAAGATTAAATCTTATATTAGAATCATATTTTTTAGCAATTTCCATCAATGCATCTATTCTATCTCTTGTAAAATTCCAATTCATTGCACACATTATAATTCCTGATTCTATTTTGTTTTCTTTACATATTTCCAATGCTTGAATAGCATACTTATATACATCTCCTCCTCTATTTTCATTATGTTCTTTTTCAAATGGAGAATCAAGACTAATATCCACATCGTTTAATAATTCTAAACACTCTGGATAAATATTTTTTAATGCTATTAAACTTATACCTGATGTTGTTATTCCAACTTTAATATTCCTTTTATTTAGTTCTTTTAATATGTAAGGTAACATACTTTGGTGAACATCTAAGCCGTTAGTAAATATTGGTTCGTTTCCTCCTAAGTTTACGGTCTCAACATTTAATTTTTGTATTTGTTCAATTACTTTATCCACTATTTCTTTTGTTAAGTTTTGTCCTTTTTTTCTAACTGTAAATGAGTAACAGTGCTTACATTTGCAAGGACAATCATTTCCTAGTGTCCATCCTATATTTTTTATCATGATTACTCCTCCATAATATATTAATAATTATTTTTTATTAGCTTATTAATCCCATTTTAATTGTTCTATATTCATCAATTGTTTTTCCCTGAAATTCATTTTTAGTAAACAAGGTGATGTTATATCTAAAATTTTATCTTTATATACTAATTTAACATCTTTATTTACTTCACACCAATTTAATAAGAAAAATTTTATTGAACCTCCGGTGACTTACAACAGTGATTCTTTTACCTTCATACTCTTTTAAGATTTTATTAAAAAACTCTGTCATTCTCTTTTTTGTGTCTTCTGCACTTTCTCCATCAGAGGTTTTAAAATTTCTTTCTAATAGTTGTTCCTGTGAAGGGTCTCTAGTTTTTTTGTCCTTCATAAATTCGCCTAGTTCTTTTAAATTTCCTAATTTTCTTTCACTTAAATTGCTATCTAAATTAATAGGCAAATTGTTTTTATCAGCAATATATTTTGCAGTGGCTTTTGCTCTAGTATAACTGCTAGACCAAATAACGTCGATATTTTCTAATTCAGGATTCTTACTTAACCTTTTAGATTGTTCCTCTCCATATACAGATAATATTTCTTTTTCGTTAATCGTTTGGGAATCTTCATTAGTATTTCTAATTCCATTTTCATCAACTGTTTCAGCGTGTCTAACCAAATAAATTATAGTTTCTTTCATAGCATCATCTCCATATTTATTATATCCTAATTATACCAGTAAAAAGCAATTTTTACAATATTTTCTATCTTAATTAACTAATATTTTTTATCTCTTTAGCACATTCTTGACAAATACTTTTTCCGTTAATTTCAATCATATCTTTAGATTCCTTATTACAAATGCAACAATAATGTTTTGCTTTCTCTAATATAACATTTCCATTTTTAGTAGTAATGTTTAATTCTGTATAAATTCCCCAACCTAACGCATCTCTCATTTCTTTTGGCAAAACTAATCTACCTAATTCGTCAATTTTTCTTACAATACCCAACTCCATTTCTTCCTCCTAATAATTTTAAATTTTATTTTATTATATTTTAGTATAACTCATTTTGGTAATTTGCACTATATTTATTTTAAGTGGCACAACAAAAATGCAACTATAAATAACGGCAATTGTATCTATAAAAAGAAAGCTATTATTTAGTAAATCAAACGGCTTCATCATTCCTTACTTATTTTAAATGTTATAATATTACAAAATTTAACAATTCAAATTTTAACATACTATTATCTCTCCATAAAGTAATCTTTCAGGGTATTTTAACCTCTCATCATATCTAACAGTGGCTGGAATAATAGAATAATATGAAGGTTACTTTTCATTACTCACATTTGACATCACACTCCTAAATTAAATTTTAAAGTAATTTCCACATCTAATTCTTGTTCTATATTATTTTTTCTAATTCATCTTTTATTATTGCTGAAATTTTATTTTCCAATAATTTTTCCATTATTGAAAACAATTTCATCTTTTCAGAAATTCTTTTTAATTCTTCTTCCACAAAAAACTCCATCAAAAAAAGAAACAAGTTAAAAACTCATTTCTTTTTTATTTCAACATCAAAATCCGATAATTTTAAGGCAAATTTTAAAATAATTTTGTTTGATACATTAAATTTTGGATTATACTGTTCTTTATATTCATATGTTTTAATTCTCTCAAAGTGCTCAGCCTCATAGAATACAACATATTCTACTTTTTCATCCCTCAAAGCTCGTCAAATTGTGAATTATATAGTCTTGCATAAGCACCATTCTTAGATAGAAGTTCTTCGTGATTTCCCTGTTCAACAATATCTCCATGTTCCATGACAAGTATCAAGTCTGCATTTTTTATAGTAGATAATCTATGTGCAATAATGAAACTTGTTCTTCCTTTCATTAAGTTATCCATTGCTGATTGAATTTGAATTTCGGTTCTAGTATCAATGCTTGATGTAGCTTCATCTAGTATTAATATTTTAGGGTCAGCCAATATAACACGAGCTATTGTTAAAAGTTGTTTTTGTCCTGCTGAAATGTTTGATGTTTCTTCATTCAATACCATTTCATAAGAATTTGGCAATGTTTTTATAAAGTGATGGACATGTGCAGCTTTTGCAGCTTCTATTACTTCATTATCTGTTGCATCTGGTTTTCCATAACGTATATTATCTTTTATAGTTCCACTAAATAGCCATGTGTCCTGAAGTACCATTCCAAACATTTTTCTTAGGTCTCCACGGTTAAAGTCTTTTATGTTATTTCCATCTATGTAAATTCCACCTGAATTAACATCGTAAAATCTCATTAAAAGTTTAACCATGGTTGTTTTTCCTGCACCAGTTGGACCTACTATTGCAATTTTTTGACCATCATGTACTTTTGCATTAAAATCATGAATTATAATATTATCTGAATCATATCCAAATTCTACATGATCAAATGTAACATTTCCTGCTAATCCTTCTGTACTCTTTGGATTTTCTAATTCTTGAATTTCTTCTTCTTCCTCCAAAAATTCAAAAACCCTTTCTGCTGCTGCAACCATTGTTTGTAGCATTCCTGAAATTTGAGCAATTTGTGAAATTGGTTGTGTAAATTGTTTCATATATTGTATAAATGATTGTATGTTACCAACTGTTATCTTTCCATTTGCTGCTAAAAATCCACCAAGTATTGCTACTCCAACATATGCTACATTTCCTATAAAATTCATTAATGGATGCATTAATCCAGATAAGAATTGTGATCTCCATGCTGAATGATATAAATTATTATTTTCTTTATCAAATGTTTCTTCTACTTTTTCCTGGGCATTAAATGCTTTTACAATTAATTGTCCACCATATACTTCCTCTATCTGTCCATCTAAATATCCTAAGTGTTCTTGTTGTGCTGTAAAGTATTTTTGTGACCTTTTTACTATTTTACTAACAACAAACATTGTAATTGGTAATATTAATATTGCTATTATTGTCATTTCTAAGCTTATCGAAATCATCATTACCAATATTCCTACTAATGTACAAATGGCTGTTATAATTTGAGTAACACTTTGATTAAGGTTTTGTGAAAGCATATCTATATCATTTGAAATTATTGATAAAACTTCTCCATTTGTTCTTTTATCAAAATATTTCATGGGTAATTTATTTATTTTCTTAGCTAAATCATTTCTTAGTTTATATGTTACTTTTTGCGCAACATTTGTCATTAAAAAACCTTGAACAGCTGAAAAGGCCATACTTATTACATAAAGAATTAATAAAGTTATTAATATATTAGCTATTACTTCAAAATTTATTCCTGCTCCTCCGGAAAGTTTACTAATTAGTCCATTATATATTTCTGTTGTGGCATTACCAAGAATCTTTGGTCCTACTATTGTAAATATTGTACTTCCTATTGCAAAGATTAATACTACAATTATAGGAATTTTATATGGTGCTAAATACCCTTTTATCAGCTTTTTTACTGTTCCACTGAAATCTTTTGCTTTTTCTGGTGCTCTGTTTGAGCCTTTTCTCATTCCACCCATTGGTCCTGGCATACTACTTCTCCTCCTTTCCGTTTAATTCTTCTTCTGATAATTGTGATAATGCAATTTGCTTATAGGTATCACAATTTTTAAGTAATTCTTCATGTGTGCCTTTTCCAACTATTTTTCCTTCTTCTAAAACTATGATTTGGTCTGCATTCATTATTGTACTAATTCTTTGTGCAACTATGATGACTGTTTTATTTTTGGTTTGGCTATTTAAGGCTTCTCTTAATGCTTTATCTGTTTTTAAGTCTAATGCAGAAAAGCTATCATCAAATACATATATTTCTGGGTCTATTGCTAATGCTCTTGCAATTGATAAACGTTGTTTTTGTCCACCAGACACATTGTTTCCTCCTTGTGCAATTGGTGAATTATATCCTCCTTCTTTCTTTTCGATAAATTCAGTTGCTTGTGCTATACTTGCGGCTTTTCTCATTTCTTCATCAGAAATATTTTCTTTTCCATATTTGATGTTTGATTCTATTGTTCCTGAGAATAGCACTCCTTTTTGTGGAACAAATCCTATTCTCGAACGTAAATCTTTTTGTGATACATTTTTAACATTTACACCATCTACTAATAGTTCTCCGCCAGTAATATCATAGAATCTAGGTATTAAATTTACTAATGTAGATTTTCCACTTCCTGTGCTTCCTATAATTGCAGTTGTTTTCCCTGGTTCTGCTGTAAAGTCAATATCTTCCAATATCTCAGTATCTGCATCTGGATACCTAAATGATACATTTTTAAATTCTATTAAGCCTTTTTTGTTTTCATCAAATTTTAATTGTTCTTCTATTGGTTTATCTTTTATATGTGGCTCTGTATCTAATACTTCGTTAATACGTTTTGCAGATACTGATGCTCTTGGTATCATTATTGATATAACAGAAATTAGTAAGAAACTCATTACTATTTGCATTGTGTATTGTAAGAAAGCCATCATGTCTCCAACTTGCATTATTCCTTGGTCAACACTATGTCCACCTACCCATATAATAAGAATCATAATAGATTGCATTACAAACATCATTGCTGGCATCATTAAACTCATAGATTTATTTACAAATATACTATTTTTCATTAAATCTTGATTTGCTTCATCAAATCTTTTTTCTTCTCTTTTCTGTGTATTAAATGCTCTGATGACAGGCAAACCTGTTAATATTTCTCTTGAAACTAAATTTAATCTGTCTATCAAAGACTGCATCTTTCTAAATTTAGGCATGGCTACTATAAACAATATCAATACTATTGCTATTATTGAAAATACCGCTAATACAATAACCCAAGCCATTGATGTCGTACTTGTACGTACAACTCTTAATATTCCACCAATACCTATGATTGGAGCATATACAACAACTCTAAATAGCATTGTTATTAATTGTTGAATTTGTTGCACATCGTTTGTACTTCTAGTAATTAATGAGGCTGTTGAGAATTGGTTGAACTCTGCTGTTGAAAAGCTTAGTACTTTTTTGAATATTTTTTCTCTCAATGTTTTTCCTAATTTAGCTGCAACTCTTGATGATAAAAACATTATTGTAACAGCAGATGCCATGCTTATAAAAGCAACTCCAAGCATTTGTAACCCTGTCATAAATATATAATCGTTTTGAATTTTATCTAAATCCATTCCAATTGCAGTGTATTCACTTTTAACTTCTTGAATAGCTGCTTGCTCTAATATTGAATTTGACATTGAGTCAATTTGAGTATTAATCTCTGCCAACAAAGTATTCATTTCACTTTCTGGAATTGATTTTATTATGTCCATCACACTCATTTGAGCTACAAAAGCATATTGTGGTGATGTACTGTCTAATCCTTGTAGCATCTTTTCTTTTATTTGTGCCGCATTTTCTTCATCTTGTACTTGATACAAAATCATTAAAGGTCTTGACATTATCCCTTCAAGTTCCTCTTTTTCATCCTTATTCAAGTCTTTTAACTCATAAAGATTTTGGTTGTTTAATTCTGGATATTTTTCTATATTCTTTTCTGTTTTTTCCATTTGGACATAACTATTTTGTATTTTTTCGTCCTCATCTGTAAAATACATTAAGTCATTCAATTGGTCTTCTCTAATTGCTTCTGGAACTGCATATTCTATTCCGCCTTGCTGTATTCCAGTATTTACAATCTTCGATGTGAAGTCTGGTAGATTTAAGTCGGCTGCTGCTTGAATACATAGTAATATTACGATTACAATTACAAGTAATATAGATTCTTTTAAGTTTTTCAATATTTTTAACATAATCTCTCCTTCAATTCTAATAATATATTTATGCTGTAATAGTCATTATATATCAATGTTTTTTTATTGTCAATTAAGCTTTTGTGAACGATAGCATAAATTTTTTGTAGGATTTTCATTCATTGAATTTCAAAAATTTCTTG
>CAKNIZ010000030.1 GCA_930980855.1 uncultured Clostridium sp.
AGATTATTCCCTCCTGTTTTAGTGCATTTTTAAAATTTAGCTGTGAATAGTAACAAAAAATTTAAAATAACGCTCTTAAAGTACATTTTTTCGTTTAAGGACCGTCCCTAATCTAAAAATATTGGGTCTAAATTAATTCCTATTGATGCCGCTTGATTTATATATACTGTGTTTATTTGTTTTTTTACTAAGTTTACAAATTCTTTTAAATAGTCTGCATCATAATCATTTATAACTGCAACTTTATCGTCTTGCATTTCTTCTAGTGTTCCTATATCATTTGTAAAGCTAATATTGTCATTATACTCAAATGTAATTCTTTTTATGTCATCTACTAATTTTATAGTCAAATGATTTTGTATATTGTTTTCTGATACTGTTCCTGTTAAAGAATATATAAATTCTGCGCTCTTTATTATGTCGTTTTCTTCATTTTGTATTTTCACAATATAACTATCAGTATTTTTTTCTAATTTTACAGTTGTTATCTTGTTTTCATCTTCGATTTTTAGTATTACATAATTATCATCATCATTTTGAATATGACTTAATGTTATTATTTTATTATTATATTCTATTTTGGTTTGAATATTTTTTTGCCAATTTTCATATACAGTTATTACAATTTCTCCAGCCATACTAGGATTATTCTTTAATAGTTCTATTCTTTCTTTCATTTTACTATTTAATGTATTAATATCTGTGAAGTCCTGTTTTAAATTTAAAAGTCTACATTTTGAGGTTATAAAGTTCATCATTATACTATCTTTTGTCATTTCTTCTAATATAGAAATTTGCAAATTACTATTTTGCTCAGAATTTAATTTTAATGAATATGATGTCGTTTGATAAGTTTGTCCTTCTATTTCTATTTTTTCACTATCATTTTTTGTATAAGCCGTGTCAGGTGCTTGATTATTTATCATTCTAATATATTTTGCAATACTATTTTTTTCATTATTCTTTATTTCTAGTATTTTTTCTATATTTAATGGCATGATTTGTTCTGGTACATTTTCTGCATATTCAAAATCGATTTTATCTGCTAACTCATTTAGCTTTTCATTTCTTACTACAATATATCCATCTGCAATTTGTGGTGCATAAAATCCATATAGCTTTTTATTTCTAGCTATTGTCATATTAAACAGTTCTGTATTTTCGCTATTTACAGTAACTCTTGTATTGCTTTTTTCACTTTTATTGTCAGTTTTACCATTTAAAGTTAGTCGTATTTTATTTAATATGCTTGCATCTGCAATATTATTTGATTCTGTTATTGTCATTTCTCCTGATGTTATATATGGCATTGATTCTTTAGTATTTTGATATGTTTTATATCCATCCGATGTCTCTAATATTTCAAATGCTTCTGGAATTTGTTCAAAATACCTAAAAAATGCTCCTCTTTTGGTCCTAAAAATATCAGTAGTATTATACAATACTAATATTATTGCACATGCAAGTACTATTACAGAAAAAATAATTATTAAATTTCTTTTTAATTTATTTGGTTTCATTTATTTTCTCCTTTGTTTCATAACTTCATACATAACGATTGCCGCTGATACAGAGGCATTTAGTGAATTTATTTTTCCCTTCATTGGAATTTTTATTAGGAAGTCGCAATTTTCTCTTACTAATCTACTCATTCCGAATCCTTCACTTCCTATTACTATTCCGATTCCACCTTTATAATCTTGTTCATCATAATATGAACTTCCTTGTGCGTCAGTTCCATATATCCAAATATTTTTTTCTTTTAAATAATTGATAGTTTCATTTAAGTTATTTACTCTTGCTATTTTTACATATTCTGCCGCCCCTGCAGATGTTTTATTAACTGTACTATTTACTTGAGCAGCTCTTCTTTTTGGTATTATAATTCCATGAACTCCACTACATTCTGCGGTTCTTATAATAGAACCTAAATTGTGTGGGTCTTCTATTTGGTCTAATATTAGTATGAATGGATCTTCATTTTTTTGCTTTGCATTTTCTAAAATATCATCAACTTCACAATATTCATAAGGTGGAATTATTGCTATAACTCCTTGATGATTATGTGTTTGAGACATTTTGTCTAATTTTGATTTGTCTATTTCTGTTATAATTACTTTATTATTCTTTGCTAATTTTATTATTTCTAATATTGAACCGTGCTTTTCTCCTCTTTGAACAAATAACTTATTAATATCTTTTCCAGATTTTAATAATTCTATTACACTATTTCTTCCTTCTATTTGATTTTCTTCCATTATTATACCTTTCTATTCTTTATTATCTGCTTTTAGCACATTCAAAAATGCTTCTTGAGGAATTTCTACATTTCCAAACTCTCTCATACGCTTTTTACCTCTTTTTTGTTTTTCAAGTAGTTTTTTCTTTCTTGTTATATCTCCTCCATAGCATTTTGCTAAAACATCTTTTCTTAATGCAGAGATTGTTTCTCTTGCAATTATTTGTCCTCCAATTGCTGCTTGTATTGGTATTGTAAATAATTGTCTTGGAATTTCCTCTTTTAATCTTTCTGCTAATGTTCTTCCTCTATTGTATGCATTTGACCTATGCACTATAAAAGATAGAGCATCTACTGGTTCATTATTTACATATATATCTAGTTTTACTAAATCTGATTCTTTATATTCTTTTAGGTAATAATCAAGTGAAGCATATCCTTTTGTTTTAGATTTTAATGTGTCGAAAAAGTCATATATTATTTCATTTAATGGTAATTCATATTTTAATGTTACTCTATTTTCATCTAAATATTGCATATCTATATATATGCCTCTTCTATCTTGACAAAGTCCCATTACATTTCCGACAAAATCTTTTGGTACCATTATACTAGCTTCAACATAGGGCTCTTCTATTCTACTTATTTTAGCTGGTTCTGGAAGGTCTGTTGGATTATATATTTCCATCATTTCTCCATCTGTTTTATACACTTTATATATAACTGATGGTGCTGTTGTAATTAAACTTAAATCAAATTCTCTATCTAGTCTTTCTTCTATTATTTCTAGATGCAATAATCCTAAAAATCCACACCTAAATCCCGAACCTAAAGCATTTGATGTTTCTGGCTCATATTCTAATGCAGCATCATTTAATTGTAACTTTTCTAGTGCAACTTTCAAGTTTTCGTAATCGCTTCCATCCATAGGATACAATCCACAATACACCATTGGATTTACTTTTTGATATCCTGGAAGTGGTTCTTTGGCTGGATTTTGATTATTGGTGATTGTATCGCCAACTCTTATATCTGATAGGCTTTTTATACTTGCGGCAATATATCCAACTTCACCTGCACTAAGTTCATCAGTCACTTCATATCTTCCTGGTTCAAAATATCCTACTTCTGTAACTAAAAAGTTTTTTCCAGATGACATTAGTTTTATTTCGTCTCCTACTTTTACTGTGCCATCTTTAATTCTGACATAAGCTAACGCTCCTTTATAATCATTATAGATTGAATCAAAGATTAATGCTTTAAGTGGAGCATTTTCATCTCCAGTTGGTGCAGGTATATCTGATACTATTTTTTCTAATACTTCTTCTACATTTAGCCCTGTTTTTGCTGAAATACAAGGACTATCCATAGCTGGAATTCCTATTATGTTTTCTATTTCTTCTTTTACTTCGTCAGGTCTTGCACTTGGAAGGTCTATTTTGTTTATTACAGGTACTACTTCTAGATTATTATCTATTGCTAAATATACATTAGCTAAAGTTTGTGCTTCTACTCCTTGTGTACTATCTACTACTAATATGGCTCCTTCACATGCTGCCAAGCTTCTTGAAACTTCATAATTGAAGTCTACATGTCCAGGTGTATCTATTAGATTTAATTCATATGTATTCCCATCTTTGGCATTATATTTCATTCTGATTGCTTGTGACTTAATTGTAATTCCTCTTTCTTTTTCGATGTCCATATTATCTAGTACTTGTTCTGACATTTCTCTTTTTGTTAGAACTCCTGTCATTTCAATCAATCTATCTGCTAATGTTGATTTTCCATGGTCTATATGTGCTATTATACTAAAATTTCTAATGTATTTTTTATCTTTCATATTTTTCCTTTCTTTTATCTAAAATATTAACATAAATAAATTGATTTTACAATAGCAAGAACAAAAGCAGACTCATTTATTTTTGCACTATAAGAAACTTCCCTGCCGAAAACGAGTTTCAGCAGGGAAGCATGAGTTTAGATGTCTACTGTAAAGTATTATATATTTCTCCAAAATTAATATTATTAAATTTTTCTCCAAATGTTTCTATATTTAAAATTCTATATTCTGGATTTTCTTCTGATTTTGTAAAAGATATTTTAATATAGTCATTTGGTAAAATATCTTCTATGATCTCTCCCCACTCAAATATACAAATACCCTTTGAAAAGTATTCTTCTCCTCCAATATTTTCAAATTCATATATATCTCCTAATCTATACAAATCAAAATGATATATATTTATTTTGTCATTTTTGTATTCGTTTACTATTGTGTATGTTGGGCTTGATATTTCATCTTGAAGATCAAAGTAATTAAGAAGCCCTTCAACAAATTTTGTTTTTCCTGCTCCTAATTCTCCTGATAAGACTAGTACATCTCCACATTTTAAATTTTCTGCTAATTTTTTCGCGTATTCTTTTGTTTGAAATTCACTTTTACATATTATTTGATACATGTTTTTCCTTTCTTTTGATAGATATTTTTTATCTTTGGTTATTATTGTGTTGCTACGAGATATAAAGTGTGACACGGGCTGTACTGCTCTCATTATTACTCTCTGGGAGGCTGTAGTAACGGTCTGCAGCAGGATATTCTGAGCCAGAAAGGTAGCAGTGACCTCCTCTAAAAATTCTAAAATCATAGTCATTTTCGTACGCTTCTTGTGTCCAGTCAAAATAATTTCCTGCAAGGTCAAATATTTCATTTGCTTTGTATTTTGTATTTGAGCCCGTATTTATTGGTGAACCACTGTAATTTCCCCATGCGCTTGAATCTGTATTTGTATTATATCCATTTCTACTTATCCAACTCATTGTTTCATCCCACTGGCATCCATATATCATTGTACCTTTTACATCTGTGTTATTTTTTATTACATTTTGACATGCTTTATATAATCCGTACCAATTACCTGCTTCGCTTGATGAGTTTGTTAGAACATCTCCAGCTTTTACTGTTGGATTTGCTACTGTTCCGGTTAGTTCATATCTTCCTATATAGAATCCATGATATTTTTTAACACTATTGCTCATAGCTTTATATTCTGCTACCATACTATCTGCCATGGCTTTTGTACTGTCAAATCCTAATATGTCTTTATAATATTGTGAATCTGTATCATAACTACTTAATACATCTGGCTCCCTTATTTCACTTGTTCCTGGGGCTCCCGGTACATATGAATCTCCGTTTCTTACTCTTAATTTACTATATACATTAGTCGTTGTATCCACTTCTGTTAATGTTGCTGTTTTTTCTTCGAACATTGTACTTGGGTCATCTACTGGTACCCATACAAATTGGTTTCCTGTTCCTACTTCTTCTATTACTGCTCCTTCATCTATTACTGTATTTGAATCAGTTGATACTTTAAATCCATTTGGTACTACCAATGTTCTTCCTACATCATCTTCTAGTTCCGTTGTTTTGTCAAATTGTGTTTGATTGTCTCTTGCTAGTTTTAATGTTGAGGTTGGTCTTGATACTTGTCCTATAAATAATGCTACTCTGAATCCTATTGCTGAATCTGCTGTATTTGATGAACTTAGTCTTCCTATAACTGGTTCATCTTGTGAGTTAAATCCAAAGAATCCTCCTCTTGATACTCTTCCTGCTTCTGCATTTGAGTATTGTTCTGTTGTCCATTCATATACATTTCCACCCAAGTCATATAAGTTATTTACTTTTTGTGTTTCTCCTGCTGTTAATAATACATTTGCATTTGTTTGTGATTTTCCTCCATGCTGTGTATTATAATAGTTTCCTTGTGTACTATTTGTTAAATAACTTGTATTTCCGGTTTGTTCTAAGAATTTTAGCGCTGTATCCCATGCGTAACTACTTGTTAAACTACTTGTATAATTTGTACTTGTGTACATTCCTTGTGCTAATGTTCTTGCTTCTGTATATGTTACCCAGTTATATATATTTGAATTTTGTTTTATTTGTAATGGGTCACTTGTTCCTGTTGCTGATGTTCTTTCTTGTGTTGTTCCTGCTTCATATCTTCCTAGGTAGAATCCTCCATTATTCACTGCGCTATCTTTTTCACTTTGATTTAATGCTTCTGCAAAGTATTCTGTTTCACTTTCTGTAGTTTGTATTTTTATACTTCCTGTTGCTGAGTCTGTTCCATTTGTCTTCCAATTTGAATATGCATATCTATCATAATCTATTGTTACAGTTGAGCCACCTGGTAGTTTTAATTGTCCTACTGGTATCCATACAAATTGGTTTCCATTTTTATCTTCTACTACTACTCCTCCGTCTACTGTTGTAGCATCATCTTTTGGTTTGAATCCCTCTGGTATTGTTATTTTATTTCCGTTTTCATCTGTTACTGGTGTATTTGTATCTACAAACTCATCTCTTTTTATTAGTACTTCTAAGTCTGATAAAGTTGTATCTATGTTTGTTATATCTGTAGAAGCAGCTCCCCCAAAGTTTCCTGTACTATTTCTATCATCCCACAATCTTGCATATACTTTTGTATTTTTATCTATAGTTATCGGTTCTGTATAGTTTTGATATGAACTTCCATCTGTACTATATTGCAATGTGTATCCAGTGCTTGCTGTGCAATTTATTGTTACTGTTATTGGCTTATTTGTTATTTTTGTTTCACTCAATGTGAATGTTGTATTTGTGTCATTTAAATCTGGTACCTTTTCTGTTTTTTGCGTTTTTGTTAATTCTGCCTCATTTCCTGCTAAATCTTTGAATGTTACTTTTACTTCATATGTTGTATCATGATCTAATTCTGTAAATTGATAGCTTGTTTGTGTTCCTGTGTAAACAGCTGCTCCATAACTTTCACTGTCTTTTCTTATATAAAAGCTATATTGCACCGGACTTGGCATTCCCAGCCCAGTATCTGTTACTCCAGATACTGTGGCTGTCATTGCCTTTGTGCTTACATTTGATATATTCAATGTTCCTGTTGGATCATCTTTGTCTATATTTGTTACATCTACATATACTGAGTTACTATTGTGTGTTCCATCTGTTACTCTCGCATATACCCTTCCGTTTGATTCCATTGGTACAGGTCCTGAATATCTTGTATAATTGTTTTCATTATTTATACTGTATTCAATATAGAATTTACTGTTAACTCCTGTTGTCGCTATTGTTACATTTACTGTTCCATTTGTTGGTGTAGTTGGATTTAGTGTAAATGATATGTTTTCATCAACTACTAGTTCTGGTGGTAATGTTACATTCGTTTGTGCTTGTATCTCACCTTTTCCTTCATTTCCAACTTTATCTTCAGCAGTAACCCTTATGTCATATATTTTTCCATCGCTTAATCCTGTAAAGTTACATTGTCCAGTAGAATCTTCTCCTTTATATTGATATTCTCCTACTCCTTTTTCTCTTATATAATATTTGTATACTATAGGACTTGGCATTCCTAATCCTTCATCTGTTGCTGTTGCTTTTATTGTTATTGAATTATCTGTTGTGTTAGTTACTTGGACATTTATTGTAGGTTCTTGTTTATCTATATTTGTTACATCTACATATACTGCATTACTTATTTGACTTCCATTTGTTACTCTTGCATATACTCTTCCGTTTGATTCCATTGGTATTGCATTTGTATATCTTGAATAGTCATTTTGATTATTTACACTATATTCGATATAGTAATCTGATTCTATTCCTGAAGTTCTTATTGTTACATCTACATTTTGATTTGTTGGTTCGCTTGGATTTAAAGTAAAGAATATGTTTGTTCCTACTATTAAGTCTGGTGCTTCTTCGACTCCAGTTTCTGTATTTATTTTTATACTTCCGGTATTTCCTGCTAAATCTTTTGCTGTTATCATCATTTCATAGGTTGTTGAGCTACTTAAGTCCGTGAATTTATATTCTCCGGTTGTATTTTGCCCTTTATATTCATAGCTATTACTATCTTGAGTTTTTATATAGTACATATACACTATAGGATTTGGCATTCCCATTTCATCATCTGTTGCTGATGCTTTTACTGTTGCTGTAGATGATGTTGTTTCTGTTAATTGTGCAGTTAATCTTGGTGGTGTACTATCTTTTATTATCCTACTTACAGTTTGACTGGTATTTCCTTCATTATCTTTATATCTTGCATATATTGTTGAACCATTTGGTACTTCTATTACTGTGTTAGGATATGTTGTCCATTCTTCATTGCCTATTTTATATTCTGTTGTATAACTTCCATTTACAGTTATTGTTACTAAACCTCCAACATCATTCCACCCTGCAATATCTATACTTGGTTTTTCTTTGATTGCTCCGTTTCCACTATCTCCGCCTCCGGTTTCTCCTGAATTTATTGCTTCATTTAAATCATCGACTAAGTCGTTTACTGAATCTTGTTCTTGGTCTGTTGCATTTTGATATTGGTTTATTGCATTTTGAGTTTGCCCTACTATTCCTCCATCTCCTAATCCTAGATTTATCCCCACTGCCGCTAGGATTATCATGACTAGTATTGTTACTGCTAAACTTATTAGCGTTATTCCGGATTCTTTATTTTTCATTTTTCCTCCTACTTTTTTATTTTCTTGTATTTATTTTACACTTTTTCATGATTATTATATCTAGCCATGAGATTTTTTTCAATATTTTTTGGTTTTTGTAATGTTTTTGTAACATTTATCATATATATGCGTTTAAAAATTATTTGCTTTTCTTATAAATTATTGCATAAAAATAAACGACCTTGTAGCTTATCGTTATAAGACCGTTTATCTCTTCTTTTTTACTTAATTTTATTTTTTGTACATTTGCATTATGCAGATTATTAGCATTGAAATCGCCAACGTAGTTCACGAGAGTGTAAAGTTTTTTGTGTAAATCGATTTTACCTTTTATGAAATTGATAGA
>CAKNIZ010000031.1 GCA_930980855.1 uncultured Clostridium sp.
ATCTCTTATTCAATTTATTTCTTAATTTTTCCCTACTAAAAGTTTATACTAACTTGACATTAATATTATATGAATATTTATTTAATTAAAACTTTATTTTTTCAAATAATAAACTATGTTTTGAATTTTTACTGCCAATTTAATATAGGATATCCATTATTTATATTATTTGTATCCTCTTTAAAACTATTTTCTTTATTTATGATAGATAAAACCGATGGCATATTTTTTTCTTCTACTTCTAGTGCATCTCCACTTCCTAAACCTATACCTTTTGAATATGAGCCTTTTTGCCATATACAATTATTTAATGCTGATGGAGCACCTCCGTAGGTGTTATCGCCTATTATTGCTCCTATTTTTTCTACATTTGCTTCACTTTCTATCTGGATTTTTCCACTATTACATGAATTTTTTATGCTTTCGATATATGCCACTGCTTCTATTCCTCCAATAGATATTAAGGTAGAGTTTGTTGTTACTTTTATTTCACCTAAATTATAACAATTTTCAATATTATTACCTATGGAAGCGATTCCTGCTATTCTTTGTTCATTGCTTTCATTTTTTTTTGAATCCATTGATATTTTTCCTGTATTATAACAATTTTTTATTGTACAGGATTGATATGTTCCTGTAATACCACTAACATAAGCACTATTATCATTTGTAACATTTATTTCTCCAGTATTATAACAGTTAGTAACTCCACTAGTTCCAAACCCTATTCCACTTATGAAAACTTCATTAGTAGATTCAGAAACAATTTTTCCATTATTATAACAACTATTAATTGAGTTTGATGATGTAGAAATTCCTGCAATTGATCCATTTCCTTTTAATGTTCCTTTATTATAACAAAAACTAAAGTTGCCTTCTAGTGAATCTCCTGATATTCCTCCTACGGCTCCTGTACTTCCAGATATATCTCCTAAATTATAACAATATGTTATTGTTCCATTATTTCTTCCTGATATTCCACCAATTATAAAATTATTCGAAATATTTCCTTGATTATAACAATTTTCTATTGTTCCTTGATTTTGTCCAACTATTGCTCCTACAAATACATTACAGTTACCAGATATTTTTTCTGCTTTTATATTGTTATCTACTATTCCTAAATTTCTTATTGTTCCCTCATTATATCCAAACAAGCCTAATTTATATTCTTTATATTCTTCTCCATTATATGTTATATCTCTATCTATATATAGTCTATAAATTACATTATTATTTCCATCAAAAGTTCCCTTAAATGTATTTACCTCTTCTTCAGCTTCTAAAGAACTTTCTGTTCCTATTGGTTTAAATCCCTCTCCTGATGTCAGTAATGTTTTTAATTCTCCATCATATCCATATTCTCCATAATTTGTTCTTAATGGTTCTATATATGATTTATTTGAATTAAAATCTAAGCTTAGCCCTAATTTTACTGTTTGCCCCTCATAAGTTGTTCCTTCTCTTACATTACTTGCAAACACTACTAAATCTTCTATACTATTTATAGTATAAGGGTCGTCATCTGTTCCAGTACCTTCTAATACTCCTGGATTTTCGTCTGTTACCTGTTCTAGTGTTATCCCTGTTGCATAGTCATTTATTGTATCTTCCATATCTCCTAATTTTTCTTTTTCATCTTTTTCTGCCTGTTCTGTTTTATCCTTTGCCTCTTGCCCTCTCGTTAATATTCCATTATCTCCTATCGTAAGATTAATTGCTACTGCTGCTAATATTAATAATACTATTAAAGTAACAACTAACGAAATTAGTGTAATTCCTTGATTTCTTCTAAATTTTTTCATAAACTTTTTCTCCTTTTCTCTTGTTATAAATTTATCAATCTTGAGTGTTCCAACAAGCTAGCCATAATTAAGTTATTATGGAACATTATATCTTCAGTAAAGATATTGTATTTTTTATATCATTGTTAAAGATAAAAGTCAATATCTCCTGCAAAGATATTATAAAATCTTTTTAGGAGTGGATTATATTGTTTAGAATTAGAGAATTAAGAGAAGATAATGATAAAAAACAAATTGAAATAGCCGAGCTATTAGGCATACAGCAAAATAGTTATTCACAAATAGAATGTGGAAAAAATACAATTCAAGTAGATCATTTAATAAAGTTAGCATCCTTTTATGATACGTCAACTGATTATATTTTAGGTTTAACTGATGAGATTAAACCATATCCTAAATCCCAAAATTTAAATTAAAACCTGTGATCGAGATATCATTAACACATTAAAAACTATTACTATTAAATAGCAATAGTTTTATTTAATGTGCCTTTTTTATTTCAAACTATTACTCTCTTATATTAGTTCTTCATTTAATCTATATTCCTTCATTATTACTCCTTATAAAAAAATGACCCAAGGCTTCGAAAGTTTCTTGGATACCGCTCAATATATTTATACTATATTTTTTTGTAATAATAAAGTAATTTTTTCGAAATTTTGTAAAAATCGGATTATTTTTTATTTATCATCAATATAAACAAGTTCTGAATCCTACTAATCCCGCATCATTTACATTTGTACCTAGACGTTTCTTGGCTGAATTTTCATTACCATTAGAATTGTAGCCTCCTCCACGAAAAGCACACGGACTAAAAGAAGCCGCAGCATACTCCAACGTCCATTCCCATACGTTTCCAGCAAAATCATAAATGTTTTGTATTTTATTTCTTTCTGTCACTCCTGTTGTAAATAAAGCACTTACATTACTCTCCTTTAAGTATCCTGATTGTATTTCTAGCCATGAATTTGCTACATCAGGAGTCAAAGTATATTTTCCTTTGCTTACATCAAATTGTGAATTTTTATAATTTCCCCATGAAGTAGAATCTGAAATTATTTCACTTTTTGTTATACTTGAATTATTTTCAATATATTTTAATACTAAATCACCTTGAATTCCAAACAATAAACTGCTTGTCTTTCCCTCCACAGCTAGCCCTTCTGACAATTCTTGTGCTTGTTTACATGTTATATAATTATATGGATATACATTTTTTTGAATAATTGCCTCACTTTCTATATCTTCACTTGATGTACGTTGCATTCTAGTTCCTGTTTCATATCTTCCAATAAAAAAACCTGCATTGTCATATATACTTTTTAGCATCTTGTTTTTTAATTCCTCATATTCATTTTTATTTAAAAATCCATGTTGTTCTTCTGAATACCATATATCTCTACAATTTCCTTGTCTGTAATCGCTTACATATGTTTGTAAAGCTACTTCTAGTGTTGTATAATCTGCTTCCTCTGCAAATGTTAATCCTTCTGGCATTTCACTCTTTGGCACTTCTATCCATACCCATTCATTTCCACTAGCATCAATAATTACTAAACCATTTTCTAATGTATTCTCTCCTTCTACTTGTGATACTGCACATTCAGCTGGTATTGTTACTGTTTTTTCTTCACCTGTACTATTATCTATATATTCATAATCTTCAAAATGTGTAGCAGCTTCTAACTGCGTTAATTTTCTTAGTTCATCTTCACTTGCCTGTTCGGTTTTGTTCTTTGCCTCTTGCCCTCTCGTTAATATTCCATTATCTCCTATCGTAAGATTAATTGCTAATGCTGCCAATATTAATAATACTATTAAAGTAACGACCAACGCAATTAGTGTAATTCCTTGATTTTTTCTAAATTTTTTCATATTTTTCTCCTTTTCTCTTGTTATAAATTTATCATATAACAATATTTTTTAAATATCGTTAAACATTTTGTATTATTTTATAATTTTTTTAGTTTTCTTATAATTTGTGCATTATACTTCTCAAGTTACATATTCTTATTATAAATTTAATAAAAGAAATATTCCTTTAGAATTATTGTGAAAATTAGCTGATTTCTATAATACCAGCAATGATTATTTGTTATATAGTACTGTTGAGATGAAACTTATCTAAAAATACAAACTCAAATTCTAAAAAAATATTGCAGTATAAAACTACTATAAATATTTTAATAGTAATTTTATTAAGGAATTCCTTAATAGTGTATCATTGTTTTTTATAAAATTCAATACTTTATTAAGGAATTCCTTAGTTATGTATGTGTCAAGTAAATGTAGGCAATTTTTTTATTCTTTTTTCTAATCCTTTA
>CAKNIZ010000032.1 GCA_930980855.1 uncultured Clostridium sp.
TTATTATATCATAAAAGGTATTTTCTAGTTTACACAAAATTTTTTACATACTCTACTCAAATTTCAACTCCACCAAGTACGATGCGAAAACTGTGTCCTGCATATCCCTCGCCACTGTGTGCTCCTGAATAGAACACACCTGCACCAGAACCACCATCATAACCACTTCCACGTGTAAAAAATGGTGCACTTGAGTACAATATATATGAATAATCGTCGTTCCAGTTTCTACTACTACTTCCTAAATATACTTCTTTTGTTGCGTCTCCTGTTTTTCCTATTTCATATATTTTTTCTCCTGAATTTGTATCTGTTCCATTTGTATATGCTGTTTTGTATTTTGTACTTTGCCCATTTATACTTGCAAATGTATTTCCATAACTTAATGCATTTGAGGCATTATCAAATGCTGCTACATATTCCCAGCATCCTCCAGATAAATCATATATTCCATATATATTTCCGGTACTACTTGCTTTTTGTCCTTCTGGAGTATTATATTCATATTTTGGTCCATCTGAACTTGCGCCTACACTTCCTCCACTGTTGCCTGTTGTATCTCTGTCATTATTTATATATATCTCATTCCCATTTCTTCCGTATTGGCTGTGGGTTAAATATGCTACTGCTCCCCATTCACTATTCTTCATTAGATGACTTTCTTTTGTTCTATCGTAATTATATCCATAATTATAAAATGTTCCTATTGTCTGGTCAGTTATTGAATCTGCATTTGGTACTATTTTCATATCACTTCCTGAACCTGATGTTTCATATTTTCCTACCCATATTCCGGCTAAGTCTCCTGACCATCCTCCTAAATCTAAATTTGTTTCAAATGCTGGATGGACTATATAACTTTTTCCATTATTTTCTACTGTTTCTATTCCTTCTTCTAATTTTAAATTATTTTGCAATTTTCCTTGATTATTTACCATTCCTCTTCCGTCATAATATCCAGTTTCTATATCACTATTTTTATCTGCATAATATACTATTCTATATGCATATCTTGGTACCCATACAAAATAACTTCCTTTGCTATCTTTTGCATTTGCCCAATGACTGTTTAAGTTATCTTCTGTTCCAGTTCCTGATACATAATTATACCACCCATCTGAGTTATCTGCTTTTGCTGTACTTTCTGTTGTTCCATTCCATTTTACTGGCGTCATTCCTTGCAATGAACTTTCTGGGGATAATGGTTTTTCTATTACTTTATTTTGTTGGTCTATCCATATTACTTCTATTCTTCCATAATTTGTACTAAACTCAACTGGTTCTTTCCATGTTCCTGTTATTTTTACTCCATTTACATATGCTGTTTTTCCTTCTAGTATATCTTCTGGTCTTGCATTTGCGTCTGATGTATCTAATGATTCCAAAGTTCCAGTTATTCCTCCTATAGTTATTCCCTTTTTTATGTTATTTGCTATTAAGCTTGAATTTGCATTTTCTCCTTGTAAATATTGGTTTTCTTTTAGTTGGTTATTCGTATTAATATTGTGTATTACAACAGTTGAAACTATTGCAATTAAAAGTATTATTGCTACAATTCCTACTATTAACTTCTTGTTTTTGATTTTCTTCATATATTTGCCTTCCCTTCTATTATATAATTTTTAAACACAAAAAAACTACGCATTTTAGGTTCGTCTAAAAAGCATAGTTTCTTTTCTATGTTTACATAAGTTTATCTCATTAAATCTTACGATATATATATATATATACAGCCTCAAGGGTTTTAGCGTTCTTCATATGCGCTTTTTTCCTTTCTTTTACATATTATATTATTTTTTCTATATATAATTCATCGTTTACTGCTATTACTGTATAGCTATTTAAATTTTTTAGTTCTTTTATTTCTTCAAAATTCATATATTCTTTTATTTGTTTTTTAGCTTCTTCTTGTTTTTCTTTTAATCTATCTTTTTCTTCTTTTTTTAAATACTTAAATTCTATCATTATTCCTTTGTAGTTTTTACTTATATCTCTTGGTATTAATAATATGTCTGGGTATTTTCTTTGTACTTCCATTTCTGATTTTACTCTATATATTTTTAAGTTCATTACTATACAATAGAATATTAATTTTACATATTTCTCATCAAATTTTATATAATCTCTATTTGATAGATTTTTTAGGTATTTTCCTAATAATTCAATTGCTTTATCTATTTTTCCTTCTATTGCTAATTCTCTTGCTATTTCTGTATAGTTTTCCCCTATATCTACTTTTGTTTCATCTCTAAGGATTCTTAAAAAGTAGTCTGAATATATTTCTTTCATTACATTATTAGGTATTTTTAGTATTGGATATCCTACTTCTTCTCCATCTATTGTTAAATATCCTAAGTAAAATAGCATTGATACTAAATCTGTTTCTGTGAATTCTATTGCTGGATTAAATTTTTCTCTTATTTCACTTACTATTCCTTCTCCTGATACTGTTTTTTCTATTACTTTTTCTCGTTCTTCTCCTTTGCATAAGTCTAGCATTTTTCCTAATTTGCTGTAATCACTTGCTATATTTACGTCTATTATTCTTTCCGGTATTCTTTTTAATTCTGTATAACTATTCAAAAAGTATAGACACATATTTGAATTATACATTTTTTCTTTTCCATATACTGCAAATTTATATCCATCATAATTTTCTTTCATTATTGGTAATAGTTTTTCCTGCTCTTCTTTTGTTATTCCCTGCCTTGTCATAAGCTCTTTCAATTCATTAACTGTAAATCCCATCATCTCATTAAATCTTTCATCTTGAGTTTTATCTGAGCTTATGTTAAATCCGGATGTTAAACTATCTAGTGTTATTGGCGCTACTCCTGTTATGAATATTCTATCTACTACACTTTCTGTTCCTTCTTTTAATATTTCATACCATTTTCGTACTTTCCCATTTTTCGATACTAAGTTTTTGAATTGATCTGTATTAAAACCTAATAGTTCATTTGCAAAATGGTCATATTCATCTATTATTACATATATTTTTTGTTCAGATTTCTGAATATTAAAAGCTTTTATTAAATTATCTAATATATTTTCTGGCTCGTCCTCTTCATTTATGTAAAAATCTAGCTCATACTTTTCAACAAACATTTTTATTGATGATATTACTTTACTTTTAAATCCATTTATTGTTGTTTCTGTATTACTTGTATCTATTCCTGAGAAATTAAATTTTAATATATAGTAACTATTTTTTAATTTTGTAGGATTTTTTCCTATATATGTTTCTCCAAATAGTGATTGAAATTTTTGTTCTTTTTTTATGTCGTAGTAGTTTTCTAACGTGCTTGTGAATAACGTTTTTCCAAATTTTCTTGGTCTTAAAAAGATTATCCTTTTTTCTGCTAAACTTTCGAGCTTTTCTATGTACATTGTTTTATCTATGTAATAATATCCTTCTTCTATTAGTTCCTCATAATTGCTTATTCCATATGGTAACTTTTTCATATTCTCACTTCCATTTCTTTTACATAGTTATATTTTACTATACTGTTTTTGAAATGGCAATAAGTTTTTATTTATTTCGTCTCATTCTTACATACTTGTTCCACTGAGCACTATGCGAAAACTATAAACATAATATCCACCACCGTTGTCACTAAATGAGTTAAAAATGCCCGCACTGGAATTATTTAGGTAATTTCCACTAAGTATTCGTTTTCCTTTATTTGGTTATTCGTATTAATATTGTGTATTACAACAGTTGAAACTATTGTTATTAAAAGTATTATTGCTACAATTCCTACTATTAACTTTTTATTTTTGATTTTTTTCATACATTTGCCTTCCCTTCTATTATAGTAATTTTTAAACACAAAAAAACTACACCTTTTAGGTTCGTCTAAAAAGCATAGTTTCTTCTCTATGTTTACATAAGTTTA
>CAKNIZ010000033.1 GCA_930980855.1 uncultured Clostridium sp.
TAATCTAATGGATCTTTTTTATAGCCATAAGTAGGATATGTTGTCATTACTTTTCCTTCTTTTGCTCTTGTTCTCTTTCCATTTCTTACTTTTCTTGATGTATCTCGTAAAAACCATTCATTGAAAAATGCCTTAAATTGCACCATTTCTTCTGATGTTTCAATATGCCCTGTGTCTATATCATCTGTTACCGCTATAAATCTTACACCTTTTTCAATAAAAAACTCTTCTAAATAGTACGATATTTTACTTGATAATCTTCCAAACCTAGATAAGTCTTTTACTATTACTAAATTGATTTTCTTATTTTCAATGTCCTTTATCATTCTATTAAAGTCCGGTCTGTCGAAAGTTGCTCCAGAAACTCCGTCATCTGTGTAATCATCATATATTCGTATGTTATTGTCTTTACAAAAGTTTTTCAAAAATAGTTTTTGTGTGCTGATACTTCCGCTTTCTCGCTCATCTTCGTTTGTTACTATTACTTCTCCATTACCGACTTCAATATTTTCATTGGATAATCTTTCATATAACCCTGCTATATATTTTTCAGGATTTGCTATTGTTATCATTTAAACCTCTCTTTCTAATAACAATAGGTTTCCTCCTATCCAATTTACAACTGAATTATACAATCTATACAAAAATATTTCAACTGTATTTTACAAATTTAGGCTAATAAATATATGAAAATATACATTTACTAGCCTATGCAACTATTTATTAACTTTCTCTATTAAATAATTTATAAATGTTTCTTGTAACTTTTCTTGTATTGTTTTTGCATTTTCATCAAATACTTCTTTTATCTTATATTCTTGTTTCATATAAATACCTATTCCTTTCCTTGAATAGCTATTTATGGTTATAATTCAGTTATATATAAACTTTCAACCTACTGCTATTCAATATATTTCCCAAAATTTTTGATAAATAAATTCATCTTTCTAATACCCCTTTCTAAAAAATTAGAGCAAAAAAAATACACCTTGATTTCTTCAAAGCATACCATTAAACATATATTTTATTACTCTTTATTGTATTTGAATTTACAATATTACTAACTCTTTTTGCAACATTAAATCCAGTATTTAGATCATCCTTTAATACTAAATCACTACTATCTTTGTCATATTCATAAGCACTTCTATTCCAGTTTGCAAATTGTAAATCATTTTCTTTCTTTTTAGTAGATAAATATTCATTATCTCTATTTATCTGTACTAATAATTTTTGATATTCTTGTTTTTCTTGCTTTTCTTTTTTTCTTTTATTTTGTGCATACATTCGTTTTTGAATTTTATTCTTTTCTTTGCTTTCTAACTTCCTTGCCTCTTTTTCTTCAATATATCTTAAATCTTTTTGAATTATTTTCGTTATATATGGCATACCAACTTTTAATTTCTTTGATATATCTACTGGTCTTAAATGTTCTGTAAAGAATAATTCAATTATTTTGTCTTTCGTATCTTTGCCATTTGATTTTGTTTTTATTTTTAACACCTCCATTCTTTTACAATTTCTCTATTTCAACAAACTACAATTTCACACCCACTATAAAAACAAAAAATAAACAATAAAAAATTACTTTACTGTGTTGTTAATAGTTTGTTTAAAACCTTGAACTCATTATTATTACCAACCTTTCCAATTATTTAGTGAATTTTTTATCTACAACTTTTAGCAATTAGTTTCGAAAAAAGTATTGTAATTATATTAGTATTATAGTATAATAAATATAGAATGTCAATAACAATTTATTATTTTTTTTTGATTGTTTATTATTTTTGATAAAATTTTATTTTTAGAAGGGAGATATAAAAGTTATGGAACTACCAGAAGTAACCTTTTTTGACGATTTCTACTTTTGGTTTAATACCGAAACTAAAAAAGAATATTATGCTACACCTTTATATTTTTATAAAGCTGATTATCATTTAGATACAGAAAATAAATTAAGAGATGTGTATTATAAGGAAACAGAAAAAACAGACAATGGATTGAAACACCCTGCTAGTATTTATTTTCCTTTTTATGAAAAATTAGGTCTTATGCTTTTAAGATTTTTAAATGCTAATTTATCTAACTACGAAATGGCTAACAAAACTTTCTTTTATGCTTATGGATTTGAAATATTAAAAGATTTAGATAAAAATTATAAATTTGAATTAAGTAACAATTATGGAAGTGATGAAAACTATTTAAAAGCAACTACTAAAATATTTAAAGATTTACAAGAAAATTTAATTGACTTACAACAAGAACTAATAAAAGCAGTTACATATATTTATAATTTAGATAATGATAGTAGATTGGAAAAATATACATATGTTGAACGATTTGCAGTTTATCTAATAAAAAGAATGGGTAAATTATATACATATTATAAAAATGACTTTATTATGAGAGATAGTTATTCAAGAAAATATCAAGAAATTGGAAAAAACAGCGAATATGATTTATTAGATACATTAAAAGAAAAAAATATGGTGCTTTCAATGAGTGATACACACAAAAGTACAGATTTATCAAGTATTTGCTATGCTATACTTGAAGAACTTTCAAAAACACCTAATTATCCAATTAAAAAATGTCAAAATTGTGGAATGTACTTTATCCCAACTTCAAAAGTAGATGAAATTTATTGTGATTACCCAAAAGAAAGTTCAAAACCTTGTAGAGATTTAGGTGCTTTTCAATCTTATACAGAGAGATTAAAACAAAATAAGGCTATGGGAGAATATAGGAGAACATATCAACAAAAATTTATGCAAGTTAGAAAAAATAAAGACAATAAAAAACTTGCCCAA